>JAIRPD010000131.1 GCA_031257195.1 Treponema sp. | reverse complement strand
GGGGGGGCGAAATACCCGCGTCCACGCGGGTATTTCGCTTGGGAGTTCGCGCTCGAGCGAACCCCAGGGGCGTACCGTGTGGAGTCTTATCTTGGACACGGGTCCAACGCATAGCGGTACTGTACCACTGACGGCGCGGTTTTGTCAAGGGATAGAGAATCCCGGTAAAGCGCGCCGAACGGTTCAGCCCTATAGGGGGGTATGAAAGGACCATTGTACGCCATCCCCCACCGTCCGCCGGGCCGTTCCGCGGCGTCGGGGCTGATGGTAAGAACACGGCGCGCCACCCCAGGAAACCCTGGGGGCGTACACCATGGGGAGTATCTCTACGTTTGTTGGAACAAGCTCCGGGGCAGGCCCATCACGGGCGGCGGCGATTAAAAAGACGCGCCGCCGTCTTCCGCTGAGTCGCGCCCCAGCCGGGGTTATCTCCCCCGGCCCGTTTTCCGCGCCGCCGTCCTGGGCGCCGCCGCCTTCGGCGCGCCGGCTTTTTTCGCGGGTCCCTTTGACTCCGCCCGGTCTATGGCGCTGGCGGGAAATACCCCGGTCTGCGCCGCGTGATCGTCGGAAAACCAAACAGTGGTGATAAGCTTAGCTTCCTCATTAACGGACTGAACAACCATCTTCGCGCTATTCGCCAGCCCCGAGGCGATAACCACATCGCCAATCAATCTTTCCGTGGCTCGTACGCTCATTGTAACCTCTTATCAAAATGAATTTCGCGGAACGACAAAAACCGCTTTTACCGCGGAAAAGTCATCGCCACTGAGCCGCACACGATTCGAACGTGTGACCCACGCCTTAAAAGGGCGTTGCTCTACCTCCTGAGCTAGCGGCCCGGTCAACCCTTTCGCTTTCCCTACTATAGGCTCTTTTTCGGTTTAGGTCAAGCGTCCAAAATCCGGTTGTTGATTTGGTAAGGTATTCGCCTCAGGTACAATCAAGGATCATGGCGCCCCGGATGTCAAAACCGGCCCGGCCCGCCTCGCCCGCTATGTGGCAGTGAAAGGCGGAACCGGGCCGGGGCGCCGGGGTATTCCCGGCCGGGGTAACCGCGGCCCGCAGATAGTTATCCGTTAAACCCGGGAAGGTCCCGCTTTTTGAGGGGACGGCGGCCGTCTCGGCCACGGCTTCCACGGTTTTTCCCAGCCAGCGGCTCACATAGGCCCTCCTGCCCCGCCGGGCCAGCTCCAGCAGCGTCCTTAGCCTTTCCCCGGAGAGCCGCCGGCACACCTGATCCGCCATCGCCGCCGCCCTGGTACCGGGCCGCGGGGAATAGGGAAACCCGTGGATCCCGGCGAAATCAAGGTCCCCGCAGAGGGCGGCGGTTTCCGCGAAATCCTCCCCGGTCTCACCGGGAAAGCCGGTAATAATATCACAGGCCAGGAAGGGATCGCCCTTGATCCGCCGTAAGCGTTCCACGGTTTTGGCGATGTCCCCCGCCCGGTACGGGCGGCCCATGGCGGCCAGGATCCGGTCCGAGCCGGATTGGACGGAAAGGTGAAAGTGGTTCCGGATCCGGGGATGGGCGAGGATCGCGAAAAAGTCATCCCCCCCGGGGGAAGCGGGACCGGTACAGATCGCCGGTTCCGGCTCCACCGAGGAAAGCCGCAGGGCGATGGTCCTGGTGTTGTCCAGCAGGAGCCTGAGCAGGGCCGGCAGATTGGTCCGGGGGTCCGCCGGGTCCCGGTACTGACAAATACTCACCCCCGTAAGCACCGCCTCCGCCAGGCCCTCCCTTTCCAGGGCCCGAAGCCTGGCGAGGACCTCGGCGGAAGCGAGGGACGCGGCTTTTCCCCTGGCCAGGGGAACCCGGCAATAGGCGCAGCTTCTGTCGCAGCCGTCCTGGATTTTAAGGAAGGCCCGGGAATGAAAACTAAAGGCCCGGGGGTTAAAGCGGAAGGGCGCCGGCGGGGAAGCGGCGGCCTTGTCCTCCGGGGGCCGGGCGGCCCTTTCCCGCTCCTCAAACCAGCGGGAAAGGGCCGCCGGCAGGGGGGAAGCGTCCGGCCCCGGACCGGCGTTCCGGGCCAGATACCGGGGAAGATCCAGCAGGGCCTCCTTGGCCCCGCCGGGCAGGACAAAGAGGGCCGCGGCCGGATCCGCCTCCCCCGGCGCGGGGTCCAGGGCGGCCAGGGCTTCCCGCTCAAGCTGGGCGTAACAGCCCGTTACCAGCACCGCGCAGGGGGAACGCAGAAAAAGCCGGATGATCCGCCGGGCCTTTTGCTCCGCCCGGGAGGTAACCGTACAGGTATTGAGGATAAAGAGGGCGGGTTTTTCCGGCCCATCCCAGGGAATCAGGGTAAACCCCTCTTCGCGAAAAGCCTCCGCCGCCGCCTCGGTCTCAAGCTGGTTAAGTTTACACCCCAGGGTGTAAAAAGAAACGGCGTACACGGGCTTAACGGCCGGCGAGGTCCGCCCTGATCCGTTCCAGGCCCCGGAGGGCGTCGGCCAGCTGGGAGTTAAGGGACAGGGCCTTTTCGTAGGCGCTCAGCGCCGCCTGGGTTTCCCCGGCGTTTTCCCGGGCATAGGCCAGCCGGGACCACCATTCGGCGTTCCGGGGCATATAGTACACCGCGGTTGACAGGGCTATATCCGCCCGGCGGTAGCGGCTCTGGCGGATGTACACCTCCCCCATGTAGTAATACACGTTGTTGATCCGGTCCCCCTGGGGGGCGAGGTTCACATACTGCTGAAAGTATTGAAGGGCTTCGTTGTTCCGGCCCTGAAAATAGTAGATCTCCCCCAGGATCTCTATGATCCGGGGATCATAGCGGCTGATATTTCTCCCCGCCAGGGCGTACTCACGGCTCTCCTCGTAGCGGCGCAGGCTAACCAGGCTCCGGCAAAGAACCACATGGGACTCCAGGTTAGCGGGGTTGGCGGCCAATTCGGCTTTGCAGATCCTGACCGCTTCCTCAAAGTTGTCGTTCTGGTATTCCTGAAAAGCCGAGGACCCCCGTTCGGCGGTCCTCTGCTGAGAGGCCAGGGGGGGCGCGAGAAGCGGCACCAGGACCAGAAACCAGGGAACCCTCATTCGGCGGGTTTTTTCTCGGGCATCACGCAGCGGCCGGTAAAACGGCAGCCCACTTCCATGCCGATCTCCGGGGCGTTGATGTTGCCCGTCAGTTTCCCCGAATCGGTGATTTCCACCCGCTCATCGGCCGTCAAATTACCCCTCACCGTCCCCATGACAATCACCCGGGCGGCCTTGATATTCGCCTCCACCACCGCCTCTTCGTCGATTACCAAGAGTCCCGTGGCGTCTATCTCCCCCGAAACCCTACCCCGGATTAAAAAGGGCTTTTCAAAACGAAGAATCCCGGAAAATTCTATGTCCGGAGACAGGATCGTGTCAAAATCCTCAAGTTCCAGGGTGTCATTACGCACATCCGTCATACCACCAATGTACCGGACTATTCACTATTCGTCAATTAAGGTTTATGCTAGGGGTATTACATTACAAGGAGCGGTATATGGATTTTGTGCGAGATATGAGGGCCAAGGCCAAATCCCTGGGAAAAAGGCTGGTTCTCCCGGAGGGAACGGAAAAACGGACCATCAAGGCCGCCCGGATCCTGATGGACGAAAAGCTGGCCGCGTCGGTAACCCTTTTGGGCGAGGTGTCGCGGATTGACAAGGCCGCCGAGGAGGAGGGGGTTGACCTTACCGGCGTAAACATTGTGGATCCCCGCGGTTCCTTCCACTTTAACCAATACGCCCGGGATTACTTTGAGCTTCGGAGGCACAAGGGGGTAACCGAGGATCAGGCGAAATACGAGATAGCGGAGCCCCTGCGCTGGGGCGCCATGATGGTCCACATGGGGGACGCGGACGCCATGGTAGCCGGGGCGGAAAACACCACCGGGGATGTACTGCGGGCGGGGCTGACGATT
Organism: Treponema sp.; assembly: GCA_031257195.1. Taxonomy (GTDB): domain Bacteria; phylum Spirochaetota; class Spirochaetia; order Treponematales; family Breznakiellaceae; genus JAIRPD01. The sequence continues at coordinate 102,218 of JAIRPD010000131.1, read as the reverse complement.
ATCGGCACCCAAAAGGGCCTTAAAACAGCCTCTTCCTGTTTTGTGATGACCGGGATGGACCCCTCCTGGGGCAAGGAAGGGTCCTTGATATTCTCCGACTGCGCGGTGGTCCCCGATCCCACGCCGGAACAGCTGGCGGACATCGCGGAAAGCGCCGCCCAATCCTGCCGGGAATTCCTGGAGGCCGATCCGGTGGTGGCCCTCATGTCCTTTTCCACCAAGGGTTCGGCCAAACACGCCGACGTGGAAAAGGTCCAAAAGGCGGTGGAGGTCCTTAAGGGCAAAAACCCCGACTTTATCTTTGACGGTGAACTTCAGGCGGACGCCGCCCTAGTTCCCTCGGTGACGGACAAAAAAGCCGCGGGCAGTCCCGTGCGGGGCAAGGTTAACACCCTGATCTTCCCGGATCTGGGGGCGGGAAACATCGGTTACAAGCTGGTGCAGCGCCTGGGCAAGGCGGAAGCCTACGGGCCTTTCCTCCAGGGTTTCGCCAAGCCGATCAGCGATCTTTCCCGGGGCGCCTCGGTGGAAGACATCGTGGTAACCTGCGCCGTTACCCTCTCCAGGGCCAAGTAAGAAACCTCCGCCCATGGGGAACGGTTCCCGTCCCCCCCGGGGGGAGACGGCGTTTAAACGGAGCGCCCGGGAAGGGGCCGGGCGGCTGAGGGAGGCCATAGCCGCGGGGGTAAAAAAGGACTACCGGAAGGCCGTTTCCATCCTGGAAGAGATCATTTCCGGGTACGAGGGCCCCGCGGAGGCCTTTCTCTACCTGGGCAGGGCGCTTCACGTCCTGGGAAACCATTCCCGGGCCCTGGCGGCCTTTAACGACTACATAGCCCTCAACCCCCAATCCCCGGAGGGCTATTTTTTCGCCGGCCGCGGCTGCCTGGCCCTGGGTTTTTATCCCCGGGCGGTACAGTACCTGGAAAAGGCCCTGGCCAAAAACAATAAAAGCGGGGAGATCATGGCCCTCCTGGGGACGGCCCTCCTCAAAGCCCGGCGTTCCCAGGCGGCGGTGGAAACGCTCCAGCGGGCGGTAGAGGCCGCCCCGGAGGACCCCCGGATCTACCGGGCCTACCTCAACGCCCTTTTTATCCGGGGCATCCGGCTCTGCCGGGGGGAAAACTACGCCCTGGGTTCCCAAATGCTCCGGTTCGCGCTGGAAAACGGCAGGGACGGCCCCCTGCTCAGGCTGGAACTGGGCAGGGCTTCCCGGGAAATGGGTTTCCTGGAAGAGGCGGCGGAACACTACAGCCAGGCCCTGAAATTTTCCCCCGGGGACCCGGTGATCCGCTGGTACCGGGTTTCCATATACATGGAGTTGAACAAAAAGGCGGAGGCCCTGGAAGATCTGTCCCTGATCCGTTCCCAGGGGGCTTCCCTGCCGGACCTTCCCTGGGACAGCGGCGCGGTGGATCGTTTCATGATCCGCTCCTTTCTGGAAGAGGGCCAGTGGCGGAGGGCCGCCGACGCCTGCCGGAACCGGCTGAAAAAGGGGGGGAACGACCCGGCCATCCACGCCATGTACGCCGAGGCCCAGCGGCGGCTGCGAAACTATTCCGCCGCGGAAAACCACCTTTGGCGGGCCCTGGAAACCGACCAGGAAAGCCTTGAACTCTGGTACGCCCTGGCCCTCACCGCCTGGGAGGGACGGAGCCTTAAAACCTTAAAAACCGCCCTGGAAAACGCCCGAACCCTCGGCGGGGACGAGGAGATCCTTTCCCGTTTTTCCCTGCTCTATGAGATCGAGAGGTCCAGGAAGCCCCTCAAGTTAATCGGTCTGCTTCAAGAGGCGATCCGCGCCATGGGGCCCGACCCGGAACTAATGTACGCCCTGGGCAAGAATTACCTAAAAACCGGGCTCCTGGAAGCGGCGGAAAGCTGGTTCGCCAAGACCCTCTTCCTCACGCCCCGGCACGAGGAGGCCCACCTGGGACGGATCGCCGCCCTGGAGGCCCTCTTTGACGAGGGAGGAGGACGGTGGGGGGGGAAACTCGCCGCCTCCTACCGGGAATACCTGGAATACTGGCCCGACAACCGCTCCATCCGGCGGGACGAGGCCTTGTTCCTGGTAAGGACCCGCAAATACGGGGCGGCCTCCAAAAAGCTGGAGGCCCTCCTGGCCTGGGACCCCGCGAATCCGGGGCTGCGGCGGGTTTTGGCCTATTCGTACCGCAAGCAGGGCAAATACCGTTCCGCCGCGGTGTACCTGAAGGCCCTGCTCAAAGAACGGCCCAGGGACATCAAACTGCTGCTGGAGTATTCCGGCTGCGTGGAACGGGCCGGGGGGATTCAATACGCCAGGACGATTCTGGAAAAGGCGGACCCCTACTTCTCCGGCGCCCCGGAGATCCCCACCGCCCTGGGGCTTCTGGCCTACCGGGAAGGCGCCCTGGAACGGGCCTTTGACCACCTTCTAACCGCCGCCTCCCGGAACAAAAGGGACCCCCGGCCCTGGCATTGGCTTTTTCTTATCGCCCAACGGGAGGGGGACCGTTCCGGGGCGGAACGGTACGAGCGGGAGTACCGGCGAATCCTGGGCCAGGGCGCCGCCCCCTAAGCCCGCCCGCGAAACGCCCGCCGGAAAGCGCGGGGGGCGAAACCGCGCCATAAGGGACGCGCGGCCTTCCGCGGGAGGGGGCGGCGGATCGCGCCTTCGCCGGCGGGAAAAGCCGCCGGCCCTACTTTTCGGTCATGGTAACCGTGCCGTCCCAGTCCGGGGAGGGGGGGTTCCTGGCGTATTCCTCCACCCGTTTTATATAGAGGGCGCTGAGGAAATCGGCGTCCCCGTCTTTTTCGGCGATCTCCAGGGCCTCCGTAAAGTACCGTCCCGCGGTTTCCCATTCCCGCATGTGGAACAGTTTAAGCCCCTTGTGATAACGGTCCAGGGCGTCCCTGTTCACCACCAGGTTCCGGGGCGTCCCGGCCCCCTCCTCCCCCCGGAAGGCGTCGTAAACGGAGTAGATCCCCACGGGCTTGTTCTTGCCCTTCACCCGGACATTGTCCACCTTGCGGAAGATAAACTCATCCTTCGCCGCCTCGTAGGCGAACTCGGAAACAAGGACCGGCTGTTTGTAATACCGGGTAAGGCCCTCCATCCGGGAGGCGAGGTTCACCGTGTCGCCAATGACGGTGTAGTCCAGCTTGTCCTGAAAACCAATGTTCCCCACCACGCAGTCACCATAGTTGATCCCCACCCCCGCGCCAAAGCCCCCCTCCGGAAGGATGATCTTCGAGGTATCCGCCCGGGGCAGGGCCTTGATCATCCGCAGGGCCGCCCGGACAGCCCCCGCGGCGGCGTTTTCCAGGGACTTGGGGGCGCCGAAGATAGCCATAATCGCGTCCCCGATAAATTTGTCCACGTTCCCCCCCTCGGCCACGATCTCGCCGCACTGGATAGAAAAATAGGCGTTAAGGAAGTTCACCATTTCCTGGGCGGGGGTTTTTTCGGAGATCTTGGTAAAGCTGACGATGTCGGAAAAGAGCACCGCCACCACCCGGGTTTCGCTCTGGCTCACCGGGGAATCGGATTTTTTGATAATCTCGTCCATCACGTCAATGGGCACATACCGGGCAAAGGCGGCCCGGGTTTTCTTCTGCAGAATTTCCATCCTCCGCAGGCGCAGGGCGTTGGCCACGATGGGGGCGGCGGCGGAAAGAAAAACCTGGAGGTTTTCCACTATCACCGGGGAAAAGTACTCCTTGATTGAGTTGCCTATATGGACCGTGGCGAAGTCCTCGCCGGAACTTTTAAGGGTTTCCATGATGTACGACTCGATCCGTTTTGATTTTTCCCCGGCGGGGAAAAAATCGTTCACTTCCTTGGCGTCCACCTTGTAGTCCGGAAAACGGGTGTTAAAGTCCGCGATGGCCACGGCCTTAAAATCCTCGGCGATTTCCCCGGTGTAGCCCGAATTGTTGGCGTTGTAAACCACCAGGGAATTGTCGCCGTCTTTTATCATCATCGAGCAGATCTCCGACTCGCAGATATTCCGCAGAAGGCCGAAAACCCCCCGGGCGACCTCCTCCAGCGAGGAAAGCTTGGCCGACAGTTCCGCGAGGAGGCCTATGACGGTGGTTTGAAAGAGCTTGTTGTCCAAAAGGTTGTTCACCATCTCGATGAGGGAGTTGTCGTTGATCCGTTTTCCCTCCCGTTTGATTTGCCCATAGTCGGCGGGAACACTTTCCGCGAGGAGGCGGGCCGTCTGTTTTGACAGTTCCGCGAAATTCTCCGGGGATTTTTCTATGTAGTAATCCGCCCCGGCCTGAACGCCCCAGAACTTGTCCTTCGATTCCCCCAGGGAGGTGAACATGATCACCGGAATGGTCCTGGTGGACGGCCGGGATTTAAGGAGCCGGGTAGCCTGGTAGCCCTTGAAGAGGGGCATCTCCACGTCGGTGATGATCAATTCAGGAAGAAAGCTGTACACCTGTTTGATCCCCTCCAGGCCGTTAACCGCCCGGGCGGTTTCATAGCCCTCGCCGTCAAGGAATTCAAGAAGCATATCGGCGAAAATATCCGAGTCCTCAAAAATCAAAACCCTTCGTTTATCCATGGGCCTCCCCAATAAGTTCCTTTACGGCGCTGATCAAATTCTGGTTGTTAAAGGACGTTTTTACGATATACCGGTTGGCCCCCAGGGCGGCGGCCCGGACCTGATCTTCCTCGTCGGTCCGGGAGGAAATGACAATGACCGGAATATCCTTTAACGCGTCGTTTTTACGGATGTTTTCGGTGAGCATAAAGCCGTCCATGTTGGGCATGGCTATATCGGTGCAGATCAGGTCATAGCGGGTGTTTTTCGCCGCCGCCAGGGCCTCGGAACCATCCGCCGCGGTGTCCACCTTGTATCCCTCCGCTTGAAGGATATCCCGCTCAATGTCCCGGGTGGGCCGGGAATCGTCCACCACCAGGATCGATTTACGCATCCGCTCATAGTCAATGTGGCGTTTCTTCATGTCGATGGTCTTGGTCCGCCGGGCCATCTTGACCAGCGTGGGGGTGTGCAGGGCCGGCACCATCTCGTAATCCTCGCTCAGGACCACCCCGGAAAAGGCCGCCATGTTTTCCAGGAAGGAAGGCATGGTTTTCAGGATCACGCTCCGCATGCTGCTGATGCCGTTCACCGCCAGGGCGATGGTTTCCTCGTAGGCGCGGATGATCACCACAAAGACGGAATCCCCCTCGGGCCTTTTATCGCTCACGGGGATCCGTAAAATTTGATGGAGGTAATAGAGCTTGACGATCCTGTCCTGGTACTTGATGCCGGGCCTGTCCACCACGGTTATGATTTCGCTGTTGTTCACCAGCAGTATGGTATCCACGAAATTGGCGGGGATGATAAACTTCATCCCCCCCGCGGAAATGGGGAAGCCCATGAGGGAGGCCATGGACAGGGGCACGGAAATGGTAAACACCGTCCCCGCCCCCGCCTCGCTCCGCACGATGATGCTGCCCTTCATCAGTTCTATGTTGTTCTTTACCGCGTCCATCCCCACGCCCCGGCCGGAAACGCTGGAAAGTTTTTCCGCGGTGGAAAAACCGCTTTGGAAGATAAAGTTAATAAGCTCCTCTTCCCCCAGGGCGGCGGCGGCCTCCCTGGAAACCAGTCCCCGGTCGGCGATCTTTTTCCGGATCCCCTCGATGTTGATACCCCTTCCATCGTCGGTGATCGTGATTTTCATGTTCCCGCTTTCCCTAACGCAGCGGATCACGAGGCTTCCCGTCTCGTCCTTTCCCGCCGCCCTTCTCTCCTCCGGGGACTCGATGCCGTGATCGATGGAATTCCGGATCATGTGGAGAAACACCTCCGAAAGGGACTCGATCAGGTTTTTGTCGATCTCGTTTTCCGCCCCCTCAACGGCGATCCGTACCCGCTTGCCCAGCTCGGCGGCGATGGTGAACACATACCGGGGGTACGCGTCCAGCACCGTGGAAAGGGGCAGCATCCGCAGGGAGATAACGCTGTCGTAGGCGTTTCTTGTGTGGTTCCCCGCGTCGATGGCGTAGTTCTTTACCAGGGAGCCGAGCTTGCTTACCATCCGCTCCATGACCCGGAAATCCCGCAGCAGGGGGGAATTGTAGGGCAGCTCGTTGCCGGCGAGCCGGGAATAGCGCCGGGTCAACTCACCCAGCGCCTCCGTGTCCCGGACTATGTTTCTGGCGGCGATTTCCAGGGACTGGAGGGCCGCCATACTCTTGATGATCCCGTTGATCCGGTCCAGGGATACGCGGATACTCTCCGATTTGGCCTCTTCCAGCTTATTCCGCTTGGCGGTCCCGGCCCGCGGCGGCGGCGGGGTTTCCCGGGGGGACGGTTCCTGGGGGCCGGAAACCGCCGCCGGGGGGGCCTCTTCCGCGGCCGCGGCGGTTTCCGGTTCCGGCGGGCCGGCGGCGGGCGCGGAGGCCGCGGCTTTAAGGACGTTAAAATCCTCGTTCGCCGCCAGGGCCGCCAGTTCTTTTTGGAAAGCCTCCGCCTCTATGGCGTCTTCCCCGCCGGCCTTAACCCGGTTGACCCCTCCCCTCAACTCGTCCAGACCGGAAAGAAGGAGCCGCACCGCCCTGTCGTTCAGGGAGATCCTCTCTTCCTTGAGGGCGGAAAAAACGCTTTCCATGGCGTGGGCGAGGATCTCGATCCGCTTGAATTCCAGCATCCGCGCGGAACCCTTGAGGGTGTGGAGGGCCCGCATCAGGGTTACCAGATCGTCCTGAACGGATCCCCCCTCCCGGATCTCAAAGAGCAGGGTTTCCACCACGGAGATGTTTTCCAGCCCCTCTTCGGCGAACTTGCCGATATACTTGGATTTATCAATCGCCATGCTCAACCCGCGGGGCTAAAGCGGGAAAAGGATCTTCCCGCTTAAGGAGCCTCTCCAGTTCCCGGGCCAGTTCCACCAGGCCGCCGGCGGAAACCGAGGCGGCCTCGGCGGCGCCGATAAAACTCCTCAAGCCCCGGGAAATGTCGGCGATGGCGATATGGATCTGCTCGCTGGACTCCCGCTGCTTCTGGGTGGAAACGGTGATAGTCTGGGCCTGGTTGCTGGTGATCTCCGCGCCGGAACGGATCTCCCGGAAGATATCTTCCAGGTCCTTGATAAGCTTGTAACCCTCGGCGATGCGGTCCGATCCTTCCTCGCTGTAGATGATCAGGGACGAGGAGGAACTTTGTATCTCCTCCACCTGTTCCCGGATCTGCCGGGTAAGGACCGCTATGTCGTCCGCCAGGCGGTTCACCTCCGCGGCCACCACGGCGAAACGCTTTCCCGTCTCGCCGGCGCTGGCCGCTTCCAGGGCGGCGTTAAAGGCGATCACCTTGGTTTGATCGGTGATCGTGTTGATAACCCGCACGATGTCCCGGATCTTGTTGACCTTGTTCCCCAAAGAGATAATGCCGTTGATAACCCCGGAATTTTTTTCCTTGATATCCCCCATCTTCCTCACGTTCTTTTCCAGCACGGAAAAACCGTTAAGGACATCGTCTTCCATCTTGGAGGCGATGGTGGCCACGCTCCCCGTTTTATCGGCGATTTCCGCGGCGATCTGGGCGTTCTCGTTGACGGTACTTTCTATCTCCTCCACGCTGGCGGCCTGGCTGTTGGCGGTGGCGAAGTTGTCCCGGCTGGAAAGGGATATGGCCCCGGCGGATTCCTGGATGGTTTTTACCAGGCCCAGGGTCTCGCCAAAGATTCCGGCCTCCCCGGCGTCCCGGGCCTCCCCGCCCCCCAATTCCGCGATTCGTTTTTTCCCGGAGCGGATCAGGGGGATGGTACAAAGCAGCGCGAGAAGCGCCCCCGCCGCGAAAAACACAACTGATAAAGCCATGATACGCCCCTTTAGCCTTCGGTGCGGTACTTTTCCACCTTTTCCTTTAGCTCCTCCGACATGCCGTTAAGGCTGTCGGCGATCTTGGAAGTGGAAGAGGTGGCCACCACAAACTGCTTGACCCCGGCGGAAATTTCCTTAAGGGCGCTGAAGATCTGGGAAGAGGCCACTTCCTGCTGTTTGCTCAAATTGGAGATCTGCTGGGACCGGGTGGCCACGTTCTGGGAGTTTTCGACAATTTCCTCAAAAACGATCTTTTGCTGGCTCATCCTCTCGTAGCCGATCTCGATCTGCTTGGAACCGCTGTTGGCCTCGGCGATCAAGGTTTGGGAAGCCCCTTGGACTTCCTCGATTTTCTGCTTGATCTCCCTGGTGGATTCCACCACGTTATCGGCGAACCGCCGGATCTCGGCGGCCACCACGGAGAACCGGGCCCCCGATTCCCCCGAGGAAGACGCCTCCAGGGAGGCGTTAAAGGCGATTAACTTGGTCTGATCCGCGATGCCGTCGATGATCCGGATCGCCTCGCTTATGCGGATGATCATGTCCGACAGGTTTCTGATCTCGCGGATAATCTTCTGGTTCTGTTCCCGAATATCCTCCATCATCCCCTGGTTCGCCTCCCGCAGTTCCGCCCCCCGGCTGCTCAGTTCCTGGGTTTGGACGGCGAGCTGGGCCACCTCCGTGGTCTTAACGGCGATCTGCTCCGAAAGGTTTTTGCTGCTTTCCATGGTACTGACGATCTCGGAAACGCTGGCGGACTGCTCGTTGGCGGTGGTGGTAATCTCCTTGGAGGAAGAGGACAGGTCAAAGACCGAGTTGGCCACAAGCTGGACGCTCTGCTTAAAGGAACCGAAGGTGGAACGGAGAACGTTGAGAAACCCATTGAAGGCGGTCATAAGTTCCCCGAATTCATCCTGGGAGTTGATTTCCAGCGACAGGGTCAGATCGTTTTCGTGAAGCCCCCTGAACAGGGTTTTCAGGCTCCGTACCGAGCGGTTAATATCCAGGGTACTCGCCGCCACAAAGCCGAAGGCCAGGAGTATCGACACCAGGGCGATGGCGAGGTACAGGACAAGGCGGCCCCTGGCCGCGGCGGTGTTACGCCGGACCACCTCATCCAGCCGGTTTAAGACCGCCGTCCAGAGCTGGCAGACGCTGGTATTAAGGGCGGAGACACCCGCCAGGGTTTCCGCCGCGGTGGCGGGATTGGGGTTGTTAAAGGTGAACATCCGGTCGTAGATTTCGGAAAACCCCGCGGCGTCCTTTTCGTACCGGCCCAGCTTTTCCGCCAAATCCCCCGGCCTGTCATTCCCCGCCTCCCCTTCCCCCTCCGCGGCGGGGGAAAGACTTTCGCGGATCCTTTCCGCGTCGGACTGGAAGAGGGACCGGTTATTGAGAATCACCTGCCAGTCGGCGAAGGGAAGCATGTTGACCCGCAGGGTCCGGGGATCCCCCTCAAAGGGCCTCGCGGTAAGACGGCGGCCCTGGGCCTGGGCTTCCGCGAGTTCCCCGTTCCACCGTTCCACCGCGGCCTCCGCCCCATACAGGGACTTTCGCAGCAGATTGCCGGTGGTAATAAGCCGGGTAGAGGTTTCCGGCAGGTTACTCAGGGCGGAGTCGACGTAATAGTAGGTGTCCATATCGGAAACGAGGATGAGGGTAGACCGCTCACCGATCCAGCCGATCAGGTTTCTGACGGCTATGGCGAGATCCAGGTGGCTCTGGTACAGCGCCTCGTCGTCCCTGCCGGTCTGGCTTACGCTTTCCCAGAGGACGGCCAGATCCGGCGGATCCCCTCCCCCGGTCCGGTAGGGTTTCAGTTCCCGGTCCAGGGACTTGATGGCGGCGCCTATCTGTTCGTCGATCTGGGAAAGGCCGCCCGGCTCCAGGCCAAGGAGAACATTAAGGCGTTCCGGAATATTCCGCATCAGGGTAACGGCGGGATGGAGAGCCCGGATCCCCTTCTGTTCATCGAGGTTTTTCGTTATCGCCTCGGTGGTGCCGCGGTGGATAAAGAAAAGCATGATCCCCACGGGGATAAGGAATACCGCGCTGGAAATAAGCAATTTAACGGAAATTTTTAATCTGGAAAAGAACATACATCCTCCCTTTGTCTCAAAAGCGCGCCCTGGTAATAATCCGGGGAAAAGCCCCCGATAAACACCTCGTACCGCAGATCCCCCGCCCGCCCCAGGCTTTCCAGGGCTTGACCGGCCCGGTGTTTCCGCAGGGCCCCCGCGGAGGCCAGGGAACTAAGCCGGTAAAAAGCGGGCCAAAAGGCGTTGTTTTTACTTCGGGAAATTTTATAATGAAATTCCGCTTCTGTAAACATGTCTTGCAAAAAGAAATACTCCCCCCGCAAAAAGGCGGTAAACGAGGAATCATCCTGGTCCTCAAGAAAATTCAGCACCTCCCCGGCCCCCCGGAAATCCCCCCGGTTGAGGAGGCAAAGGGCCGCCGCGGCAAGCTCGTTCCCGCTTACCCCCGGCGGCGCGCCGGCGGGGAAAGCCTTCAAGGAACCGCCCCGCGAGGCGCCGCCGGGCGCGGCGTTCCCGGCGGCGCCGGTCCTCACGGTTCGCCGGACCCGTTCCGTTAGGGCCGCCGCTTCCTCCTCCCGGTCCATGAGGAGCCCCAGACCGGGGGGATCAATGTCCAGCCCCCGCCCCCGGGAACGGCCCGGAAGACGGGCGGGGGGGTCGCCGGTTCCCGCCCCGGTTTTCACCGCCGGGGCGGCGGCCTCTCCCCGGAGGGAAAACGCGGATTCGGGGGTAGGGGCCTTTTGGAAGTAAAACAGGTTTTCCTCGTTTTTTTCCACCAGGGCCGGATGGTTTACCCCCGCGGTTTCCGAAACCCCCGTGATAAGCGTCCCCCCCCCGGCTAGGGCGGCGGCCAGGTTGGAAAGGACCCTGATCCTGCCCCGGGCGGAAAAGTAGATAAAGGCGTTCCTGAAAAAAATTAAATCGTAGGAAAGGGGGAACAACTCGTCCATGAGGTTGTGGACAAAAAACCGGATGTTCGCTTTTAACGCCGGGTCCACCCGGTATCCGTCCCCGGTCTTTTCCAGATAGGGACCGGCCAGGTAATGGAAACAGCTCCCGTCGTCCCTCACGCTGTGTCCGCCGTACACCCCCCTTTCCGCGGTTTCGATCACCCGGGGGTTAATATCGAACGCGTCGATATGGTAACAAAGGGGACCGCCCGGGACTAAACCGGCCCGGGCCGCCCGGTTGTAATCCTCGATCAGCATGGCGGCGCTGTAGGCTTCGCAGCCCGTGGAGGTGGCGGCGGAACATATTCGCGGGCCGCCGCCCCGGCTCTTGCCAAAAGAGGGGAGCAGTTTCCGGAGAAAATGAAAATGAACCGGTTCCCGGAAAAAGTAGGTTTCGTTGACCGTTAAAAAAGCGGCGGCGTCCCCGGAGTCCAGCGCCCGCTCCAGGGCCTCCGGGCTTTCCCCCCCATAGGCGTTCCTGAGGTGGGTCCGCAGTTTTTCCAGATCCTCCTCGCCGGTTTTAACGCCCAGCCTTTCCTCCACAAGCCGGGAAAGGGAAGCGATTTCCGCGGCGGGGGCGAGGACGCCGGTCACGCTCCCCCCCTAACCAGGGCGTCAAGCTCCGGGGCAATCCTGTCCAGGGGCAGGACCAGGTCCACGCAGCCCGTTTCCACCGCCGCCCGGGGCATCCCATAGATGAGGGAACTTTCCTCGTCCTGGGCCAGGGTGATCCCCCCCATTTCCCGGATCCTCCGGGTTCCCGCCGCCCCGTCACCGCCCATGCCGGTAAAAACCACGGAAACCACCGACTCTTTCAGGTGTTCCGCGGCGCTGCGGAACAGCGCGTCCGCCGCGGGTTTCTGGTTATTTTCCGGGGGATCGTCGGTATAGGCCAGGCGCGGCGCCGCCCCGTTCTTCCGCAGTACCAGATGCCGGTCGGTTTGGGCGATATAGACCTTGCCGGCCAGGGGGATTTCACCGTCCTCCGCGAGTTTTACCTCCAGGGGGGTGTAGGTATCCAGCCACTGGGCAAAACCCTTGTCGAAGCCCGAGGAGTTATGCTGAACCACAATGACCGGCGCGGGGAAGTCCCCGGGCATGAGGGAAAAAAACCGGGACAAGGCCTTGGGCCCCCCGGTGGAGGAGGCGATCACCACGGCGTCGATCTTTCGCTTTTCCAGCGGTTTTACCGCCGGCTCCCCCGGCAACCGGGCCGGCCTGGAAGCCTTGATGCCGCTGATCCGCTTAAGGGTTTCGTATATTTCCCGCTGTTTGGCGGGGGAAAGGGAGGCGGTAAAGAGATCCTTGGGGTAGAATTCCAGGGCCCCCCGGACGGTGGCCTCGTAGGCGGTTTTGGCCGTGTCCTGGCTGGTGATCACCACAATGGGTACCACGGTCTTTTTCAGCGTCCTCTCAATCGCCTCCAGGCCGTTCATCCGGGGCATCTCGATGTCCATGGTTACCAAATCGGGGTTCAGGGAAAGGATCATCTCCACCCCCTCCTCCCCGTCCCCGGCTTCCCCAATGACTTTGAAGGAGCCCTCGGATTCCAAAAAGTCCCGGATAATATCCCGGACCATGGGGCTGTCGTCAACGATAACGGTATTGATCAAAGGGAATCCCCCCTCGGCGAAACAGATCGTACCCGCTCCCAAAGGACGTCCGGGTCCAAAAGAAGGATCATGTCCTTGCCGGTAAAGTAAACACCCCTAAAGTAGGGAAGGCATTCCCCTATGAGGCCCGGCGGGGACTTGATATCCCCCGGGGGAATATCAAGATCAACGCCGATTTGGGGAACCAGAAGTACCCGCCGTCCCGGAACACCGCCGGTCCCTTCCTCCCCGCCGCCGGAGGTTTCCTCCCCATTGCCGGCGGTTTCCCGCTTCAGCACTATTCCATGGGGGGCGGGAAGGCCGCCCTTTTGGAACAGCGCGGGGATGGAGACAAAGGCCTCCCCGTTTTCCGTCTCGTACAGGGCCCTTTGGCTCCGGGGGGCGGCGATTACCCGCCCGGTTTTATCCGCCGGTATACCCAGCGAAAACCCTTCCAGGGAGCAGACAAAAAACCTCACTCAAAATCCCTTTTAATCCGCCCTATGAGTTCCCCGGTTTCCAGGCAGAAAACACGCCGCCCCTTCCATTCAAACGAGGAGCCCACAAGCTTTCCCATCCCCTCGGGCTCCGCGGAACCGGCGGATTCCTCCCGCTCAATCTTAAGCAGGTCCCCCGGGGCTATGTCGGCTATATCCGTTACGTCATCGATAAGAAAGGCCAGCTTGTCCACCTCTTCTTTAAGCACGATCACCTTGGTCCCGGCGGAAGGGTTTTTGACCAGTAAAAAGCCGATGTCAATAAGGGCGTAGGGTACGGAATACCGGTTGATGATCCCCCGCACATAGCCCGGTACCAAAGGCAGGGGAAAGGCTTTTTCAAAAACCGTTACCTCCCCGATGAGCCGTGAGGGCAAAGCGTAAAGCCCGTCCTGGATCATAAAGATGAGGTACTTTTCCGTACCGTCCCCGCCGCCGGTTTCCCCCGGCGGACCCTCCGGGCGGTCCTCTTCCACCTGATTCTCAGCCATGGGGATAGTATAGCACGGCTTGTTTTTGATCCGCAACAACCCCTAATCGCGGCAGAGGCATATCCCGTACACCCGCCGTACCCCCCAGGATTTAAGGGCCCGGGCGCAGGCGTCCATGGTGGCGCCGGTGGTATACACGTCGTCAAAGAGGATCGCCCCCCGGGGAACCGCCTCGGCGGCCGCGCCCTTTTTCAGGACAATCCGGTCTTTCAGATTGCGGAGCCGCCCTTCCCTGCTTAAGGTCTTCTGGGTTTCCGAGGGGAGCCGCCGCAGGCATCCCCGCGGCCGGGCTTTACCGGGTCCCGCGGTTTCTTTCAGCAGCTTTGCCAGGTACGCTATCTGGTCCCAGCCGGCCGTTTTGATTTTTCCCGGCCGGGGGGGCACGGGTATCCAGAGAGGCCATTCACCCGGCCCGGCATTCCCCTCCGTTCCCGCCATTTCCCGGGAAAGGGTTTCCAAACCCCGCCGGAGCTGGCGGGCGAAAAAGTTTCCCAGGCTAAGCCTGCCGCCGAACTTGTAGGCCCCCAGGAGTTTCCGGTACTTTCCGGTGTAGGGGAACAGGGGCAGGATCCGGTCAAAGGACCGTTCCGGGCCGTTCCGGCAGTCAAGGCAGGTTTCCGCCTCGGAAATCAGGGGCTGGCCGCAGAGGGAACAGCGGCGGGCGGCCATGTCCGGGGGATCCAGCCCTTCCCGGCAGGGGCCGCAGAGGCCGTAAAAAGCGTCCGTCCCCGGTTTAAGGTTCCTCCCGCAGAGAGCGCAGCCTTCGGGGAACAACCCTTCCCTCAGGGTGGAGAGGATCACCCGCGGCTTAAACCGGGGAAGCCGTACCCGGGGGAAACCGTTTACGCCTAATGAGGTTTTCATACCCCCAAGAGGGCGTTGACCTAAAGGACGCTTTAACGGAAAGGCGAACCCGCCTACAGCGCCTACGGATCGAACAGCGAGGGCGTTTTGTCCTCCCCCTTCCGCCGGGCCGCCGGATCGCCCCCGGCCGCGCCGGTTTTGGGCCGGTGTACTTCCCTCCCCCGGTCCCGGATCAAAAGTTCTTTCCAGCGGTGGATCGTCTTGAGCGCCTCCAGGGGACTTATGTTGTTGGGATCCAGGGCCGCCAGTTCCCTGAGGGGGGCCGGCGGCGCGGCCTGATCCCGCCCCGGAGTTTCCGGGACGGCCCGGTCTTTGAGGGCGGGAAAGCCCTGTTCCGCGCCGCGGATCCCTTCCAAAAGGGCCCGCGCCCTTTCCACCACCGGTGGGGGAAGCCCCGCCAGGGCCGCCACATGGATTCCATAGGACTCGGCGCTGGGACCTTCCCGCAGTTTACGGAGAAAGACAATTTGGCCGTCCTTTTCCAGGGCCTCCATGGAACGGTTCGCCAGACCGGGATTTTCCAGCTGGGAAAGCTCGTGGTAATGGGTGGCGAAGAGGGTTTTGCATTTAAGGCGATCCAGCAGGTCCTCGCAGACCGCCCAGGCTATGGCCAGGCCGTCGGTGGTTCCCGTTCCCCGGCCCACCTCGTCCATGATCACCAGGCTCCGTTCCGTGGCGGTGTGGAGGATATGGGCGGTCTCGTTCATCTCCACCAGGAAGGTCGACTCCCCCTGGGCCAGGTTGTCCGACGCGCCAACCCGGCAGTAGATCCGGTCGGTAACGCCGATGGCCGCCTCCCGGGCGGGCACAAAGCTTCCCGCCTGGGCCATGATGACAATCAGCGCCGCCTGCCGGAGGTAGGTGGATTTACCCGCCATATTGGGGCCGGTGATCAGGGCAAAATAAATCCCCCCGCCGTCCAGGAAAAGGTCGTTGGGAATAAATTCCCCCCCCGGAAGTTGGGCCTCCACCACGGGATGCCGGCCTTCGGTGATGGCGATCCGGTTTTCCCCGTCCACCTCCGGCCGTATCCAGCCCCGGATAGTTGCCGCCCAGGCCAGGGATTGGGCCGCGTCCAGCTCGGCGATGATCCGGGCGGCGGCGGCGATCCGGTCCAAATGTTCCTTAACCTTGCCCCGGAGTTCCAAAAAAAGCCGCTTTTCCAGTTCGATGATCCGGTCGGAGGCGCCGTTAATATCCGACTCAAGCCGCGCCAATTTTTCCGTGCTGAACCGTTCCCCCCCCGCGAGGCCCTGGCGGCGGATAAAATACGGGGGAATCCGGGAAAGCTGGGCCGCGGTAACCTCAAAAAAGTAACCGATAAGCCGGTTATAGCGAATCTTGAGGCTGGGAATTCCCGTTAAGCGCCGTTCCTCTTCCAGATAATGTTCCAAAAGTTCCCGGCCCCGGTTCTTCGTGTCCCGAAGCTGGTCAAGCCCGCTATCGTAGCCCTCCCGGATCAGATTCCCCTCGGTAAGAAGGATCGAGGGATTTTCCCGGAGCCCCCGTTCCAGGAGGTTCCGCGTTTTTTCCAGTTCCAGAAAATCCTCCCCGGTAAAGGAGGACGCCTCGGAGGATTCAAAGAGGCCGAAAAAGATCGAGGTTTTCAGGACGGTTTCCCGCAGGTTTTCCAGGCTGTCCAGGGCGTTCTTGATGGCGATCATGTCTTTGCCGTGGGCCTTTTCCATGGCGAGCCGGGAAGAAAGCCGCTCCAGGTCCGGGGTTTTCGCCAAAAGACCCCGGAACGCGGCGAGTTTTTCCTGATCCCGGTAAAAGCTTTCCACCATGTCGAGTCTGCGGCGTATCAGGTCAAGATCTTTAAGGGGGTGGAGGATCCGGCGCTTAAGGAGACGGCGCCCCATGGAAGTTTTGGTCTCGTCCAGCGTCTCAAAGAGGGAATACCGTTCCGTCCCGTCCCTCAGGTTCCTCGCGATTTCCAGATTGCGCTGGGAGGCCTCGTCGATCCCCACAAATTCGCTTTCGCCGTAAACCTTTAACCGCTTTACATGGGGAAGGAGGGTCTTGGCGGTCTCGTCCAGGTAGTCCAGCAGGGCCCCCGCGGCGGTAATCTCCGGGGAGTTTTCCACAAGGCCGTAGCCCTTTAAATTGGCCGTGCCGAACTGTTTTTTTAGCTTCTCCAGGGAGCGGCCGGGATCAAAAAGCCAGTCCGCCCAGCGATTCAGCACCAGGGCGGGCCGGCCGCCCAGTTTCGCCGCCAGATCGGGAAAGTCCTTCAGCGGGGATTCGGCGGCGATCATCTCCCGAATTTCAAGCCGTTCCAGTTCCAGCCCCAGCCGGGCCGCCGCGTTTTCCCGGGGGAAGGAGGTGGCGTAAAAATCGCCGGTGGAAAGGTCGATATAGGCGAAGGAAAGAAAACGCCCCCCCGGGGCCAGGGAAGCGAGGTAGTTGGAACTCCCCTTTTCCAGGAAATCCTCGTCCACCGTGGTACCGGGGGTAATGATCTCCACCACCTTCCGGTCTATCAGCTTGGCCTTCCCCGGCCCGGTAAGCTGTTCGCAGATCGCTATTTTTTTGCCGAACCGAAGGAGCCGGGCTATGTAGCCCCGGCAGGCGTGGCAGGGAATGCCGCACATGGGAAGGCCGTTCCGCTGGGTAAGGGTAAGGTTTAAAAGGGAGGAAACCTCCAGGGCGTCGGCGGCGAACATCTCATAGAAATCCCCCAGCCGGAAAAACAGAACGCTGTCCTGGTGTTCCCGTTTGACGCGATTATACTGATCCAGCATGGGGCTTATCCCCGTCTTTCCCATCCTGGATATTTGCCCTGGTTCCCTATCGCCGGCCCTTGAGCCGCTCTAAAACTTTATTGGTGATATCCACCGAGGGACTGACCCAGAGGATCCCCGATCCCTCCTGCTTGCTCAGCACCATGCTGTAGCCCTCGCTTTCCGCCACCGCCCGGAGTATGCCGTTCAGGCGGGTTAAAAAGGCCTCGTCGTTCCGCAGGCTCGCCTGCAGGCCCGCCTGTTCTTTCTGCAGGGCGGCCATGTACCTTTTAAGGGCCGCCTCCTTGGAGGAAATCTGTTTCTGTAAATCGTTGATCTGGCTTTTTTTATCTTCCCGCTGGGCGGTTTCCAACTGGTCCTTGAGCCCCGCGATTTCCTCGCCAAGCCGGTTTATCTCCGCCTGGGCAGCGGCGTTCCTTTCGTTAGCCGCCCGGGCCGCGTCCGACGACTGGGCGCCCAAGGCGGCGACAACCCGGTTCATATCCACCACGGCAAAACGGGTTACGGACTGCTGGGCGCCCAGGGCGGCCAGCGCCCCCCCCAGCAACAGGGCGGCGATTCCAAAACGTTTCATATCAAACCTCCTAACTTGTGGGTATAGCGAAGGAAATAACAAAATCAAGGCCGCTGTTCTTTTTACTGGACTGAAACAGGCCGCCCTGCTGCCATTCCACCTTGCCGTCCACCACCCGGAACCGTTTGGCCAGGAGAAAACGGAAAGGAAACTGGGGTATCGTAAAACGCAGACCCCCCCCCAGGCTAAAACGCCAGTCTTCCAGGGCCAACTGGCCAAAAAAGTCCCGGGGACTATCTTTTTTTACATCGGCGTCAAAGAACCAGTCAAGGGCCAGTAAATTGGGCACCAGGGGAAAGCGAATTTCCGCCCAGTTTTCCCAAAGGGCGAACCCCCGGTTGGTCCGTTCCCCCAGCCAGCCCCTGCCCACAAACATTCCGTCAATGTAGAGTTTGTTCGTGTCCTCCACCACCGGCTCATCCCAGCCAAGCTGGGGAAAAATAAAGGACAGCCCCGAATGAAGGGCCAGCACGGATTTAAAGTGCCATTTATCGGTGACGCGGATGTCAAAGAGGGTAAAGAAAAACTCGGCCTTGGTATCGCTGCGGATGTAGTGTTCCAGCTCTATGGGAAAGAACCCGTAAAAGGAAAAACGCTGGCTGCCGTAGTAACCTTGGGAGGGATCGTAGTACAGGTCCCGGTTATCCAGGTACAGGAGGGTCCAGATCGAGTTCACCGGAGTCCATTTCTGGTTCCGTTCCCGGATTACCGGATCAAAAGGACGCAGCCCGCTGTCATAGCTGTTCCTCACAAGACCGGTCCGTATCCCGCCCCCCGCGCCCAGGGTGCCGAGGAGCGTGTACCAGCGGTAGGTGGAGGAAAGGCCCAGGGAAATGTACCACTGATCGTATTTCATCAGGTACTCGTCCCGGGGGAGTTTACCGGCGTTCAGGTAAGAATTGTAATCGTAAAAACCGTCGGGGAAAGCGCCGCTTTCGTCGCCGTTAAAGACCGGGCCGGTAATCCCATTGTTCATGGCGGTATGTTTTGTGGCGTGGCTGCCGCTTAAATCCACCCCCCAGGAAAGGGGCAGATTTCCCAGCCAGCGCTGTGAGTACTGGAGGGAAAGGCTTTGGTTGGTGGTGGAGAGCTGCGTTTCCGCCTTGACCTGGTTTCCGTAGCCAAGAAAATTCCGGTCCGTCCAGGCTAGAATACCCGAAACGGGAAAATCGCCGGGATCGGAGGAGCCGGAAAAGGTCAGGCCAAACTGAATGTCCATGGTGGGCGCTTCCTCCAGGTTGATGATCAGATCCATCAGGCTGTCGTCGCTGCCCTGCGCCGGCTCGGGAAGCACGTTGGAAAAGTACTGAAGGTTCATCAGGTTCCTGAAGGCGGTCATTACCTTGGTCTTTGAGAAGACATCCCCCGGTTCCAGGGGTATCTCCCGGAGGATCACCGAATCTTTGGTTTTCTTGTTCCCCCGGATAACGATATTCTCGATATGGGCCCTTCCCCGTTCGGCGATCTGGACGGTAAAGGAGACAAGCCCGTCCCCGGTGTCCCGGGATTCTTCCCGGCTTATGGAATTAAAGATATAGCCGTTTTCATAGTACAGATCCGCCACCCGCTGCAGATCCGCCTCGATCCTGGAGGCGTTAGCCGCTTTGCCGGTTTCGGAACGGACCAGCCCCTGGAGCTGTTCGTCGGTAAAGATTTCGTTTCCCTCAAAGCGGATCCCGTTAAAGACATAGATCCGTCCCTCGTAAAGACGGTAGGTAATAACCATGTTGTTATTACCATCTTTATCCTTTACCACATCCTGGACAACGTCGGTTACCTCGGCGTCCAGGTATCCCCGGTCATGGTAGTACCTGGTCAGGGCTTCCCGGTCGGCCATGAGCCTCGCGTCCTGGAACGCCCCGCTCCTCCCGGGCCCTATCCCCTTGGCCTTCATGGAAAGCCTGCCCCGGAGGGTACTGTTGGAAAAAACCGTGTTCCCCTCAAAATAAATGTCCGTAATGATGATCCGCTCGCCCTCGGTAATATGAAAAAGAACCTCCACGGTGTTGTTTTTTCCCGCCCGGATCTCCGACCGGACCCGGACGTCGGGAAAGCCCTTTTCCACATACCTGTTACGGACCGCCTCCTCGTCGGAGCGGACGATCATCGTATTGGCCACGTCGTTTACCTTGATGGTAACGGCGCTTATCAGATCCCGCCGTTTAAGGGCCGCGTTGCCCAAAAAGGTGATTTTTGACACCGTGGGCCGTTCCACCACCGCGAACTGGAGGATCACCGCGCCGCCGGCGCTGTCCGCGGGAATCGCCGTGGGGGTTATAAGCTCAAAGTATTCCAGGGCGTAGAGTTTGCTCTGGATTTCCAGGTACAGGGCGTCGGAAAAAACCCCGCCCTTGTAGGGTTCCACAACGCTTTCCAGTTCCGAAAGCCGGACGGATTTTAAGCCCATAAAACGGATATCCTTAATGGGCTTCCCCTGGTACCAGTCCGGGCCCTGCCCCGACGGCCCCCCCGTCTCCGGCGACTGGGAAAAACAAAGAAAAATCGTGAAAAACAAGAATGTTGCCGCAAAAAAACAGCGCATCAAAACTCCTGAAAAAAGTATACACCAAGGGAGAACCCAGGAGCAAGCGCGGACCTTCGGTCCGGCGGAGGGCGCGCCCTTTTTCAACCCCGGGTGTTTTTAAAAAGACCAGCGCCAAACAAGGGATATGGACTGATCGCTCACAAACAAATTCTCCAGCCGCTGGGGCATGACGTTCCAGCGTATGTCGGCCAGGGGGGTTCTGAAATTCAGGCCTATTTCAGGCTCCAGCCGCAGTCCCCCGTATTCCCGCCGGTATTGGTCATAACGGAAGGAGACCATGGACTCCACAAAAATGTTTAACCCCAGATATTTACCCATATAAACAGCGGTATTGTCCAAATAGTTACCCGCCGAGTTGGATTGTCCCTGCCCGGCCTCCAGGGATGTCTCCGACCCCTGGTTCGGGGTGGTCCCCCACAGGGCGTTTTGCAGTATCTGGGTCCTGAAAGAAAGCATGTCCAGCTTAAGAATGTTCCTGATCTGCCGTTCCGCCCCGCGAAACAGGATCCGCTGGAGCAGCATCTCTATGGAAGCGTTAATAAGGGGATTGAGGTTGGAGGCGTCCGTCTCGGTACTTAGGGAGGGGGCCTGGCCCAAAATGCTGTAAATTTCTTGCTGGGAAAGGGAGGGGGTAGACTCAAGCCGGGGCATACCGGTCAGGAAGGAACTCAGGGGCATATTGTCCACCACGAGCGCGATGGTTACCGGTCCGTCATCGTTCCGGTCCTGAATTTCCGCCCGGGCGCTGATCCGGGGGTCAATTTCGGGGTCGTTGCCGTTAAAGACTATCTGCCCTTCCCGGATATAGAAACTCCGCTGGAGGTAGTACAGTTCCCCGCCCCGGAAGAGGATGTTCCCATCCAGACTAAGCTGGGGTATCCGGGTATCCCCCTCTATCCGAAGGCTGGAACCCGCGTCCCCGTAGGCCCGGATCAGGGAGGTCTTTGGGTCGGGCCAGATAAATTCCACCCGCCGGCCGGCGTTTACCTGAAGATCGACCACCACCTCCACCTTGCCTTCCCTGTCCCGCCCTTCCCGGGCCCGCTCCATTTCCGCGGCGTTGACGGTTATCTCCGTGTCGCTGACGTCCAGGTTCCCGGTGATGGTCAGGACTTCCTTGTTTTCCAGCAGCAGCTCCATGTGCCCCGAGACGCTGCCCTTGGCTTTTACCCCGGAGATGTCAAAATCCGCGGGTATGGCCTTGTCCGAGACAATATCCAGGTAAAAACTGGGAATCCAGCGGTTAAAACTTACCCAGCCGTTTAACACGCCGCTCCCCTCGCCGCAGGCCGCCAGGATGGGACCAAAGGAAATCTCGTTCCCCTCCAGCGCCGCCGTACCCGTTCCCGGGCCTATTTCCGCCCCCACATATTCGGGGACGACGATGGTAATCCCCGACCCCCAGGCGGAACCCGCGAATTCGGGGTCAAAAAGGGAGCCGTACACCCGGGTTTCGCCGGTAATAAAGCCGCCGGTAAAGTCCACCACCTCTTTGTCTATGGGGATAACATCCCAAAGGCCGGGCAAATCAACGTACACATCCGAGGCCCAGGCGTCGATGACGGACCCCTCCAGCGCGCCGGCGATGGTCCCCTGTACCGGGGAGGGGGCGGAAAGCGAAACCGTAAAGGTCCGCTCCGCCGTCTTTCCGGCGGGATCTTCTTCCATTTCCAGCCGGAACATGTTTTCCGGCCCCCCGGAAACGCGGATGAACCCCGGCAGGTTAGCTTCCGGGCTGGTCCGGGTAAAAATAAAGCTAAACGGCTCCTGCCGTTCCCGCTCGTTGATAAAGGTGTTCCGGACTTCCATGATCCCCGAAAAGGAACCGGCCGCGGTTTTCAGGTCCCGCCAGGTTTCTATGGGTTGAAAATTCACCCCCAACGACAGGGTAAGCCCCATATCGTGGCCCTTTACCCGGCCATACACCCGCCCCTCGGTGTCCATCCGTCCGGCGGCGCGATCCACGGAAAACGAGGGAATCATCGCCTCCGTCTCCCCCAGGGTGCCGTAGATCTGGGAAACGATAAACCGTTCCGGGTACAACAGGGCCTTGGCCGAAAGGGAATAGGGCTGTTCCCGGTACCTGCCCCGCAGGGAATCGAGGGAAAGGCTGGCCGAATAGTAATCCCCGTTCCACAGGCCGTACATTTCCGCGGAGATCAGGGAGCCGGTTCCACTATCCGCCAGCCGGTCCGCCTGGAACCCCAGGAGGATCCCGTGGAATTCCATCATCCCCTGGTCGTAAAAAAGATCCGCCGCCAGCCGTTCCGCCTCCTTCCCCTCCTTATCGTTATCCAGCACCAGGGACGCGTCGATGAGGGAAAAATTCCCCTCCCAAAGCGCCGCGGCGGTTCCCTCCAATTTTCCATACCGGTCCTCGTAGGAAACGGTGTCGAGATTTAAGCCGTTCTGGTTGGCCTGCCCGTGGACCGTTAAAACCGCGGGAACGGAATAAGCCCCGGGGTCCCGTATCACCAAGCGCTGGAGGTCCATATCCCAGGACGAGGGACCGCCGTAACGCAGTACCGACTCAAAGTCAAGATAGGCCCAGCGATCCCGGTAGGGCAGCGGAAAAGCGTTAAGCGAGGCCCGGGCCGTGAGGGCGCCCCGCTCCGGGATCTGGACGTTCACCACCAGGCCATGGGAACCCCGGATGACAAGATTCCGTTGTTCCAGAAGGTTCCCCTGAAAGGTGTAGGCCTGGCCGTGGTAGAAAAGGCGGGAATTGAAAGAAATATCCCCGATCTGGGAAAAATCCGCGCCCAGGGAAAAATCCGCGCCCCCCCCCGGCCACTCCAGGCGGCCGCCGCTGGTTTCCACCCGCCGGTGGGTTCCGGAAAGGGACGCGAAGGCCAGCGCGTTTTCCCCATAGCGGGCCTGAACCCGGGGGGCGGTATAGGAAAGGCCCCGGAAATCGGTGGTAAAGATAACCTCCGCGCCCAGGAAGGTCTTTTCCGCCCAATTCCCGGTTTTCGCGCCCAGGCTGACAAAGGGCCGGGCCATGTCGATCACGCCGGCCAGCGCGAAATTCCTGAGTAACAGGGATCCGTTCATCCGCCCGGGGCTCCCCCCGGCCAGGTTTCCCGGCGCGAAGGAACCCTGGATGGAAAACACCCCCCCCTCCCCGGCGCCGGTAAAATGGCTGAACCGCAGGTCCCAGGCGTTCTCCCCCTCCTGACGGGTCAGGTTTCCGCTCAAACCGGAAAGGAGCGTCCGGCCAACAAAAAATGAGGGGGCGCTGACCCTGATCCCCTGGCCGGTCCGGGAAAAAGACAGGACCCCGTTAAGGCTTCCGTCGCCGGTAAGGCTGAACCCGTTAAAGGTCAGGGTTCCCTGGGGTTCCAGGGACCGGAAAATCACATCCCCCTGGTATCCCACGGAACCCCGGTCAAAATCAAAACGGCACCGCGAGATAAAAAGCCCCCCGCCGTTTCCCGTTCCCTCCAGGATAAACCCCCGGACGGGAAAGGAATCCCCCCGGGATTCGGGGGGGTACTCCCCGGTCAGGTTAAAATCGTAGTCAAGCCTTGATACGGGGGTAACAAACCCCGCGGGGCGCAGGTCCCGGTCCTGGCGGCTCCTGAAAGTGAAGGCCCCCTTTCCCGAAAGCTTAAGGTCCAGGGCTTTTCTAAAGCCCTCCAGGGGACCGGAAAGGGTAACCGCGTCCTCCAGGACCAGCTTTTCCAGCGAAACCGAGCCGGAAAATTCCCCCCTGCCGGGCGTGTACCGGGCGTTAAAGAAGAGGGGCAGTTCCCCGTTTTGCAGGGCCTCTATCCCATCTTCCTTAAAGAAAATCCCCAGTCCCAGGTTTTTAACCAAAAACCCGTCGCCCTCAAAGGAGTTGATCCGCACCTGGACATCGCCGTCCTTAAAATCATCGGAAAAGGCGCCGCTGATCTCCCCGTCCAGGGAAAGTTCCGGGACGCCGCCGGAACCGGCAAAGGCCGGCTTATGCCACTGGCCTGTTACATTGACCAGGCCCTTTTGTATGGTCCCGTCCAGGAGAAAACCGCCGATCCCCAAAACAGCGGAGGGGCCTTTGATTTGAATTCTTCCGTCCTCCACGTGGAAACCGCAATCCGGCGAAAGCCTGAATTTCCGGCCTCCCCCCGGGGTCCCGCTAAAAAGGGCCGCCAAATCCTTGTCCCGCTCCAGGTCGTAGGAAATCGCGGGCCCCGTGAGGATGACCTGCCTGATTGAGGCCATGCCTCTCCCTAAAATCAAATCCAGCAGGGAGTATTCCACATAGAGCCAGTCAACGGAAAGCAGGGGGTCCGGGTCCTCTCCCACGGTAATATCCCGGATTTCCACCGAGCCGATAATGGAAGGCCGGGTGGAGGCGTAGCGGATTGGACGGTGAAGTACCTCCTCTACCCCGCCAATCAGGGTGTCCCGGACGGCGTAGATGTTTTTATTGATCACCGCCATGAAGGGTCGGAACAGGAGGGCCGTGTTGGCGACGAGGGTAAAGAAAATAAGCACTTCTATCAGTACCAGGCGTTTGGTACGGGCGGCGTCCACTTACAATACTCCATTATCAGTATCGGCACTAAGGGGAATTTGCCCCTCTTTTAATTAACTACGATATGGTATAAAAAAGCATGATCTTACCCAATTTCGTCGTTATCGAGGGCTGCGACGGCAGCGGGACTACCACGGCCCTGGAGGGCCTCAAACGCCGCCACGGGGCGGAACCGGGCCTGGCCGGGACGGTTCCGCTTTTCGCCACCCGCGAGCCCAGCCCCGGCCCGGTGGGGCTTTTTATCCGCCGGGTTTTACGGGGGGAACTTTCCGTGGAAAAGGAAACCCTGGCCCGGCTGTTCGCCGCCGACCGGGGGGAACATCTCCACGCCCCGGGGGGGCTTTTGGAGCGCTGCCGCCGGGGGGAGTTGGCCGTTTCCGACCGTTACATCCCTTCTTCCCTGGTATACCAGGGTCTGGAATGCGGCCGGGAACTCCCGGAAGCGCTGAACGCCCCCTTTCCCCAGCCGGAACTGCTTATTTACCTGGACATCGATCCCCAAACCGCCATGGACCGGATAGAACGGCGTTCCCCGGGGGAACGGGAAATCTATGAAAAGGCGGATTTCCTGGCCAAAGTCCGGGGGGCCTACCGGGAGCTTCTTCCCCAACTGGAAAGGGATGGGGTCCGGGTACTGAGCCTGGACGGAACCCGCCCCCCGGAGGAGGTGGGGGAAGCGATCTGGAGGGCGGTCCGGGAAATGCCGATAATGAGGGGGAAATGAAGCCTCCCGCGCTGGTCTTGCTTTTGATCGCCCTCCTGAGTCTCCTGATTCCCCCCGGGCTGAACGCCTACGTGATTATGTACAAGGAACAGTACTACCGTCTGTTCCACGTTCACTACAACCAGTACCCGGATGACACGGTGGAAAACATCTACTGGCTGGAACGGGCCCTGGGGGCTAACTTTACCAATCCTCTCTACGCCCTGGCTTTGATAGAAACGGAGGAGGAGTACGAAAAGTACCGTTACCTTTTTATGATGCACCTTAATTTAAAGATGATCGAGCAATACCTCTTTCTGGCGAACAAGTATAACAAGCGCCGGGCCTTTTTTTATAACGCCCCCTGGAAAGAACTGAACCTGAAAAGCCTGGGGATAGCGGAAAACTGTTTTGAAAACGCCCGGTCCTATTGGGCCGAGGCCGCTTCCTGGGCGGAAAAGGCCCGGGACCGGCGTTTCCGGTTTACGCGGCTCCATGGAAACGGGGTGGAATTCTGGGAAGACGAGGCTTACCGGATTATCGAGCAAAAAACCCTGGACTACGGTAAAACCATAGACCGGGAGCTGGCTCTGCTCCGGTCCGTACGGGAACAGTTTCAGGCCCTGGAAGAGCCGTAAGAGGGCCCGTTCCGGGGCCCGTTCCGGGCTTTTTAGAACCCCTTGTAGAACGCCTCGCGCCTATTCCCGAGGTCGTAGAGCCCGTTCCGGGCCTTTTAGAACTCGTGGAAACCTCTCTAGAAGTCCTGGAACATGTTCTAGAAATCGTAGAGCATGTTCTAGAAGTCGTAGAACATGTTCTAGAAGTCGTAGAACATGTTCTAGAAGTCCTGGAACATGTTCTAGAAATCGTAGAGCATGTTCTAGAAGTCGTAGAGCATGTTCTAGAAGTCGTAGAGCATGTTCTAGAAGTCCTGGAACATGTTCTAGAAGTCCTGGAACATGTTCTAGAAGTTCCAGAAACCTCTTCAGGACTTCTGGAACATGTTCCCCATGTCCTGGAGCATATTCCAGGACATGGGGAACAGGCGGGGGAAGGGCGGGTGGGCGCCGAAAAAGCGCTTTTTTTACCTAAAAAGCTTACTGACGCGGTTTTTGGAATCAGATGAAGCCCGGGGAGCCTCTCCCCAGCCCTAGGGCGGCCCGCCGGGAGGCCCCCCCGGCGATTCGAGGGAGGGGGCCTGGTGGATCCCCGCGGCCCGGAGGAAAAACCGTCCCCCGGGGGAGAACGCGACCTGCCCCAGCACTTCCAGCCCGGCGGGGATAATTTCCACGGGAGAATCCACCTCCACCGGTACGATTCCCTTTAACTCCGTCCGGGTCTGGGCGCCGTAGCCCACCAAAAGGTCGAAGGTTATTTTCTGGTCCTCCCCTTTGATGTTGGTGGCGCTCCCCTTCCAAAGAACAAAGCAGTCCCGGTATAAAGGGGGATCGGCGGCCACCTCCTCGTAGCTGAACCGGTCCAGCAGGGAGTCGAAGCCCGGCGTTTCCGTGTAGCCCTTGAGGATCCGGGCCTTGTTTTTGACGCCCCCGGAGGCGTTGGATTCCAAAATCCGGTTGAGTTCCCGTTTGGCCGCCTCGTCCCGGCGGCGGTTAAACAACTCCCGGGCCTCCCGGTAGGAAAACAATACCTGGTCCCCGGTGAGGACGTAGCGGTACACCCCCCCCAGTTCCACCGGGTCCTTCCGGTCCTCCGCTTCCAGGGCCGTGGCCGCGAGCCCCCCCCGCGGGGCCGGGGGGACCCGCCGGGTTCCCCAAAAAACGCCCCCCAGGGCGGCCGCGACCAGGAGGATCGCGATCAGGGGCAGGGGCCGCGGGGAAACGCCGGTTTTGGGCAGGGGCGGGTACAGGGAACGGATCACCCCCTGTTCCAAACGGCGGCCCAGGTCCTCGGTGCCCCCGTATTTGCGGATGAACCGGAGGGCCCGCTTGACGATGGGGTTGGAACCGTCCAGGTCTTGAACGTCCAGATACAGGTCCAGGGCCTTGTCCGTGTCGCCCCGCCGCAAAAAGATCACCGCCAGCCCCAGGAGGTTCCGGGGGTCCTGGAGTTTAAGGCCCTTCGCCCGGTTAAAGTAGGTGTGGGCCCCGGAAAAATCCCCCGCCCGCAGGCAGATCGCCCCCAGCGTGTGGTAGTAGTTGAACGAAGTCTGGTAACGGAAGGCCTCCATCTCCAAAAGGTGAATCGCCTTGCCGTACTTCTTTCTTTTGGAAAGGATCAGGGCCTTTCGCAGCGGGGGGTCGGTTACCATGGAAGGTTACGGGAGTCCGTACTTGAGCTTAATCTGGGCGATAAGAAACCGCAGGACGGTAAAATCCTCCTCCGCGACCGGCGCGCCGGAGGCTAAATACCCGTCTATCCTCGCCACCATATCCCGCAGAATGCCCAGATCGGCCTCGAGATCCCCCAGTTCCCCCTCATCCCCCGGGGTTTCCTGGAGAGCGCCCGCCGGGCCCTCGGTTGTGGGGGATTGCCCCCCCCCGGCGGACTGGGGGAGGGCCGTCAGGGGAAGGCCGAATCCCCGGGTGTCCTCCGAGGCCAGCATGACGGTAATAACCCTGCTTCCCCCCTGGGCGATGAGGGACGGCTCGTAGTAATAACAGACCGCCGAGTCATCCACCGAAAGGGGGAGGAGGTTGAAATTCCTTCCCGCGATATACGCGGCCCGCCAGGGGGCGTCGTTAAGGCGTTTCCAGTTGGCGATGTGGATCATGTCGGGCCGGGTAATGCCCAGCCCCCCCACGCTCCCCATGAGGGCCAGGCGGCTGTCCCGGGAAATCCAGTAACTGTCCTCCGAAGAGGCCTCGATAATCGTTTCGGCGTTGATCCGCCGAAAGTCGGTGGTAAAATGGGGGGGGAATCGCTCCCCCATGGAGGTGTCCAGGAGGAACCGGACCCCGGCGTTCACCGGCTGTTCCCCCCGGTTGGCGACGGTGATGGTGATTTTTATCCCGTTGGTGATTGACGAGGAGGGGGTCCGGATAAACGAAAATTCCTCGGTTACGGTCAGGAAGGAGGACTCAAAAACCAGGGCGGGCTTTGAGGCGCTTCCCCCCAGCTTGGTCCTGAACGAGGCCGACTCCCCCAGGCGGTAGCTTCTATCGTTGACCATGACGGTGAGGACGCTGGTCCGGGGGTCCTGGTCCCAAAAGAAGGGGGCGTACAATTCCCGGCCCGGATCGGCCATATAGTACAGGGAAAAACGTCCGATATCCTCGTGGATCACCAGCTTGACCTTGCCGTCGATATACTCCGCCCCAAAAAGCGGGGCCCCCGCGAAAAAGAGGGTCCCCGCGAAAAAGAGGGTCCCCCAAAAAAGCGGGCCCTTCCTCACCGCTCCCCCCCCAGGGTTCTGAGCCGGTTGTTCAGGGCGTTGCTCAACTCCAGGGCCGCCGCCTTGATCTCCAGGAGCTTCAGGGTTCGTTCCGTGTCATCCAGGGAGGAAGAGGGGGATCCGGAACCGGAAGAACGAACGCCGCTTCCCCGCAGTTCGATGAGGGCCGCGTTCGCCTCCGCGAGGCTCGCCTCCAGGCCGGCGATCCGCTGTTCCGCCGCCTCCAGCCGGTCCCGGTAAAGGCCAACCCGCTCCGGCTCCGTTAAGCCGTTTTCCTCCGTTCCGGACAGGCGTCTCTGGTAGGCGGCGATGGCCTGATCGTAGGTTTTTTCCCGGGTCTGGTACTCCTCCAGGGTCTTTAAGGATTCCTCGTGGGTCCACTTAAGGATGGACAGTAGCTCGGCCTCGATCTTTTTTTGGTTGATCAGCTCCAGCCGGTAGGAAGAGGCCTCGTACTTGGCGCTGGAGGGGTACTTTTCCACCACCACCGAAAAGGCGTTGGCGGCGCTGTCAAGCTGGCCCAGGGCCAGAAGGCACTCCCCCATCCAATAGTAGGCGGAATCCTTCCGGGAAAGGGCTTTTTCGTCCGGCCGGTCGGTGTAGTTCTTGAGGATCAGAAAGGCCTCTTCGTAGCGGGCCAGGTAAAAAAGACTCCGGCCCCGGTGGTAGGGGATCTCCTCCACCCACCGGCCCCGGGGGTCGGCCTTGGCCAGGGCGTCCAGGTCCAGCAGGGCCTGCTCATAGTCCCCGGAGGAAATTTCCGCCAGGGAAATCCAGTACAGGGCCTCGGGATAATGACCCGCGCCGGAGGGGACGCGCCGCAGAACGCCAATGGTCTCGCTAAACTTTCCCTCGCTGTAAAAGGCGATTCCGTCCCGCAAAAGCTGTTCCGGGGACGTTTTGGTCCCGGTTTGGGCGAAACCGGCGTTTATTCCCAGCGTAAGCGCCATCATGGAAAAACACAGAGCCCTTTTGTGTGCCATTACCATTTCTCCCTTACGATTATCGGCAAACCATCATTATCTATCATACTTTCATATACCCCCCTTGTAAAGAAGCCGAAGAATGGTATAATAGAGAAAATCGGGAATGGACGGGGAAAAATCGGTGGGAGGGCTTTTACCAAAAGCCTATAACAGCCTTAAAAACGGGGATACGGAGGGGGCTCAGCGGGCCTTAAAAGAGGCTCTTAACCTTGACTTTGAGCATCCGGAGGTGATATTCGCCCTCAAGTGTTTGTCCTGGTGGGGGGAGCGGTTTAAAAAACTTCCCGAAATCCAGGACTCCTACGGCCGGGGAGGGTTTATCCTTTCCCAATGGAAGGGCTTCTATGGCTTTTTGGACCGGATGGAGGGGGAACAGTCCGACTCCTGCCTTTACGCGGTAAAGCGTTATGTTTTTTCCCAGGCCCTGGGGTTTTTTGAGGATGTCCTGGGCGAGGGGGAAAACCAGCACGATCCCTTCCTGCTCCTCCAGGTGGGCCGCTGCTGCAAGGGGGTGGGGAACTTTGAGGAGGCCCTTAAATACCTGGAACAGGCCGCCCGTTTCAGGCGGGAGGACGGGGAAACCCTTTCCGAACTGGCGGACGTAAACGCTTTGCTGGAAGAAACCAGGGCGGCCAAGGCTTTGTTTAGGGAGGCTTTTTTTATCGATCCCCAGGGAATCGAGATCCGGAACATGGATTCGGAGCTTATTTTGCGCCTGGCGGACAGGGTACGGCAATTGGGCTATACCGGACAGGAACTTTTGGAATGGATTCCCATATACGGGGCAATCTATGGGGTTTTTTCCGTTAAACGGGAAATGAAGCTCGCGGAGCTGGGAAAGCTTAAGCAGTCGATCTTTACCCTGGAAAATGAGGCGCGCGGCGGCGCCCTCCTGGGGCGGGGCGGTTCCCTGGGGCGGAAAGAGACCCCCCCCGGATCGGGGCCCCTGATACCCAGGCTTATTAACCGGTATCTGTGGCTGATCGATCATTACGAGAATACCCGGGCGGATCCGGTCTTGATTGAGGAGACGATGCTTAAGATCAAGCTGGCGGATCCGGCCGTGTATGAACGGTATAGAAACTAAGAGGAGAAAACGATGGCGGAAGTTGAAAACCAGCTTCTTAAAGATGTCCAGGAAATGCTGAACGAGGAAAAATGGACCCGGGCGGCGTTGAGTAACTATTCCACCGGGCAGTTCAAAGAGCTGGATGTTTTTTTAAAGAACGCCCGGGAAAGCAAGGTTTACGACGAGCTTAAAAAGCTCTGCGACGAACACCTGGTACACACCAAAAACAGTATCATCGCCCTCTACCTGTCGGGGATGATCGCCCTGTCCCGGCAGCTTATTGACGACGCGGTGCTGGTCAACCTGGTTACCATTTTCGTGGACAACCACAAATGGGGCATAGTCCGCTACCTCTGTGAGAGGATCCTCGATTACGGGGAATCGAAATTCGCCCTGCGGACCCTGGCGGAGTGCTGCAAGAACGAAAACGACGAGGAACCGGTCATCGGCATCTGGGAAAGGCTGGTAAAGGCCGATTACGAGGAGGCGGACATCGCCAAGGCCCTGGCGGAACACTACGAAAAGCTGGGAAACACGGAAACCGCGGTGGATTACTACAAAAAAGCCCTGCACCGTTACATCGGCAAGGGGCTTTTTACCAATGTCCGGGAAATTTGGGCCAGGCTTATCGAGTACGGCCCGGAGGACATTGACTTTTTCCTCCACGTGGAAAAGCGCGTGGCCAAAAATATCAGCGAGGAAAAATCGGTCCTGCTCCTGGAAGACGTGTTCTCCTCCTGCAAAAAACGGGGGGAGATCGACACCGCCATTGGGATTCTTAAGCTGATTTTACAGTACGACGAGCGGGATTCCCTGGCCCGCCGGGAAATAACGGAATGTTTCCGGATCAAATACGCGGGCCACAGCCAGCTTGAGGAATGCGTGAGGATATCGAATTTAACCCAAAACTGGCGCAACGTCCGGGAGGCGATAACCGACTTTGAGAAGCATATCGCCTTTGACAAGGGGAGCTTCGTTTTCCACCGTACCTGGGGGGTGGGCCGGATTTCCGCGATGCGGGGAGACGAGATTGTGGTGGATTTCGCCAAAAAGCGGGACCATTCCATGTCCCTTAAAATGGCGGTCAACGCCCTGCAAACCCTGTCCAAAAACCACATTTGGGTTCTCAAGGCCACCCAGAAAAAAGAAAAACTCCACGAACGGGTAAAAAACGAGCATTCCTGGGCCCTAAAAACGGTGATCAAGAGCTTTGGCAACTCCTGCGACATCAAGCGGATCAAGGCCGAACTGGTTCCCTCGGTGCTTTCCGCCGGGGAATGGGCCACCTGGAGCGCCAAGGCCCGGGAAATCCTTAAATCGGACCCGACCTTTGGGGTAAGCCAGGATAACATCGATTTATTCACGGTGCGGGAAAGGCCCATCAGCGTTGAGGAAAAACTCTACAACGAATTCAAGGCCCAAAAAAACTTCTTTGACCGGATTTCCACGATCAGGGAATTTGAGGCGAAGAAAGAGGCGGAGCTGGATTCGGAGCTTTTCAACGAGATGTTCGGGTACTTTACCGGATACCTCCGTTCCTACAGCCAGGTCAACGAGCAGGTTATGGCCGCGTATCTTCTGGTCAAGGAAATGGCTGTCCGGCATCCCCATCTGGGGAACGGCCTCCAGGCGGGGTTTGGGGAAATTTTCGAGAGCGTGGAGGATGTGCCGTCCCTGTTTCTGGGCCTTAAGGACGCCCGGCTTAAAGAGGCCTTTCTCCTCCAGGTGAAACTTTTTATTAACGGCTGGCCGGATATTTACACCCGCCTCTTTCCCCACGCCATGCTTCCCTCGATCATCTCCAGCCTGGAAAAGGAGGGATACGAGGATAAACTGAGCGCCATGATCCAAAACTGCTTTGAGAATTACCGGGATTTCCGGGAATCGGTGGTTTGGTTTTACCGGAACGTGAAAAACCCCGGGTGGTTTACCAAGGCGAATATCACCGAGGAAAAAAAGATCATCACCCTGATCTACATCCTGGATATTACCTACCGGGACATTGACAACCACCGGGACACCACGGAAAACCGGAAAATCAACAAACAGGTCTACGCCCTCCTCTTCAAAGAGGGAATCCTGGAATCCTTTATCGGCGGCGCCGACAGGGACACGATGCTCAGGATATACACCCTTATCAGCGACGTAAAAGACCTGGACCCGGCGGACAAGCTTAAGCTCCGGGGGATTATTCAGGAGCGGGATCCGACATTCAAATTCGCCGGGGAAACGGAAAAAAAAGTTTCCCGGGGACTCATGGTTACCGCGGCCAAATACGAGGAAAAACAGCGGCGGCTTAGCCATATCATGGATGTGGAGGTCCCCGCCAATTCCAAGGAAATCGCCTTCGCCCTTTCGTTGGGGGATCTTCGGGAGAACGCCGAGTACAAAGCCGCCAAAGAAAAGCAGGATCTCCTTAATTCCACGGTGGCGAAGCTTAAAGACGAAATCGAGCGGGCCCAGATCTTTGATCCCGCCGCGATAAACGTTGACCGGGCTTCTTTTGGTACCAGGGTTATTCTGGTAAACCAAAGTTCCGGCGCGGAAGAGTCCTACACAATCCTGGGCCCCTGGGAATCGGATCCGGAAAACCAGGTCATTTCCTATCTTTCCCCCTTTGGCGGGGCGATTGTCAACAAAAAACCCGGGGAACGATTTGACTTTTCGTTCGATCAAACCAAAAAAGACGAAAAAATATCGTATACTGTAAAGGAGATACACCGGGCCGGCGCGTTTTGAGGGAGGGGTTTGTGAGGTCTTTGTCATCGATGAAAAAACTGTTCTTCGTTTTTCTTGTTTTGACCGGCGGGGCTTCGCTCTCCGCCCAGGAGGGGGCGAGGGATATTATCCTCCTGGTGGATACCTCCACCGGCATGATGCCCTATTACCAGCAGGTTGGGGCTTATCTGGCGGGTCCTTTTTTAAGGGAAAACCTTAGGTTCAACGATACCTTTCATCTTATCTCTTTTGGCTCCGCGCCCCGGTTGGAGATCATCCGGCGGGCGGCGGAGCGGAGCGATATTGAGACCATCGCCGCGAGGATATGGCTTCTCTACCCCCTGGAACCCTCTTCCGACGCCGGCGCCGCCTTAAGTTACGTGGAACGGTACGTGAGTTCCCTGCCCCCGGGCCGGCCAAAAAAGATATTTTTGATCAGCGCCGCCGCCGTGGAAAGCCAGGTTAGCGCCGCCGACGCCCGGCTGCGTCCCGGCGCCGGCGTGTCTTTTATCAAGGCCCCCCCCGCGGGGGCGGCCCAGCGCCCCGCCGGCCCCGCCATACCCCCGGCGTCCGCGGGAACCGCCGCCCCGGTAAGCCCGCCGGCTCCCGCCGCGCCGTCCTCCCCGCAACCGGCCATTCCCGGCGCCGGGGACCGGGCCGCTCAGACGCCCCCCCCGTCCCCCGCCGCGCCCCCTCCCGCGGTGGAGCCGCCCCGAACCTCCTCGCCGGATCCGGCGCCGCCCCAGCGTCCCGCCGCCTCGCCGGCGTCCGGCGCGGATTCGCCGCCCCCCGGGGGGAAGGTAAGCGTCCCGGGGGCGGGTAAAAACAAAACCGGCTTTTCCTTCCCCCTGCCGCCGCTAATAGCCGCCGGCATAGGGGTCATTCTGATCTTCGGGTTTATCATCGCGTTGACGGCCCGGAATCTTCTTTTTTCCCCCAACCGGCTTATAGCCTCGGCCCGGGCGATCCTCCCCCCCCCGGAAAAAACGGCGGCGGGAAAGACCGCGGCCATGCTTGAGGCGAACAGAAAAAGCGCCGGCGGGATGGTAAACGCCCCCGCCGCCAAGGGTCCGGCGGAAGCGCCCGGGCAAAGTCCCGAGGCCTCCTCCGCCCCCCGAAGCCGGCCAAGTCAAATTCTGGAAAACGCGCCCATGCTGAGCCTGTTTGTGAAAGATCAAAATACCGCCATAGGAAGGCGGAATGTACATACCCTGAAAAAAGGGAATGTCTATACCCTGGGGGGAGGGAACGCCGATTTTTTGGTTTTCCTTGTCCCCCTGCCGTCCAGGATAGGGCAGCTCCTCTTTGACGGAAAAAGCTGCACCTTTGTCCCCTTAAAGCCAAGGTACTTCCCCGACATTGGCTCCTCGCCGGTACGCGATTGTATCGAAAAAACAATCCGCGCCGTTTCGGACAAAAACTATGAGATTTACTTCCGTTTCGAGCGCTTCAGGGATCCGCTGATCGCGCTAAACCAACTGCTCAATTCGATAAAGGTTCCGTCGACCCTCCCCCGGCCCGGGGAGGCGCGGGCGGACCATCCGCCGGCCCGGCGGAAGTCGTAGGGGTTCCCGGGGAATCTTGGGGAGACTCCACGGGGAGGCCCCATTTTTCCAGAATCGCCAGGGCTTTTCGGGAAAGGTTTCCGTTCTTTGGGCCGGTGAGTTTCCGTATTTCATCCGCCAGGCCGCGGAAGTTGTTATTGGAGCAGAAGTCCAGGGCGTAGGATTTTTCTATCACACCGCCGCCGGCGAAAAAGCGGCGGGCCAGGGATTCCAGTTTGGGGGATTTAACCGGCCCCAGGACGCGTAAAAAACCGTTGTACAGGGCGGTCTGGTTTTTCAGTTTGGCCTCATCCATTTCATTGATCACCTCCTGGGTGTAATCGGCGGAGGCCTTGGTTAAAAGCGCTTCCCCCGCGTTTATCCTGATCCGGTCGTTGTTTTTCCGGTCCCTAAAAAGATCCGCGAGGTTTTTTTCGGCGTCGGCGCCCCCAATGGCTCCCATGGCCTTGACCGCCTCGTCCCGAACGGCGGGAACATCGTCATTCTCCGAACGGAACCGGAGAAAAGGAAGGGCCCCGGCGAGTTTTCGTTCCCCCGCCGCCTTGGCCGCGGCCACGCGGGTACGGTAATAGGAGTCTCTAAAGGCCTCGATAATGGCCTCTTCCGTTTTTTGCCCGGAAAAGGGACCCATAGCCCCAATGGCGGCGGCCCGGACGTTGGGGTCCTTGGATGACGCGGCGGTTAATATGGCGTCCAGCCCCTCGGGATCGGCTATTTTGGCCAATCCCTCCAGGGCGGCTATACGCAAGGGCGTCCGCTCATCCTCGTTTTCCGCTATGGATACAAGAAAACCCGTCCCTTCCTTCGCCTTGGTGTTTCCAATCGCCTCTATGATGACCCCCCGGTTTTCGTTTCCCGGCTCCAGGTTTGAATAGTAATCGATCAGGTATTCCGCGGTTCCGGCGGCGCCGTCCTTTTCCGCGGTCTTTCCCAAAGCCCGGATCGCCCCCGGCAGGAAACGGCTCTCCTCCCCCTGGAGGATTCCGGATAAAATGTCCTTGGTTCCCGCCGCCTGAACTTTGCCCAAATAATCCAGGGCGGCGTTTACCGTTTCCACCGCCTCGTAATCCCGGTTTTCCACCGCCTCCCGGGCCCGGTTTTCAAGCCCCCCCCGTTCCCGGTCCCCAAAATAACTAAAGACCCCGGAAAGAATCGTCCTGTTTTTGGTTTTTCCCGCCAGGGTCAAAAGCGCCTCATCCAGGGGCTGGTCTTTGCCTTCCCCCTCCCGATCCCGCTCACCCCGCAGGGTTTTGATAAGGTTCGCTATTTCCGCGTCCGTACCGTACTGGATAATCTTAAGTCTTTGCTCGTTCGCCGAATCCTCTGATCCGGGGGACGCTTCCTGGGCCGGGACCAGCCGGGGCGTCCCCAGCGCGGCGAAACAGAAAAAGAGGGCAAGGATTGTTTTCATAGGTGATTTTCCCCGCTTTCATACTGACGTAAAAAGGAGTCTTTAAATTCCATAAATCTATTCTCCCCGATCGCTTTCCGGGAATCAAGGACAAGCTGGTTAAGAAAAAAAAGATTGTGATAACTCGCCAGCGTGGAACAGAGGATCTCCCGGGTTTTGAAAAGGTGCCGCAAATAGGCGCGGCTGTAGGCCGCGCAGACCTTGCAGGAACAGGCCTCGTCGGGAGGAAGAAAACTGGCGGCGTTTTCCGCTTTTTTCAGGGACAGGGGGCCTTTA
The DNA here is from genome assembly GCA_031257195.1 of Treponema sp. GTDB lineage: Bacteria > Spirochaetota > Spirochaetia > Treponematales > Breznakiellaceae > JAIRPD01. The sequence continues at coordinate 65,495 of JAIRPD010000131.1, read as the reverse complement.
TGGGTAAACACATGGCCGTTCCTCCCTATCCTGGTGGGAAGGACGCAGTCAAACATGTCGATCCCCTCTTCTATGGCCCACAGTATATACCGGGGGGTTCCTATGCCCATCACATACCGGGGCTTTTCATCCGGCAAAAGGGAGGATGTTAAATGGAGATACTCCCGAAAGACCTCCTCCGGCTCCCCCACGGAAAGGCCTCCTATGGCGACGCCGGAAGTTTCGGTTTCCAGCGCTTTTTCCACGCTTTCCTCCCGGAGGCCGGGGAAGAAATTTCCCTGGACGATGGAAAAAAAAGCCCCCCCGTATCCGTCCTCCCCGGCCCGGCGCCACGCGGCGGAGGCCCGCTTTAGCCACAGATCCGTTAATTCCAGGGCCCGCCCGGCCTCTTTTTGATCTATCCCCCAGGGGGTGCAAACATCAAGCTGCATCTGTATATCACTGTCCAGCGCGACCTGGATTTCCACCGCCTTTTCCGGGCTTAAGGTGTGGTAGGAGCCGTCTATATGGGAGCGGAACCGGGCGCCCTCTTCCGTTATTTTGCGGAACGGGGCCAGGGAAAAGATCTGAAACCCCCCGGAGTCGGTTAGATAATTGCCCTTCCACCGGGTAAAATTCCGCAGTCCCCCGGCGGCGCCAATCACCCCCGTTCCGGGCCGCAGATACAGATGATAGGTATTGGCCAGGATCAGGGAAAAACCTATTTCTTCCAAATCCCCGTTGGTCAGGGCCTTGACCGTCCCGTTGGTTCCCACGGGCATAAAAACCGGGGTTTCCACTTTTCCGTGGGGCAGGAAAAGCTCACCCCGCCTGGCCCGGGAAGTCCCGCAGCGTCCGGTGACGGTAAAAATCCCGCTCATGTTTTGCCGTACCGTAAGAGCAGAAGACCGGCGGCGGTACAGACAAAAACCGGAAACCAGGCGCCCAGAACGGGGGACACCAGGCCGACCCGGGCGCCCATCATGCTTATCATCTCAATAACGTAATAAATCGCGGCGACGCCCAAACTGGCCAGGAGGCTCAGGAGAAGGATATTTTTTTTAAACCGGCCGCTCATGGTAACGGAAAGGAAGATCACCACAAAGGAAACCGCGGAAAAGGAAAAACGGTGATGGTAATCCGCCTGGGCGGAAACCGAGGGAAGCCCCGCTCGTTTAAGGTCCTTGATCAAAAGGCCCGCGTCCCGGGCGTTTAAATCCGCGGCGGACACGGAACTCCGCTTAAAGGTATCGGGCTCCTCGGTGTAACTTCCTGTTTCCGTGTATTCCCGGGGCCGGAAAAAGCCCTGATCCCCCCAGTCATAGATCAGGGGATTCACAAAAGACCAATAGGAGTCGTCGGTCCACAGAGCCCTGTCGGCGGAAATGATAAAGAGGACCGATTTATTCTGGTCAAATTCGATGATCGTTACCCCGTTCAGGGTCTGGGATGTCATGTCGTAGTAATCCACCGAATAAATCAGCCGTCCCTCCTCCAGTTTTATCACGATATCGGAAAGATTCTCCTCCGCCTGGGTATTGAGCAGTTTCCGGCTCAACTCGTTTTTCTTCCTCAGGGTGGGAATAACCACCTGGTCCTCGAAAAAAAAGGAAAAAACCGAGGCCATGATTCCCATAAGCACCAGGGACAGGCAAAAACGCCAAAAAGGAAATCCCGCGCCCAGGATGGTGGTCAGCTCGTTCCGGGCGCTTAAATCCCCCAGGATATAGGCGGAGGCGAAGAGCAGGGAAACCGGCAGGGCGTAGATAACGCTTTTGGGAATATAGTAAAACGATGTGGCAAGAATATCCGCGATCGCCGCGCCGTTTTCAAGATAACGGACTAAATTAAGAAAGAGATCGATGAGAAGGACCAGCGTTATAAACAAGGTCAGGGCGGAAAGAAAAATGGGAAGAAACTGCTTTACCAGATACCGGTCCAGGGTCATTTTGAGAAGATCCTCATCGTCGTTAACCCCAGCCCCGCGGCGATGAACAGGATGTTGGGGAACCACATGGACCAGAAGGGGGAAAATCCCAGCCGGGTTCCCATGGACTGGCCGATAAGGATCAGGACCCAGTAAAAGACGGAGATGCAAATTCCGATGATGAACCCCACGGTCTGGCCGCTCTTGCTGGCCATAAGTCCTATGGAAACGGCGGCCAGCACAAAAGAAAGGGCCCCAAAGGGGATGGCGAATTTTTTAAAATACTCCAGGCGATAAAGGGAAAGGATCCGGTCGTTCAGCATATCCCTCGCCGTCTGAACCGAATAGCGCCAGTCCGAAAGGGTGGAAAAAAAGTGGTCGGTTATCGCCAGTCCCCGCCCCTCCCGGAGGATATTTTCCAGACCGGCCTCCTCCGCGGTTATCTTTCTGTACTCACCCTCCATGGCGTCCAGCAGGGCCGACTCCTTTGTTTTTATTTCCCTTCTCACGTCCACGGAACTCATTTCCCGGGGACCCACGGAGTAAACCGCCTGGACTATATCCTCCTGGGGGATCGAATACTTTACCCTCTTGGCCAGGGCGTAATCATAGTTCCTCTTTAGGTTTTCCTTCCCCGATTTAACAAAAACCTCCCCCAGGTTGATGGTAAGGTTCCCGTCCCCCGTATCCTCCAGGCTCGCCTCTTTCGCGGTGATGATCCTCCTTTCCCCGTCGTTGGTCCTGTCGATGATCAGAATGTCCCGGATGGCGTTTTCCAGCACGGGCCCGGTAACCACCACCGATTTTTTCAGGTGCTTGACCGAATTCGCCTCCAGCTCCAGGGCGGGGGAGGAAATAAGGATCCGGCGGTACAGCTTGGAGAACTGAACCGTCCCCGCGGGAAGCAGTATGTCGTTGGCGAAAAAGGAAAAACAGGAAATCAAAAAACCCACCACCAGGGCGGGCGTAAAAACCAAACGGTAGGAAAATCCCGAGGCGAGCAAAACCAGGATCTCGTTGTCCGAGCTGAGCCTGCCTATGGTCATAAGGGTACCGGTAAGACAGGCGAAGGGAGAGGCCATGGCGATGATCGCGGGGGTGGAATACAAAATAAGCAGGGCCACCTGGTGAAGGGGTACCCGTTTAGCGAGAATCGCCTGGGCCATGAGCAGAAGCTGGTTCACGAAAAAGACAAAAAAGAAAAAGAGAAAACAGACAAAGAAGGCGAAAAAGAGTTCCCGGGTAAGGTAGAAAAATATCGTTTTTGAGCGGCGGTGGCGGAGCCCGGTTTTCACCCCCCCCCTTTTGACGGGGAGGGCGGCGTTTTGTACTAAAAAAACCATTACTAAACTCCCGTGGAACCGAATCCCCCCCCTCCCCGTCCTGTTGTTCCGGAAAGTTCCGAATCTTCCAGCCGGACCCGCGGGGCCGGGGCGAATACCAGCTGGGCTATCCGATCCCCTGGACGCACCGTATACGGTTCCCCCCCGGTATTCACCAGAAGTATTTCCAGTTCCCCCCGATAATCGCTGTCTATGGTACCCGGGGCGTTGAGTACCGTCACGCCGTAACGCAGGGCCAAACCGGAACGGGGCCTTACCTGGGCCTCCCAGCCCCGGGGAATCTCCAGCGCCAGTCCGGTGGGAACCTTTACCCGTTCCCCGGGGGCCAAAACCAGTTCCGCGGCGAGGCAGGCTTCCACGTCGGCCCCCGCCGCCCCGCCGGTGGCGTAACGGGGCAGCCGGGCGTTCTTGTTCTTCCTGAACACCCGGACCAGGGGGGCTTCCCCGCCGTCCCCCGCCCCGCCGTCCTTAAGCCCGTTCCCCCCCTCCATGCTAGAAGCGGCGGCGGTTCTCCCGGTTCCGGTCATCCCGGACGGGACGGCCGCCCCCCTGGTCCCTCGCCGGCGGGGGCGCCGTCGGGATCGACGGCGTCGATATAGGACAGGTTCAACCGGCCCATTTTGTCAACCTCCATGAGCTTAACCGGTATCTCCTGCCCCTCGGAAAGCACGTCCGTTACCTGGGCGATCCGCTGCCGGGAAAGCTTGGAAATATGCACCAGCCCTTCCTTGCCGGGCAAAATCTCCACAAAGGCGCCGAATTCCATGATCCGCTTAACCACCCCGTTGTAAACCCTGCCCGTTTCCGGATCCGCCACAACCCCCATGACCGCCCTCTTGGCCTCTTCCGCGTCCTTGGCGTTTTTTCCGTAGATCGTCACGGTTCCATCGTTTTCGGTATTGATCGTCACGCTGAACTGTTCGCACAGGGCCTTGATGTTCTTGCCGCCGGGACCGATGAGGGCGCCGATCTTATCCACCTCGATCTTCAGGGTAACGATCTTGGGGGCGAATTCACTGATCTGCCCCGCGGGCCTGCTAATCGTCCGGTTCATAATCGAGAGGATGTGGAGCCTGCCCCGTTTCGCCTGGGCCAGGGCCTTGCCCATGATTTCAGCGTTTACCCCGGCGATCTTGATGTCCATTTGAAAACCGGTGATCCCCTCCTCCGTGCCGGCCACCTTAAAGTCCATGTCCCCCAGGTGATCTTCCTCCCCCAGGATGTCGGATAGAACCGCGTAACGGTCCCCCTCGGTGATAAGGCCCATGGCTATCCCCGCCACGGGTTTCTTCATGGGAACCCCGGCGTGAAGCATCGACAGGGTGCCCCCGCAGACCGAGGCCATGGAGGAGGAACCATTGGATTCCAGAATCTCCGACACAACCCGGATTGTATAGGGAAATTCCTCCTTGGAGGGAACCATGGGGGCCAGGGAACGGCGGGCCAGGTTACCGTGGCCGATTTCCCGGCGGCCCGTCCCGAGCCGGCCCGTTTCCCCCACCGAATAGGGGGGGAAGTTGTAGTGGAGGATAAAGTTTTCCCGTTTATCCCCCTCAATATCGTCGTAGATTTGCTCGTCAAAGACCGTTCCCAGGGTGGTTACCGCCAGAGCCTGGGTCTCGCCCCGGGTGAACAGGGCCGAGCCATGGGTCCGCTTGAGGAGCCCTATTTCGCAGCTGATGGGCCGGATATCTTCCAGCCCCCGGCCGTCCACCCGCTTTCCCTTGTCAAGGATCGAGGAACGGAGTATCGCGTACTGCATATCCTCAAAGAGGGCGTCAAAAAGCCGTTTCTGGTTTTCATCCTCAAGCTGGGCGGCGTATTTTTCCGCCAGGTCCGCTTTAACGGCCTTGACGGCGGCGTGCCGCTCGCCCTTGGCGGGCTCAAAACAGGCGGTTTCCAGCCTGGGATAGGCGTCGCGGTAAATCTCGTCCCGGTTTTCCAGCGTATGGGTATCGGGGTTAAGGGGGAGTTTTTCCTTGCCGGCCAGCCGCCGCAGCTCTTCCTGGAGCTCGCAGAGTTCAATGATCACCTGGTGGGCCTTTTCCAGGGCCCTGACCATAAGTTCCTCGCTTACCTCGCCGGCCCCCCCCTCAACCATGGTGATCCCGTCCTTTGTGCCGGCGACCACGATTTCCAGCCGGGACCTTTCAATTTCCTCGTAGCTGGGGTTAACGATGAGCTCTTCCCCAATGGCGCCGATCCGCGCCGCGGCGATGGGACCGTTAAAGGGGATGTCGGAAAGGTGAACCGCCGCGGAGGAGGCGATGATAGCCAGAATATCCGGGGGATTGGTTTGATCCGCCGAAATAGTGGTGGGCACCACCTGGATCTCCCTGCCGAAGCTCTTGTCAAAGAGGGGCCGCATGGGCCGGTCTATGAGCCGGGACACGAGGATCTCCTTATCCTTGGGCCGCCCCTCCCGCTTGATGAATCCCCCGGGGATCTTGCCCGCGGCGTAGTACTTTTCATTGTAATCCACCGTCAGGGGCACATAGTCCAGCCCCTCCACCGGATCGGCGGAGGCGCAGACCGTGGCGATCACCGCGGATCCCTCGTACTGGGCAAAAACAGCCCCATTGGCCTGTTTCGCCATCCTGCCGGTTTCCAGGATCAGTTCTTTACCGGCTACTGTTAGGGTTACCGTTTGTGTCATTTGCGCAGGCCCAATTCCTTGATCAGGGACCGGTATTTCTCCAGGCCCACCCGCTGCAGGTACTTAAGCATCCGGCGGCGTTTTCCCACGAGGATCAAGAGGCCCCGCTGGCCGGACTTGTCCTTTTTGAACTGTTTGCAATGCTCCGTCAACTGGCTGATCCGCTTGGTCAACAGGGCGATCTGAACTTCCGGGGCGCCGGTATCCTTTTCGTTTTTTCCAAATTTCACGATGGTGGAAGCCGCGTCTTCTTTTGTTAAAGCCATATATAGTACTCCTCTAAAAACCTTATAAATCCGGGCGCTTTTACGCCCCGCCCCGCGGGCCGGTACCGGGGGGACGCCCCAGAAGCAGGGCCGCCTCATCCCGCCGGCCCGCTTTAAGGGCCTGGCGGATCCTGCTGGAACTCACCGGAAGCCCTCCCTCCAGCACGGGGTCAAGAATTTCCACCCGGACCCCCCGGTTTTCCGCCAGCGCCTTAAAGGCGCCGGCGTCCGTATCCCGGCGGTACCCGCAATGAAAGTTAACCCCCACCGCCATATAGGCGGGGCGCAAAAACCGGCAAAGGGATTCCACAAAGGCCCCTCCGCTTATTCTACTAAAATCCTCCGAAAAGTCAATGATCACGCACAGGGCCACCCCAAGGGTGTCCAAAAAATCCATTTTTTCCTCAAAATTGATCAGCTCCCGCCACTGTTCATGGTCGGAAGAGATCAGGCGCTTGGGATTTTCCCGGAAGGTAACCACCGCGGGAACTAATTTCGGCGCCATCTGGGTAATTTTTTTAATCAACGCCCGGTGTCCCCGGTGGAGGCCGTCAAAAACCCCCACGGTTAGGGCGCTTTGCCTGTTCCCGGCGAGTTCCGGTACGCGGGAATGTTCCTTTTCCAGATCACCCCAATCAACAAGCCGCATTAACATTTCCGTATCTCCAGGCTTTTTTTTCGTCCCTTTCGATAAGGGCCGCGAAGGAATTAAACCTAAACAGGGCGACGGGGGAGGCCCCCGCCGGGACCGCCTGGCCGCCGGGGGCCGTTAAACCGGGGATCCGCAACGCCCCGGGATTCACGCCGTGAGCCACCGCCCGGGCCGTTTTTTCATCAATCCGCAGGCTCGGTATGTCAAGGCGGGCGAAAAGCTCCGGGCTCAAGGGCTTAAGGGCGCGCCGGAGAAGCTCCCCGGCGTCCGCGTCCGCGCCCCCGGCGGGGAGGTCCAGGGCCTCGGCTAACGAAAAATTACCCACGGCGGTCCTGGTAAGGGAAACCACATGGGCCCGGGATCCCGCGGCCAGGGCCATATCCCGGGCCAGGGACCGGATATACGTTCCCTTGGAACAATGGATTTCCAGTTCCGCCAGGGGCGGATCCCAGGAAAGGAGCGCGGCGCTATGGACAATCACCTTCCGTTTTTTCATCTCCCTGTCCGCGGCGGCTTTTTCCTTGCCCTGTAAGGACCGGGCCAGCTCGTGGGCCCGCTTTCCATTCACGTGAACGGCGGAATACAGGGGCGGGACCTGTTCTATTTCCCCGGTAAACCGGGGGATAACACCCTCCAGCGCCTCCCGGGAGGGGACAGGGGCGGCGGCTGTAACCACCCCCCCCGGATCGAGGGTGTCCGTTTCCTCGCCGAATTTGAACACCGCCCGGTAACGTTTATCGCCGCTCACAAACCAGGACGCCAGCTTAACCGCGGGCCCCACCAAAACCACCAGAAGCCCCCGGGCGAATTTATCCAGCGTCCCGGTGTGGCAAACCTTGCCTGTGGCGAAGGCCCTTTTCACCGGCCCCAGGGACTCAAAAGAGGTGTAACCCGGCTGTTTATTCAGCAAAAGGCATCCCGCCGTCATCTTCCACCAGTTTTTCAAGCCTCCGGACCATGTCAAACCCTTCCCGTATTCCCCTATCCTCGTGAAACCGCAGATGGGGGGTAACCCTGACGCGCATGTTCCGGGCAAGCTGGGACTGGATAAAACCCGCGGCGCTTTTGAGCCCCGCGACGCCCTTGGCGAGCCCCTCCTCGGTCTTATAGCTGGAAACAAACACATCCGCCCAGGCCAGGTCCCGGGAAACTTCCACCCGGGTAACCGAAAGAAAGGAATCCACCCGGGGATCCTTGATCCGGCCCTCCACAATGAGGCGTCCAATCTGTTCCTGTATAAGGGCCCCTATCCGGTCCGTTCTAAAAGAAGTCATCTCAGTTAACGACTAGTTTCCTCGCGACCTCAATGATCTCAAAGACCTCAAGCTGATCCCCTATTTGGACATCATCGTAGTCCTCAATGCCCAGACCGCACTCAAATCCCGCCGCCACTTCCCGGGCGTCATCCTTAAAGCGCCGGAGACTGGCTATCTTGCCCGTATGGATCACGATACCCTCCCGGATCACGTTGACGGAGGCGCCCCGTTTTACCGTACCGGTAAGGACATAGCAGCCCGCGATGGTTCCCGCCTTGGGAACCTTGAAGGTTTCCCGGACATCCACGGAGGCGATCACCTCTTCCTTGGTGTCGGGCTTGAGCATCCCCTCCAGGGCCTGCTGAATTTCCTCCACCGCCTTGTAGATCACATTGTACTTCCGGACATCCACCTTTTCCTGTTCCGCCAAAACCTTCGCCTTGGGGGTGGGCCGGACGTTAAAGCCCAGGATAATCGCGTTGGAGGCAATGGCCAAATCCACGTCCCCCTCGTTGATCGCCCCCGGCAGGGCCTGGATCACGTGGAGCCGGACCTCGTTGTTGGAAAGCTTCTCCAGGCTGGAACGGAGGGCCTCCGCGGAACCCTGCACGTCGGCCTTGATGATCACCTTGAGTTCCTGAATCGCCCCGTCGCTGATCGTCTGGTGAAGGTTATCCAGGGTGATCTTCCTGATGTTCTTGGCGTCCTCAAAGCGCTTGAGTTCCTGGCGTTTGGCGGAAACCCCCCGGGCGCCGCGCTCGTCGTCCACCACCTGCAGGGGATCCCCCGCGTTGGGAATGCCCTCAAAACCCAGGACTTCCACCGGCATGGAGGGGGTGGCCGCCTCCACTTTTTCGCCCTTATCGTTAAACAGAGCCCTGACCTTGCCGGGCCAGATCCCCGCCACAAAGGAGTCCCCCACTTTAAGCGTGCCCTTTTCTATGATCACCGTGGCCACCACTCCCCGGCCATGGTCGATCCGGGATTCCAGGACCTTTCCCTCCGCGCCGCGGTGATAGTTGGCCTTCAGGTCCAGAATTTCCGCCTCCAGGAGGATCGTCTCGATCAGCTTGTCGATCCCCTCCTTTTTTAGGGCGGAAAGCTCCACAAACATGGTTTGGCCGCCCCAGTCTTCCGGCATAAGGCCCAGATCGGAAAGCTGGCTCTTCACCTTGTCGGGGTTCGCCTCGGGCTTGTCGATCTTGTTCACCGCCACGATGATCGGCACCTCCGCCTCCCGGGCGTGGTTGATAGCCTCGATAGTTTGCGGCATAACCCCATCGTCGGCGGCCACCACGAGGATCACAATGTCCGTTACCTGGGCGCCCCGGGCCCTCATCCGGGTAAACGCCTCGTGGCCGGGGGTATCCAGGAAGGCGATTCTACCCAGGGGGGTTTCCACCATGTAGGCCCCAATATGCTGGGTAATCCCCCCGAATTCCCCGGAAACCACGTCGGCGCTGCGGATCGCGTCCAGCAGTTTGGTCTTCCCATGGTCCACATGGCCCATAACGGTAACCACCGGGGGCCGGGCTTCCATGGTGGATTCATCGTCCGCGCCGGTGTCGATCACCGTTTCGTCATAGAGGCTGACGATCTTTACCTCCGCCCCAAATTCGGCGGCCAGGAGCGTGGCGGTTTCGGCGTCGATCTGCTGATTGATCGTTACCATCATACCCATGCTCATCAGCTTTTGGATCAGGTCCGAAGCTTTAAGGTTCATCTTGCGGGCCAGTTCCGAGACGGAAATCACCTCCATAATGTCGATGGACCTGGGTACCGGATTGGCCAGGTGGGTGATCTTCTTTTTAGTCTGGAGGAGTTTTTCCTCCATTTCCTGCTCTTTCCGCTGATAAACGGTTTTTTTAGCCTTAAAAGTCTTTTTTACCGGTCCCTTTCCGTCGGGAAGCGGGGGCGGCGAGGAAGAGCCGCCCCCAAAACCGGGCTTACCCCCCCTGTTTGGGGAAAAAGCGCCGGCGGGCCGGAAGGGAACGCCCGGCCTTTGGCCGGGGGGCCGGGAAAAGGGGGGACGGCCCTGCGGGGGCACCCTGCCGTCCTGGCGTCCCACGGGACGCCCCCCCACCCTGCCCGCGGCCCCCGCGGGACGCTGGGTAGAAAACGAGCCGGGCCCCACGGGACGGCCCCCCACCCTGCCCGCGGCCCCCGCGGGACGCTGGGTATTGGGCACAAAAACCCTTTCCCGCCTTTCCTCCCTGGGTCCGGAAGGCTCGAAGGATTCCCTTGACCGCCCGCCGGCTTCCCCGAACCCCCTCGCCGGGGCCGGTTTCGCGAACGGGGAATCCCCCGTCTTCGCCGGAGACAAGGCGGCCGGAAGCGCCCCCTCCCCGGGCTCCCGGGCCGGAAGAACACCGGCCAACGGTGAACCCTCCGGCGGAGAACCCGCCGCCGGCTCCGGGGGATGGATCGACACCACCTTGGGCTGAATAGACTTTTTTACCGTCACCGGAGTCCCCCCCGGGACCCCCCGCGAACCCGCGGACACCCCCGGGGGGGGCTTTTTCTTAACCACCACGACCTTGCGGCGTTCCCCCTGCTCCGGCTTGGAGGCTTCCCCCTCACTCTTCACCACGGGAGGAGGGGCGGCGTGTTTAATAAGTTCCACCTTGGGTTTTTGCGTATTCTCCAGTTCTTCAGCCATAGTCCACCTTATTTACGAGTCATTCCTCATACTCAAAACTTAAGCCGATGCCGCAATTCGGACAAACGGTCATATCCACGGTTATCTTGGCGCCGCATTCGGGACATTCGTATTCTTCCGCCTCTTCTTCTTCCCCCGCCGGTTCCCCGGCGTCTTCCTCCACCACGGCCTCTTCCTCCGGGAGGGGGGTCTCGTCCTCCACGATTTCCACGTACTCCTCGATAAGCCCCCGGAGTTCCTCGATCTGGGCCGCGCTGATACCCTTGAGGCCGGCGATTTCCTCCTCCGAAAGGGCCAGAAAATCCTCGATAAAGTCGATATTGTTTTCCAAAAGCCCCTCGGCGATTTCCGAGGGGATTCCCGGCAGCTCGGAGACGCGGGAAATTTCCTCCGTATCCCCAAAAAGCTCCGAAACCGCCCGGCGGGATTCGGAGGCGATGTCCATCCCCTCAAACTGGGCGTCGGTTTTCACGTCGATATTCCAGTCCACCAGCCGGTTGGCCAGCCGCACGTTAAGCCCCTGTTTGCCTATGGCCAGGGAAAGCTGGGAGTCGCCGACCACCGCCAGGGCCTGGTGTTTACCCTCATCCAGGACGATCACGTCCCGAACCTCCGCGGGGGACAGGGCGTTTTTGATGAACCGCCGGGGGTCCGGATCGTACTTGAGGATGTCGATCTTTTCCCCCTCCAACTCCCGGATCACCGCCTGTATCCGGACCCCCTTAAGGCCCACGCAGGCCCCCACGGGATCCACGTCCTCCCGGTTGGAATACACCGCCAGCTTGGTCCGGTACCCCGCCTCCCGGACTATTTTGTGGATCTCCACGGTTTTGTCGTACACTTCCGGTACTTCCAACTCGAAAATCGCCCTGACAAAGTCCGTATGGGTCCGGGAAAGCACCACCTGAAGCCCCGCGGGGGTCTTGTTTACCTCGGTGATCAGGGCCTTGATCCGGTCGTTGACATGGTACAACTCCCGGGGGGACTGGTACTTTTTGGGGAGTATCCCCTCCACCCTTCCCAGATCCACATAGATCGTGCCGTTCCGCTCCCGCTGGTAATAGCCGATGATGATCTCCCCCACCTTATCCTTGAATTCCGAATAGAGGCTGTCCTTTTGAATTTCCCGGATAGACTGGTGGGCGGTCTGCTTGGCGCTCTGAACGGCGACGCGGTCAAAATCCCTGGGATCCACCTCGATAAGGAGATCGTCCCCTATTTCCGCGTCCGGATTCAGATCCCGGGCCTCTTCCAGGTCTATTTCCGCCACCGGATCATAGACCCCGTCCACTATCTTTTTCCGGGCGTAAATTGACACCACCCTGTTATCATCGTTAAACCGTACAATGGCGTTATCCGCGTTTCCGAAACGGCGCTTATAAGCCGCCAGCAGGGTATTCTCAATGGTTTTGAGGATCAGTTCCTCCGAAATACCCCTATCCTGAATAAGCTGACGGATCGCCTCCGACATATCCGTTGCCACGCCCGCTACCTCCTGTACCCTTTTCAAAAATATGTTTCGCCCGCCGTTTCCGGCCGCCGGCCGGGTTTTTAAACCCGGCGATCATCTAACTTCGCCTTGCCTATGGCCCCGTAGGGCAGTTCCAAAAGCCCTTCCCCCGTTTCCAGGAGGATCTTTTCCGGGTCCGATCCCCGGAGCACCCCCGCCTTCCAGGCCGATTCCCCACTGATATAGCAGAGGACGCCCCGGCCGGTAAAGTGGCGGAATTCCGCCCCCTCCTTGATAACCCGGTCCGTCCCGGGGGAGGACACCTCCACGTAAACGCCCGCGCCTTCCCGGGCTTCCCCCAGGACCAGCTCCAGCCGGGGAAGGATGGCCCGGTGAAGGGCGGCCAGCTCCTCCGTGCCGATTCCGGAACCGGCGGGGATTTTTCCCCCCGGCGGCCCGGCGGTTTCCGGCCATTCACCCGGAGGGGGCCGGGTTACGACCACCCTTACCTGGGCGGCGGCCCGTTTACCGCGGTACACATCCAATTCCACCAGGGCAAATCCCAGGCCCGTTATAACCGGCTCCAGGTCGTCCCTGAGAACCGCCGCGCGTTTGTCAATTTCCCTGGTCCGGTACCACATCATACCCCGCGGCAGCCCGCGTCCACAAAAAAGGGGTCCCTTGAACGGCCCCCCTTTTCTTTACGACGCGTAAGACTGTCTTAAAAAAACCTACCATGGGAGAGAAAAAGTGTCAAGGGGGGTTGAAGAGGGCGGGCCGCGAGTTACTCACCTGTTGTTTGTTATTGTCGCGTTAAAAAAAACAGCGCCGTTTCCCGCGGCGAAGCCGCCGGCTCACCGGCGCGGGTTTTACCCCGGCTTAATCCGCCCGCCTGGAACATCCATCTTCACGGCGCCGTTCCAGGCGGGATTTTGGGGAGTCAAGGATTCGAACCTTGGAAGGCTGAGCCAACAGATTTACAGTCTGCCCCCTTTGACCACTCGGGAAACTCCCCCAACGCTCCACGTCCACTCTTACCGGCGGCCGCGTGAATAGCCATCTTTCGGAATCGAACCGAAGACCTCGAGATTACAAGTCACGCGCTCTGCCAACTGAGCTAAGATGGCGTCGATCAATAGGTTACCAAAAAAAAACCGGCGCGTCAAGCGCCCGCGGCCCGGTCGGGACGCAGAATTTCCGCCCCCCGGAAGTACGCGTGCCGTACCGGGGTTTCTCTGTCCATCACACAGTGGGCGAGGACGCGGATGATCCCCGGCGGGGTTCCTTCCACCGCCGCTTCCCGCAAAACCATCATGGCCAGGTCCCCCGCCTTGCCCGCCCGCCGAAGGGCCGTGGCGGGATTTAGGGCGTCCAGGTCCCCGGTAACCGAAAAAAAGAGAGACACCAAGTCCCCCTCGGCCAGACCGTTCAGGCGGAGCAGCTCATCGTATAGTTGAACGGCGGCGGCGGCTATATCTTCCTTATTGTTCGCCGCCCGGACGGCCCCCCTCAGGGCCTTGATTACCCTTTCCCTCACCGGTTACCTCCCACGGCGCCTATGATAAAGGCCGAACCCAGCAAAACCAGCGCCGCCATGCCAATAATCAACGCGTATCCCAGGACGCCCAGCAGGTAAACCGCCCGCCTCCGGCGGATGGTATAGTAAATATCCAAAACCAACCCATAAAAAGCCCCAATTCCCAAAAGCAGGGAAAGGCTTAGGGATAAACGGAGGAGGAAGAGCTGGGAAGAATCCTCTACCTTCCGGTAGGAACCCGCCGTATAACCCAGAACCACCCCCCCCGTCAAAACCAGGATAACAAAAACGGTTCGTTTAATCAGTCCCCCCAAAAGGGGTTTCGCGGTTGTTAAATTCCGCTCCATGACTTATCATAATAACAGAAAACACGGGAAGGTGCTATGAATCGAAAAGGTCCCCAAAGGGGTTCCGCGAAGACATTTTGGACGGTGGTAACGGCGCTTATCGCCGGGGGGGCGGTATTCTTTCTGGGCTGGACCCAGCTCGCGGTTCCCCCCGGTTCCTGGGGGGTGCTGCGGTCCAAAACCCACGGGACGGACCCCCGGGTAATTCGTAACGGCGATTTTCATTGGGTATGGTACAAACTTATTCCCCGGAATGTAACCGTCGCCCTGTTTCAAATCCCGGACCAGACCATTCCCATGGAGCTGTCCGGCGTCCTCCCCTCGGGAGAGATCTACTCCGCCATGGCGGGGCTTAAGACCGATTTTTCCTACGCCTTTTCCCTTTCCGTATCGTACCGGCTTAAGGGCGAGTCCCTGCCGGCCCTTTGTGAGGGGGAAAACCTGCTTGATCAGGAGGATCTGGACCGTTACCTGGAAAAACTTTCCGGGGAAATTGAAAGCCGCGTCCGGACCCTGCTCTGGGCCTACGGAAAAAACGAGGGAGCCCTCCGGGAGGCCCAGCAAACGGGGACCATCAGAACCCTGGAAAATCAGCTCCGCGCCGACTTTCCTCACACGGAAAACCTTGTCTGCGGGATAAAGAACCTCAAAATCCCCGATTTTATTCTCTATGACGAGGCGCGGGGGTTGTACCGGGACTATCTAAACGCCCAGCGGACCCGGTTTCAGGACACCATCGCCGTCATGGCCGCGGAAAACATCCAAAGCCGGCGGCGGATGGAGGAACTAACCGCCTACGGGGAACTCCTCTCGAAATACCCTGTCCTGATCAAGTACCTGGCCCTGGAAAAGGGTATTTCCGGGGATTATTGAGAAGGGCCTAAACCATTGAAACAAAGCGGCGGACCTGTTACAGTGTTTTCCATGCGGCTCTTCTGGTTTTGGTCAGCGCTGGTTTTTTTGGCCGGCCCGGTTATTGTTCTTCAAGCCCAGGAAACCCCATCCCAGGAACAGGAAGAGGATGATGAAGAGGGGAGAATTCCCATAGAATCGGACTGGTCCGCCCTCTCCACCCGGTACAGCAGAGGGGATCAGACCTTTTCCATCAGCCTTGGCCTGGTAAAACCCCTCTTCTACGCCGACCAGGAGGCGGGTTACCTGCCCTCCAACATGAACCTGGGGGGGAGCGGTTCCCTGGGATGGAACTATTTTCTGGGAACCCGCCTTTTTGTGGGGGGAGAGTTGTCGGGAATGTTCGCCTCCACCCTGGGGGAAAATATGTATTACATTGTCCCCATGGGGTTCCGGGTGGGTTTTCAGCCCACGGTCCGCCGTTTTGAATTCCCCCTTTCGGTTTTAGTGGGAATAGCCCCCCAATCCCACCGGAGGCTCAGTTACTTTGGGTTTTTCGCCAAGTCCACGGCGGGAATCTTCTTTCGCTTTCATACCGACTGGTCCCTGGGCTTGAACACCAGCTTCTGGTGGGTTCCCCAGTGGACCGGTAAGCGCCGGGAGGAACATGACCGCCCGGTCCGTATCCACGGTTTCTTTCTGGAATTCGCGATAGGGGTACGTTACCATTTTTAAGGAACCAACATGAAACCACCGTCTTTGAAACGATCCTCCCGCGTTCGGGGGAAACTTTTCTTTTTCGCGCCGCTGTTCTGGGCCTTTTTATCCGCCGGCTGCGACCAGGAGCCCCTGTTCTGGAATATTTCCCAGGAGGTGGCCCCCATCAAGCCGATCATTGGCGGCGCCCCCTCCCGGATTGTCAGCCTTGCCGCGCCGGGCCTTGAACCGGCGCTGTACGTCAGTAACGGGGATGTATGGGAATTCGATCTTAACGTACTGCCGGCCGCGCGAAGGATGTCTTCCCAGCCCGGGGGGAGGATCAAAACCCTGGCCGCCGCGGTGAGCGGCTCGGAGGGTTATCTCTTTTCCCTGGACTGGGAGGGGAATCTAAAAAGAAACAAACGGACCTCCTCCGGGTGGGCAGGCTGGACCCTTATCACCAAGGATTCCGGCCTTCAGCAGATCTTTGGGGCGGAGGATTACCTCTTCGCCGGGGCCGCGGATGGGAACGGTTACCGCCTGCTCTCCATGGCCGCGAACGGCGCCTCCCTCACTTCCATTAAGAATAATTGCGGGCTTTTGATGGGCGCCGCCGAAGCGGGAGGTAATTACTTCCTTGGCCTTATGGGGGACGGCGTATACGTTACCCCGACTCCCGCCGCCGCCATCTCCGTCGGCGTCGTTTCCGGTTCCGAGGGGAGGATTATCGGCCTCGTTCCGCTCTTCGCGGGCGGGATTGGGGCGGCGGCGACCGGGGCGGCGGCTCTGAGGGCGCCGGAAAACACCGGCGGGGAATGCGCGATCCTTTCCTTTACCTCCGGCGGAGCCCTGGACTTTTCTCAAACTATCGGTACGGACTTTTCCGGCGCCATGGCGAACTGGGAAGGCCAGAACGGCGAAAAGCTCCTCCTCCTGGGCCGCCACGACGGGGGCTACCGGGAATTCCACCTGGACCCCAGGACGCTGTACACCCCCGGAACCGAGGGGGCCCTCAGCGTGGAGCAAGGTTCCCGGTACAACAGCACCCTCGCCAAATACGCCGTTACTTCCCTTATATGCGCGCCCCGGCCCTCCACCTATCCCGCTCCCCTGAACGGGGTCTACACTGGTTTTAACGTGGACGGCAGGCCCATTATCTTCGCCAGCACCTCCATGAACGGTTTCTGGTCCTACCGTTACCGCTCCCGGGACGGTTTTTCCCAGTGGAACGGCGAGGATAACGGCGACTAAATTCCGGGAACCGTGATGGACGAGTTGTTTTCCGCGGGATCGCCCAAAACGGACAGCCCCCTGGCGGACCGGATGCGTCCCCGTACCCTGGATGAGGTGATAGGCCAGGATCACATCGTGGGGCCCGGCCGGCTTCTCCGCCGGGCAATCCAGGCGGACCGGCTTTCCTCCGTTATCTTTTACGGGCCCCCGGGAACGGGCAAAACCAGCCTGGCCCGGGTTATCGCCAACACTACCCGGGGCGCTTTTGAAAGCCTCAACGCCGTCCTTACGGGGGTAAAGGATATCCGGGAGGTGATTGACCGGGCGGAAGAACGGCGGCGGCTCTACGGTAAGCGGACAATCCTCTTTGTGGACGAGGTTCACCGGTGGAACAAGGCCCAGCAGGACGCCCTGCTCCCCTGGGTGGAAAACGGGGCGGTTATCCTCGTGGGGGCCACCACGGAAAATCCTTTCTTCGAGGTCAACCGGGCGCTGGTAAGCCGCAGCCGGGTTTTTCAGCTTAAGGCCCTGGACGCCGACGACCTCCGGACCGCCGCCCTGCGGACCCTCGCCGACCGGGAACGGGGCTACGGTAAATGGAAAGTGGTTTTTACGGACGGCGCCCTGGAACATCTTTTAGAGGTGGCCGGCGGCGATGTCCGAAGCCTCCTCAACGCCCTGGAATTGGCCATCGAGACCAGCGCCTGGACCTTCCCCGGGGGCGAAAGCCCGCCGCAGCCCGGGGAAGATGAAACCCGCTGGCCCCCGCCGGAAAACGCGGAAATCATCATCACCCTGGAAGCGGCGGAGGAAAGTATTCAAAAGAAGGCCCTGCTCTACGACCGGGACGGGGATTACCATTTTGACACGATCAGCGCCTTTATCAAGAGCGTCCGGGGAAGCGACCCCGACGCGGCGCTGTATTGGCTCGCCAAAATGGTCCGGGCCGGGGAAGATCCCTCCTTTATTTTCCGGCGGATGATCATCCTGGCCAGCGAGGACGTGGGCCTGGCGGACCCCCGGGCCCTGGAGGTGGTTATCGCCTGCGCCCAGGCCTTTGACCGTACCGGTCTTCCCGAGGGGCGTTTCCCCCTGGCCCACGCCTGCCTCTACCTGGCCACGGCCCCCAAATCCAACACCGCCATGGCCTTTTTTGACGCCCTTAAAGAGGTGGACCGGGAAGACCCGGAGGTTCCCAACCACCTGCGGGACCCCAACCGGGACGCGGAAAGTTTTGGACACGGGGAAGGGTACATTTATCCCCACGCCTACCGGGAACACTGGGCGGCCCAGCGCTACCTGCCCGGCGCTCTCCAGGGTAAAATTTTTTATACCCCCTCCACGGTGGGTTACGAGGGACGAATCCGGGAAGAGGTGCTTCGTAAACGGGAGATTCAGGCGGCGATGGTTCTGGGGGATCCCCCGGCGGACGCCGCCGGGGGGGAACCCTTAAGCTGGTCCCCCCCCTCCAGGGGACGGGAAAACTGGCTCCATCGTCTTGAATCGGGCCGAAGTTCCCTTCTTCTGGCGGACAGGGAGGCGATTTTTGGCCAATGTTCCCCCGCCCGGCATCACCGGATCCTGGTCGCCGCCGCCAACGACGGCCTTCTCCTCTGGGAAAGTCTGCGCCGGGTCCCCGAGGGCCTGACCGCCGCCCTGGTGGACAGCGAGGCCGCCGGGGAAGCCCTGCTCCGCTACGCCGCCGCCCTGGACGAAACCGAGCGGCCCCGGACGGCGGTTTCCCGCGGCGGCCCCTTTTGGCTGCCGGCCCCGGAAGAGGCGGAGCGGATTTTTTCCTGCGCCGCCTTCGATCATATCATCGCCCGGGAACCCTGGCGGCGGGTTGCCTCCTCTTCCCCCGATCCGGCGGAGGCCTTTTCCGGTTTCGCCCGGGCCGCCGCCCTCCTCCTGGCCCCCGGGGGGAATGTGGTCCTGCTCCAGTCGCCGCCGGGCCTGGGGGAACGGCTTTCCCGGATTCTCCGGGAGGAACGGGGCGGACCGGAAGCCCTGGCGGACCGCCTGGCCGCGGCGGAGGAGGTTTTCTTTGGGTCCCCGCCAAAAAACCCTTCCCCGGGAAAACCGGCGGTCCCCCTCCAGCCCTGGACCTGGACCGCCGAAACCCTGGAAACCGCCTTCCGGGAGGCGGGCCTGACCCTGGAAATCACCGTCCTAAACCGGGAAGAGGAACGGCCCATCGGATCCGGGGACCTGGACCTGTGGTTTAACCCGGACCGTTCCCCCTGGGGCGGGGCGATGGCGGCGGCCCTGGGGAAACAGGACCTCGCCGCGGTCCGGGAGGGCCTTGAGGAGCGGATACGCCGGGGGCCGGTCCTCTGGAAATGGAAAAGTCTTCTGATTAAGGGAAAAAGAGAAAAAAAATAGGGGAAAAACCGTTTTTCCTTAAGTTCCAGCCGGAAAGTACCGATATAAGAAGTGGAAAAGTTTTTTTTGCCCTGTCCGCGGAAGGGTAGTAAGCCGCTTTTCGTTCTCCTTACGAATATCGGTTTACGGAAAAAAAACTTAAGCCGGAAAAGACAAGGATGTCTTTTTAAGAACTTTCAAGGAGGATGAGATGATCATCAACCACAATTTGAGCGCCATGTTCGCCGACCGTTCTCTTAAGGTAACTAACGAGAACATCGCGAAGGACATGGAAAAGCTTTCTTCGGGCCTTCGGATCAACCGGGCGGGAGACGACGCTTCCGGGCTCGCGGTATCGGAAAAACTGCGAAGCCAAATCCGGGGGCTGAACCAGGCCTCCCAGAACGCGGCCAACGGCATTTCCTTTATCCAGGTAACTGAAGGCTATCTGCAGGAAACCCAGGACATCGTTCAGCGAATGAGGGAACTGTCCGTCCAGGCCGCCAACGGAATCTACACCGAGGAAGACCGGATGTACATCCAGGTGGAAATTTCCCAGCTGGTGGACGAGGTGGACCGGATCGCCAGTCATGCCCAATTTAACGGCATGAACCTGCTTACCGGCCGCTTCGCCGCCGCCACGGGGGACAACGTAACCACCGGTTCCATGTGGTTCCACATCGGCGCCAACATGGATCAGCGGGAACAGGTGTATGTCGGTACCATGACCAGCCAGGCGCTGGGGATCCGGAACGGGGGTAACAACGAGTTTATCAACATGGGGGATCCCGAGGGGGCCAATCAGGCCATCGGCGCGCTGGACGAGGCCCTAAAAAAGATCAACAAACAGCGGGCCGACCTGGGGGCTTACCAGAACCGGCTGGAACACGCCGTTCGGGGATTGGACATTGGCGCGGAGAACATGCAGGCCTCTGAATCCCGGATTCGGGATACCAACATGGCCGACCAGACAGTCCGGTACGTAACAAACCAGATCCTGGTTAACGCGGGGACCGCCATGCTGGCTCAGGCTAACCAGCGGGCCTCATCGGTCTTGCAACTTTTACAATAAAGTAGTATTGTAAAAGTTGGGGAAAGTTACCCTGGGGGTTTGACCCCCGGGGCCTTTCCCTAAAAGGGTATTCCTTGGGAAATACCCGGGCGCCGTAAACGGCGGCCATTGTTCTTTGACAAATACCCAGACCCGTTCGCGGGCCGGACCCGTCCAGGCGGGTCCGCTGGGGTTGAGTACGGCGGTACGAGGCGGCCTCCCCCGGGCGGCGGACTCGTTCTGTTCAGGGGTTACGGACGGGATCGGCGCGAGCGTTCCGCCCTTCCCCCCCCGTGTGGAACGGCTTCGGCATGGACTGCCGGAGTTATCAACTCAAGGAGGGTTATAGATGATTATTAATCACAACATGAGCGCCATGTTCGCCAACCGCCAACTGGGTGTGACCAACGCCGATGTGGCTAAGAGTATTGAAAAGCTTAGCTCCGGCTTACGGGTTAACCGGGCGGGGGACGACGCTTCCGGGCTCGCGGTTTCCGAAAAAATGCGGAGCCAGATCCGGGGGCTGAATCAGGCGGAACGGAACATCCAAAACGGTGTGTCTTTTATCCAGGCTACTGAAGGTTATCTTCAGGAAACCCAGGATATTCTGGGCCGCCTGAGGGAATTGTCGGTACAGTCCGCCAACGGGATCTATACCGATGAGGACCGGATGCAGATTCAGGTGGAGGTTTCCCAGTTAGTTGACGAGGTGAATCGTATAGCGAGTCACGCTCAATTTAACGGGATGAACCTTCTAACCGGGGCTTTCGCCCAGAATTCCGCCGCCAACCGGATAATGCAGTTTCAGGTTGGGGCCAATATGGACCAGAATG
The DNA here is from genome assembly GCA_031257195.1 of Treponema sp. GTDB lineage: Bacteria > Spirochaetota > Spirochaetia > Treponematales > Breznakiellaceae > JAIRPD01. The sequence continues at coordinate 44,394 of JAIRPD010000131.1, read as the reverse complement.
AACAGGTCTTTATCGGTACCATGACCGCCACTGCCCTTGGTTTGCAGAACGCCCAGGGGGAGACCGGGAGCATATCCATCGCCACCCCCGAATCGGCCAATCAGGCCATTGGGATGCTGGACGGGGCCTTGAAAACGGTTTCCAAACAGCGGGCGGATCTTGGCGCTTATCAAAACCGTTTTGAGATGGCCTCCGAAGGGGTGGCCATCGCCGCGGAAAATCTTCAAGCCGCCGAATCCCGAATCCGGGACGCCAATATGGCTTCGGAGATGGTAAATTACACCAGGGACAGTATTCTGACCCAGGCGGGGACCGCCATGCTGGCCCAGGCCAACATGAGGACCCAGTCGGTACTACAGCTGCTCGGTTAATTTTGTTAAGCCTGAAGTTCATGGTTTCAAGAGGCTTCTGGACGTCGTCTTTTGAAACAACGGGACCTGAGATCCCGGGGGCCTAAGGCTCGTTTCATGACGGGGCGGGGGAGATCGCGCCCTCTCCCGCCCTTCTTTTAACAGGGAAGGTCCCCTTAGAGGGGCCTTCAGAGGGGGACTTTTAGTCCCTTTATTATGGAGGTGGAGTACTATGGGTATTCAATTTGCCGTCGCCGGAAATGGATTTCCGCGGCAGGAACTCCCCCAGGAAAGGATTCCCGAGCGGTTCCGGTCCGCGGAAAGGGCCGCCGTACTGGAACGGGTTCAGGCCGCTTTGCCTGGAAACCGTAAAGAGCTTCCCGCCAATATCATGGCGGATCTGGAGAAGGTAAGCATTGCCTTTAACAAAAAACTCAAATTTGAGGTCAACCATCAGTCGCACGATATTACCGTAAAGGTTATAGACCCGGAAACCGATAAGGTGATTAAGGTCCTTCCGCCTGAGGAGCTGCAAAGACTTCACGCCCGGCTCAAGGAGATGATAGGCTTCCTGTTGGACGAGCGGATATAAGACAGCCCGCGGCGTGTGGGACCGGGGAGGGAGGGTTATGTCTGATATCTATATTCCCGGGGTAAAAAGCCGGTTAAACACCGAGGGGATCATTCAAGACCTGATGAAGGTCGAGCGGGTACCTCGGGATCGCGCGGAAAAACAGATAGAAACCCTGCAGACGGAAAAGGGCTACTGGCAGGAAATTGGCCGGCGGATCACCACCCTCCGGGAAAGCGCCCGTTCTCTCTACTCTTTTCAAAACCCCTTTAGCGAGCGGATAGCCAGTTCCTCCGACGAGTCGGTGCTTACCGCCTCCGCCTCAAGGCAGGCGGTGGAACAAGAACGGACCTTTACCGTTAAACAGATCGCCAAGGCGGACCGGTTTCTTTCCGATTCCCAGGACAACGCCTACAAGGTTCCGGCGGGAACCTATACGTTTACCGTTGGCAAGGACGAGATAAGCCTCAATTACCGGGGGGGGAGCCTTAAGGATTTCGCGGAAATGGTAAGCCGCCGGGGGCGGGATAAGCTGCGGGCCAGTGTTGTCAATGTCCAATCGGGGGCCCAGTCCCTGCTGGTGGAATCCCTGGTAACGGGGGCGGAAAACCGGCTTTCCTTTTCCGCCGCGGCGGCGGACCTGGCCCAGGCGTTGGGGCTGGGGAAAAAAGAAAGCCCCGAAACCCCGGAAACCCCTCCCCTGCCCGACAGGGTGGCCGTTAAGGAAGAACCCTTGACCGTGGCGGCGGGGGATAAAACCGCCATCGCCTTTGACGAAACCGCCCGGGATTTAAGCGGGGAAAAGGGGGTTGTCTTAACCTTTGAGACCGCCACCAGGGTTACCCCTCCCCAGGAAACGGCGGCGGAGGAAGCCCCCCCGGGGCCGTCCATACCCGGCGCCGGTTCGGTAAGCTACCGGGGGATCACCATAGAAAACGACGCCTCCTCCGTGCCCATACCCCAGTGGGAGGCCCCCCCTCCCCAGGCGCTGGTGGACGATCCGGCCATGCTTTCCCTGACCTTTACCGACGGAACCTCCGCCGCCTTGCCGGTGGTGCGGGATTCGTCGGGGTTTATCCCCCAGCGGATCAACCTGGACGACTTTGGGGGCAAAAATGTGGCCTCCCTGGATCTGGAAAACAACAACACCCACCGGGACCTTACCATTCGGAATGTAACGGTTTTTAACCCCAATCCCCCCCCTCCCAAACCGGATTTTAAGCCCAGCAACGCCCTGTCCACCGCCCAGGACGCCGTGGTGGTAATGGACGGCGTTGAGATCACCCGGCCCTCCAATGACATAGAGGATCTGATCCCCGGGGTAACGGTAACCGCCCGGGCCCCCTCGGACACCCCGGTGAGCCTGAAGGTGGAGCCTAACCGGGACGCGGTGAAGGAGTCGATCATCACCATGGTGGGAAACTATAACCGGATGATGGCGGAACTGAACGTGATCACCCGGAACGACGAGCGGATCATCCGGGAGCTTACCTACATGACCCCGGAGGAGCAGAAGGAACTGCAAAAACGGATGGGGGTTTTTTCCGGGGACGCCATGCTCAACCAGCTAAAAAACGGCCTCCAGCAGGCGGTTACCGCCCCCTACCCTACCCAGGCGGAACAGGAATTGTCCCTGCTTGCCCAGATAGGCATTGGTACCGACGTGCGCCGTTCCGGGGCCAGCGCCGGCTACGATCCTTCCCGGCTTCGGGGCTATCTGGAAATAGACGAAAAGGTTCTGGACGAGGCCCTGCGGAAAAACCTTCCCGCGATCCGGGATCTCTTTGGCTCCGACACCGATGGGGATCTGATTGTGGACGCGGGTATAGCCTACGCCGTGGAAGTCCTTTCCAAACCCTATGTGGAAACCGGGGGCGTGGTTTCCCTGAAAACCGGAACCCTGGATTCCAAGATCAGCCAGGAACAGCGCCGGGTGGCGACCCTGGACAGGCAGCTGGCGGCCAAAGAGGAATCCCTCAAACGCCAGTACGGGCAGATGGAGGGCGCCTACAACCGGATGGAACGGATGGGAACCAGCCTGGATAACTTTAGCCGCCAGGCCAACTCGATAAACAATAACCGGTAGTCATGGATATAAGCATAAACGGCAAAACGGCGGATATTACCCTGGAGGCGGAAAAAACCCTGGGGGAAGTCCTGGCGGGGGTTGACAACTGGCTGGCGGGATCGGGCCTTTTCCTCAGCGGCCTGGAAGTGGACGGAAAAACCTACGGGGCCCATTCCATGGAAGAGGCCTTCTCGCTTTCCCTGGAAACCATAGGGACGGTGGATCTTAAAACCTCCGGCTGGGCGGAACTTACGCTGGAGGCCCTGGAGGAACTCAGGGATGAGCTGGAGGAGCCCGGCGGGACGGCGGCGGAAGACCGGGTTCAGGCCTGGAAAGAAAGCCCCGCCGCTCTTTTTCTTGGCCATAACGCGCCGGAACTTTACGATACGGCGGTCAAAACCCTGGAAGGTTCTTTTCCCCCCGGGGGAACCCTTTCGCTTATCGCCGAGCGGATCCGGGAAATAAAAAACCCCTTCCGGGAACTCGCCGATTCCCAGGGGATGATCAGGGAAACCGCGCGAAGGCTGGAAGATCTGCCCCTGGACACGCAGACCGGCAAAGATGTCCGGGCGGCGGAGACCATTACCCTCTTTTCCGCCCTGACGGAAAAGATCTACCGGCTGATCTTCCTTTTTAAACACTATGGAATAGGCCTGGAAACGGTGGAACTCTCCCCCGAAACGATAAACCTCAAGGATTACATCGAGGAATTCAGCGCCGCCCTTAAAGAACTGTACAGCGCCTACGAGAGCAAGGATACCGTTCTGGTGGGGGATCTGGCGGAATACGAACTCGCCCCCAGGCTGCTCCGTATTGGTTCCGCTTTAGGGGACCTAGCGCCGGCGGGGGAAATCTAGGATGCCGCTGTTTTTGCTTCAGGAACAGACCCGGTACTTCAAGGAAGACGATCCCTTCGCGGTAACGCTGCTCCTCGCGGGGGCGGGGGGCGTACTGCTTACCGGCCTGGTGATCAAAGCGCTTACCGGCGGATTCGGCAAAAAGGGTTCCCGGGGCGAAGGAACCGGCCTCGGGCGCTTTTCCACCTTCGCCCTCTACCGGACAGCCAGGGCCTATGGCCTTACCTGGGCCCAGGCGAAGATACTGGAGTATGTGTTTAAAAACGACGGCGTTACCGATCCCGGGCGGGTGGCGGCCGACCCCGCGGCGTTGGACAAGCATTTTAAGCGGGCCTATAAAATGATACGGGAACAGAACACCCTCCCGGAGGAAGAAATCCAGCGAAAACTGTCCATGCTTTTTTCCGTGCGGAACACCATCGATCTGCGCCACAACACCAGCCCCCCCGCCTCCTCAACCCGGCAAATCGCCGCCAACATGGCGGCGGTCTTAACGGTTAACCGGGAAACCTACCCGGTAAAGGTAATCAGCGCCAAGGGGGACAGCGTCCTGGTGGACCGCCCCCGGGACGCCGGGGGAACCCCGCTCAACTTTTCCCAGGGAACCAGGGTGAACCTGGCCTTTTTTACCAAAACCAACAAGGGCTTTTCCTACGACAGCCAGATACTGGGCCCGGAGGACACCTCCTTTGGCCCGGCCCTGCGGCTTTCCCATACCCCCCAGGCCAAGACCATGACCCACCGGCGGTTCAAACGGACCCCGGCGGCCTTTTCCTGTACCTGCCGCCTGATCCGCGTGGAGGAGGCCGGTAACAAAAAAAAGAAAAAGCGGCCCCCAAAAATGATCGTGGAGAGCAAGCGGATGCCCGGCGCGGTTACCGATATTTCCATCGGGGGCTGCGCCATTAAAACCCAGGCTTCCATTCCCGCGGGGTCCCGGCTAAAGATAGACTTTGACTGTTCCCCCAACGCCCCGCCCGTGGCGGTCCTGGGCCAGATTTTAAGGATAAACCGCGGCGGGGCGGCGGGGGCCGTCATGCATGTAAAATTTATCAAAGTACCCCGGAAGGCGATGAACACCATCAACTCACTGGTGTTCGAATACGCCAACGATTGACCGGGCTGTATAAAAAAGGATAAAATAAACGTATGAGAGTAACGGCGATAAAAAATCTTATCAGAAAGGATGTTCCCATTTATTACCGCCGCCTTTTTTCCGGCGTTTTAGTCATAGACCTGATCACAAAAACCGTGGAAAGCCAGGTAGATTTTACCGTGGAAACCAAGCCCACGGGGATCAACGAGGTAATCATCGACAACATAGGACCCGTGGATTACCCCCTGCTCCCCCTTCGCCGGGAAGTAAAAAAGTATATCGCTGTCATGGATGAGAAGGGTGGACTTCCCGGCTGAGGAGGAATTCCTTTCCTCCTCCCCGGAAGAAACCGCGCGGATAGGCGAGGAAACGGGCCGGCGGCTTCAACCGGGAAGCGTGGTGGCCCTGGGGGGAAACCTGGGGGCGGGGAAAACGGTGTTCGCCAAGGGAATCGCCAAAGCCCTGGGGGTCCGGGAGGAAGTAACCAGCCCCACCTACACAATCATCAGTGAATACGAGGGAATCTGCCCCTTCTACCACATGGACGCCTACCGCCTGGGGGGGGACGAGGAATTCGCCCTCCTGGGGGGGGAGGAACCGCTCTACGGCCGGGGAATATGCGTGATTGAGTGGGCCGAGCGGCTCCGGTCCCTGCCGGAGGACACCCTCCGGGTGGAAATAACGATCCTGGAGGGGGGAAAACGCCGGATCCGCCGCCTGGCGGGGACCGGTTCCCCCCGGGAGGGAGGGGCGTGAATATCATCGCCTTTGACACCGCGGCGGATGTTTTTTCCCTGGCCCTCAAGGCGGGGGAACGGCGTTACTTCCTGGAAATCGGGGGGGGCCAAAAACATTCGGAGCTGATCATGGACGCCGCGGAGGCCCTGACGCGGCTGGCGGGCCTTTCCAAGGAAGATCTGTCCGCGGCGGCCTGCATGGAAGGCCCCGGTTCCTTTACGGGCCTCCGCATAGGCTTCGCCGCCGCCAAGGGGCTGGCCCTGGCCCGGGGAATCCCCCTCATCCCCGTCCCCACCCTGGACTGCGCGGCGGCCCCCCTGTCGTTTTGGCCGGGCCCGGTTATGCCCGTGATGGACGCGAAAAAAAACGCCTTCTTCGCCGCCCTGTATTGGGGGGGGGAACGGATAAGTCCCTATATGGACGCCGGCCCCAACGCGCTGGCGGCGGCCCTGGCCGCCGCCCTGGCGGACCGGGCCGGGCCGGCGGCTCCCGGCGGGGCCGGACCCCTCCTGACCGGGCCCGGGGCGGGCCCGCTCTTTCCCCTCCTGGCCCCCCGTTTTCCCGGTCTGGCCCTGGACCCCGCCCACGCGCGGGCCCGGGGGATGGAACTGTTAACCCTGGCGGAACAAGCGGTTATCCGTGATTGCACGGCCCGGGGGCCCCTGTACCTGCGAAAAAGCGACGCGGAATTGAACGGCCCCCCGGGCGCGGCCTGAGCGGGGTACCCGGCGGTTTGGGGAAACCGGCGGCGGCGGGAAAAAGTCCCGGACGGGGCCTCCCCAGCCCGCGCCCCCCGGCGCGGCCCCCGGGGTTTCCGCCGGGCTACAGCGGCCGCCGTTCCGCCCCAAAGTCAAACTCGGGGAACACCGGGGCGGACTGGGCGGCGGCCTTGTTTTCCGCCCGGATGGCGTCAAATACCTCCCGCCGGAACACCTTAACCGTCTTGGGGGCGTCCACCCCAATCCGAACCTGATCTCCCCGGATCTCGATGACGGAGACGGAAATCTCCTCCCCGATCATTATCTTTTCGTTAACCTTCCGGGAAAGTATCAGCATGGGTTCTTCCTCGGCGCGCCGGGTCCGCCGGCCCGCCTCAACTCCTCCATGATGTCGTGCTTGGTCTTCCACCGGGCGTCGGCCAGGATGCCCTGCCGGCCTATCCGGGTCTCCCGGTTGATGATCAGCGGCCCCTGGAGGTTGGCCGTCATGGGGCCCTCCGGGGGGATGGTAACAATGGCGAAGACCAGCGCCTCCCCGGGGTTGGATATGCCGATGTCCCGCAGGAGGTCGTCCTCAATGTCCAGCTCGTAGTCGGGACGGAAAAGGAAGGGGTCGATGAGGATAAAGGCGATATGCTCCGACTCCAGCGACTGGAGCCAGTAGAAGGGCTGCCGTTCCGCGTCGATCAGCACGTACTCCCGCAGGGTCTCAAAGCCAAAGAGGCCCGAGGGAAACCGTACCCGCTGCCGTTCGTCGACCTCGATGGAACCGTAGGCCTTGGTTGTAATATTCACGTTCTCTTACTCCTATACCGGATTACCGTAAAAAGTCAAGCAGCGACGGGGGGATGATCTTCGCCGTGGTTTGCAGCGCCGCCCGGTGGGCGAAATCCATCATCGCCAGCTCCTGGGCGGCGGTGGCGTAGTCTATGTACAGTTCCCGGCCCAGGTTTTTGTTCATGGCGAGGATTTCCCCGTTGATCCGCTCCCAGGCCATTTCCGTCCGCTCCCGGCGGCTTCCCTCGGTGGTAAGCCGCTGGGCGATGTTGGACAGGGCCAGGTCGACGCCTCCCAGGCCCTGGCTGCCCGCGAAATCCTGGTCGTGCCGGTAAAGGGCGTCCCGCAGGCGGATTACCATGTCGAAGGCGGAGCCCCCGGATACCAGGGCGGTCTCGTGCCAGTTGGGGGCGTAGGGGTCGTTGGTGGGCCGGATGAGTCCCAGGTCCTGGAGTACCGTGGAACCCTGGCGGTCCTCCAGCCGGATAAGGTGGGCGTCGGTGCCGTTCAGGGCGAGTCCGTGGGTCTCGGGGTCCACGTAGGCTTTTACGGGAGCGCCGGACTCGTTGATTTTCGCCGCGATGGCGTGGAGGGTGTCTCCCTGGTTCAGGTTTATCTCCACCCCGTCCACAAAAAACGAGGTTCCCTCGTTGACCCGGTAGTTGGTCCCGTCAAAACGGGAGATGATGTTCATCTTCTCCGCCCAAAAGGCTTCTCCCCCCCCGATGTCCAGGGTGGTGTAGGAGCCGTCGCTGATCTCCGTCCGCCGGTTGGCGCCCGCTCCCCGGTACTCCACGGCTACGACCAGGGGTTCCCCCCCCCCTTCCACGGTGCCTTCCACGAGCCGAAAGGGCTCGGTGAAGGCTTTGTCCCCCGCGAAGAGTCTTTTGCCGTCGGGGCCGCTTTTGTTGGCGATGGCGGTGAGTTCTTTGAGTAGTTCGTTGACTTCTATGGCCATGTACCGGGTCTCCTCGGGGCCGTTGGTCCCGTTGGCGCCCTGAACGGCGAGTTCCCGTACCCGTTGGAGGATGTCGTTGTACTCCCGCAGGTAGCCGTCCTGGTGGTCGTAGTGCCCAAGGGCGTTCTGCGTGTTCTTTTCATACCGCTCCAGCCGGGCGAGGTACGAATCATAGCGTACGGCGTGGGCCGCCGCCATGGGATCGTCCCGCAGTTCCTGTAATCGTACCCCCGAGGCTAATCGTGATTGCTGGGCCGCCAGGCCCGATTCATGCCGGCGCAGCCGATACCGCATGTCCTCAGAGGGCATGCCCGTGGCGATTCGTACCATTCCTTCCTCCTCAGCCCCTTCGGGGCTCCTTAGAACCCCGGAGGGATCCTACTATGCCCCTTCGGGGCTCCTCGGGACCCCGGGGGGATCCTGCCATGCCCCGCGGATGCTCCTCAAAGCCCCTTTGGGGCTTTTAAGGACCGCGCGAGGGTTCTATCAAACCCCGAAGGGGCTCGGTCAAGTCCCTTCGGGACGCTTAAAAACCTTGCGGAGGTCCTACACAAACATTCGGGAAACCTTCCCAAAACTTTGGGAAGGTTCCACAAACATTCGGGAAACGCTCCCAAATATTTGGGAAAACTCCACAAACATTCGGGGAACCTTCCCAAAACTTTGGGAAGGTTCCACAAACATTCGGGAAACGCTCCCAAATGTTTGGGAAAACTCCACAAACATTCGGGAAACCTTCCCAAAACTTTGGGAAGACTTCCTAAACATTTGAGAAAGCTCCATAAACATTCAGGAAGGTTCCGTACCCTTTCGGGAACCTTCGGTAAACCTTTACAGCCTTCTCTCAAAGTCCCTTCGGGACCCTTACGGACCCCGCGAGGGTTCTACAAAGTCCCGAAGGGGCTCTTCAGACCCCCCCAGGGAACATTCAAAGCCCCGAAAGAACCCCCAAAAAGGTCCTTAAAAACCCCGAAGGGGTTCCGAAGGGGTTCCGAAGGGGTCGAAACAACCCTGGAAAACCCTCACCCCCCTCACGGGGGTTCAAAAAATGGTTCTAAAACACCCCGAAGGGGTTTAGACACCCATACGGTTGATAATCGTGTCCAGCATAGCGTTTACGGTCGTGATAAACCGGGCCGCGGCGTTGTAGCCATGCTGGTAGCGGAGGAGGTCCGCCAGTTCCTCGTCCATATTAACCCCCGCCACCGACTGGCGAAGCTCCTGGAGCTTTTTCATCGCCAGGTTATTCGTTTCCTTTTGTTCCCCGCTCTGTTTACCCAGCTCCCCCATATGCCCCACCGCCTCGGCGAAGAACTCATCGAAAGTCCGTTCCTTCCCCACCATCACCCGGTCCCGCCGGAGCGCCGCCACCGCCAGCGCCGCCTCGCCGTTCCCCGGGTTGGCGGGCCGTCCATTCTCCCCCAGCCCCGCCGCCACCGACCCCGGGTCCCGAAGCACCGCCCCGTTAAGCTCCAGCCACCCCGAAGGATGCGCCGTAGGAGCCGCCGCGTAATCCGCCGCCCCCCCCCGGAGCGCCGCCGCCGCCCCCGGAGCCCCCCAGTCATAGGCCCCCTCCGGCCCCCGGCCCGCGAGAAGCCCCGCGTAACCCTCCAGGAAGAACCCCGAATCCTCCACATGACGAATCACAAAGTCGGGATTCTCCCAGCCCAGCGCGGGAGTCCCCTTCAGCTGGAGCCGGCCCTCCCGGTTAAGCCGGGCGGAAACCTCCGCGCCGGAGGCGTTAATCCGGGAAATCACATCCCCCACCCGGTCCGTCGGGTAGTAAGGCACCTCGATGTTACCCTCCGGCCCGGAAAGAGTCAGCGTCCCCTCCAGACCCGTCTGGGCGTTCATGTCAAGGACAGTAACCCCGTTCATCCTAAAGAGGTACGTCGAGTCCTCCACCCCGTCGCCGGAGCGGTCATAGTCGCCGTTCACGTTCGTCACCCGGGGCCGTTCCACAAAGAAATCCAGCCCCGTGGAACCATTAAGACCATACGCCCCCCGGTGGATCTCGTTCACCAGGTCCATAAAGTTCACCGCCATGTTATCGAGACTCTGGATCTCCCCCTCGATAGTGGAATCCCGGAGCTCAATCAAAGCCTGGAGACTCCCGTCCCGGAACCGCATCTCCTGACCCGTCTCCCCCCAGACCACCCGGGAGTACCCCTCGTCCCCCTGGGACCGTTCCAGGTCAAAGCGGCGGCCCACGCTCCCCTGGACCAGGATAATCCCCGCGGTGTGGACCATGTATTCGTCCGGGTCCCGGCGGTCCACGGTAATATCAATCAGGGAAGCCAGCTTGTCGGTCAGCAAATCCCTTCTATCCATCAAATCGTTAGGGTCGTCCCCCTGGGCCTGGATCTCCCGGATATCCCGGTTAAGACCGGCGATTTCCCCGGAAAGATCGTTCACCCGCCGCACCGTCATCCTGATATCCTGCTCCGCCATATCCTGGAGCCCCTTAAGAGCCTGGTAGCGCTTCGTCACCGCGTCCACCAGAGTCGCGCCCCGCTCCACCACCGCCCGGCGGGGGGGCATATCCGCGGGGTTATTGGCCAGCTCCTGCCAGGCGTCCCAGAAGGCGTCCATCCGCCCCCGGAGGGAAGAGTCCCCCACCTCCTGGTATATCCCCTCCATTTGGGCGATATAGGGGTCCCGGGCGTCCCAGTAGCCCTCGGCGGAAGCCCGGGCCACAATCTGCTGGTCCAGCAGCTCGTTCCGCAGCCGGTGGACCCGCTCAATGGAAACCCCCTGCCCTATCTGGCCGGGAGTCGCCTCCCGCTCCAGACCGGGGAAGTAAATAGGCTCGAAGGGGGAAAATTCCACCCGCTGCCGGGAGTACCCCTCGGTGTTCATATTGGCCAGGTTGTGGCCCGTGGTGGTAAGGGCCTGCTGGTGGGCCACCACGCCCCGCTTTCCCAGCTCAATTCCCTGAAAAGTCGATGTCATTGTCCCCTCCTAAAAGGTCGTGTTGATCATGACGCTCCGCATATCCGCTTCCCGTTCGGTTCCCCGGCGGGAGTACAGCTTGCCCCGGCGATCCGGGTAGGCCCTGTCCAGGACCCCCGCGATGGCGGTCCGGGTTCCCTGGAGGTACGCCGCCAGGGCCTCCCCGGTAAGCTTAACCTGAAGGGCCAGGGCCCGGAGGACCCGGTAGCGGTCCGCGAGGGGCCGCCGCTCCTCGGGGGGAAGCCGGGCGGCCCAGGCGTAAAAGGAGCGGGAGGTCTCGGTTTCCCCGGCCAGGGCGGCGAAGACCGCGGCCCGTTCCTCCTCCAGCGCCCCAAGCGCGGCCCCCAGTTCCCCGATAGATTCCGTCAGGGCCTCGTAGGCGGTCCATTCCCGCCGGAGCACCGCGTCCCGCACCTGGCCTTGCAGGGGGGGGATTTTCTCCAGCAGGTTGATTTCCTTGAGCAGGATCAGGGAAAAGATTCGCGTGTTTTCCATACCAGTACCTCTTATTCGAATATCGGCGGGGAAAAAAGATAGTTTAGCGCGGTCCGCCCGTCTTTTTGGGCCCCCGCGCCCGGCGGGGGAAAAGGCCGGACCCCCCGGGTTTTTCTTCTCCCCCCGGGGGAACAACCAGGGAAAAAACGGAAGGACCGGGGCGGCCCCCTTTTTTAACGGCCCAATCCCCCCGCGGGTCTTCGCGAGGCCCCCCGGTTTCTCCCGGGGTTATAAAAAAGTATACGCCCCCCGCCATGCTCCCCCGGGCGCCCGGCGGACTGTATGTTTTTTAATACGGGTAAAGTGTTTTCCCCGCCAAAGAGGCCGGGGCGGCGCCGGGGGTTCCGGTTCCGGAGACGGCCCGCGGGGCGGGGCCGGCGGGGAGGTACAAGCAGGGGGCCGGGAAGGTTCCGCGGGGGCGGGTGATTTTTTGTTTTGCCCGCGCCGCTAACCGCGCCAAAAATAAAAAACCCGGAATGGCGCGTTCCGGGTTAAAAAACAAAGCGGGAAACGGGAGTCGGACCCGCGACATCCACCTTGGCAAGGTGGCGCTCTACCACTGAGCTATTCCCGCGAACACGGTCTTTACCGGCGGCTGAATCCCCCGCGCGTTCACCGCGAGGATTCAACACCGCCCCTTGAGCCGCGAAGGGATCGAACCTTCGACCCGCAGATTAAGAGTCTGCTGCTCTACCAGCTGAGCTAGCGGCCCGCTCATTTTTACGCGCTCGACAGGACTCGAACCTGCGGCCTACGGATTCGAAGTCCGTCGCTCTATCCAGCTGAGCTACGAACGCTCCGGACGCCCAAAGGGCGTCCCTGACGGATACCCGGTGGATTTTACCCTTCGCCCGTCCTCCCCCACGGGTGGATGACGGGGCTCGAACCCGCGACAACCAGATCCACAATCTGGGACTCTACCATTGAGCTACATCCACCGCGATAACGATTAGACTATACCGGAAAAATATTTTTTTGTCAAGATTAGATTTGACTTTTCATGTTTTTCCGTTAAAATATTCCCATGAGACAATTTTCCGGAAAAACGGTTTTTCCCGGCGTCGCCTTTGGGAGGGTTTTTGTCTTTTCCAGGCCGAAACTCACGGTGGATACCAGCCCTTCCCGGGACCCCGATGAGGAATGGCGGGTCTTTAAGGGCGCGATCCAGACCGCCAACGCCCAGCTTACCGCCCTGTTTGAGAAAACCAAACGGGAAGTGGGGGAAGACGAGGCCCAGATTGTGGACATTCAGCGGATGATGCTGGAAGACGAGGACTTTCTGGACGCCGTGGGGGCCCTGATTCGGGAGGAGGCTTCCCGGGCGGCCTACGCCGTGGACCGGGTGGGAAAGCGGTTTTACGGGCAGTTCGCCGCCCTGGAGGACCCCTACATGAAAGCCCGGGCGCCGGATATCGCCGATCTTTCCCACCGGCTTACCGCCATTTTAACCGGGATGGACACGGCCCTTACCATGACCGGGGATTCCATCGTGGTGGCCGAGGATCTGACCCCCAGCGATACCCTGGGGCTGGATAAAAACCTGATCCGGGCCTTTGTAACCCGGAGGGGTTCCACCAATTCCCATACGGCGATTCTGGCCCGGATTCTCAAGATCCCTTCCATAGTTCAGGCGGATATACCGGTGGACAGGGCCCTGGAGGGCCTGGAAGCCGCCGTGGACGGCCATGCCGGGATTGTGTACCTGGAACCGGACGGGGCGGTTAAAAAACGGCTGCGGGACCTGGCGGAAAGGGACAAGGCGGAGGCGCTTTCCCTGGAAGCCCTGCGGGGACTTCCCACGGTGACTAAATCGGGCAAAAAGATAGAGCTGGCCGCCAATATCGGGGGGGTCCAGGATCTGGAGGCGGCGCTGGCCAATGACGCCGAAGGGATAGGCCTTTTTCGCAGTGAATTTCTCTACCTGGGCCGGGAGGATTATCCCGGCGAGGAGGAACAATTCACCGCCTACAGGCGGGTGGCGGAGGGGATGAAGGGCCGGCGGGTGGTGATTCGCACCCTGGACATTGGGGCGGATAAACAGGCGGACTACTTTGGCCTGGACAAAGAGGACAATCCCGCCCTGGGTTTCCGGGCGGTAAGAATTTGCCTGGACCGGCCCGAGATGTTTAAAACCCAGCTCCGGGCGCTGTACCGGGCGGCGGCCTTTGGCAATATCGCCGTCATGTTCCCCATGATCGCCAGCCTTTGGGAACTCCGGCGTTGTAAAGAATTAGCCGCGGAGGCCAAAAAAGAGCTGGAAAACCGGGGAATCGCCGCGGGGAATATCGACCTGGGCATCATGGTGGAAACCCCCGCCGCCGCCCTCTGCGCGGAAGATCTGGCCAAGGAGGCGGCCTTTTTCAGCGTGGGTACCAATGACCTGACCCAGTATACCCTGGCCATAGACCGGCAAAACGCCAAACTGGAGCCCTTCCTCAACACCCGGCACCCGGCGCTGCTTAAGCTCCTGGGGCGGATCGTGGAGGCCGCCCACAAGGAGGGTATTTGGGCGGGGATCTGCGGGGAGCTGGGGGCGGACCCCGAAATGACCGAAACCTTCCTTTCCATGGGTTACGACGAGCTTTCCGTTTCGCCCGGTTTTATCCTGGGCCTGCGCAAGCGGATTCGGGACTACGATTAGACCGTAAAGGGGCAAAATTAAGTTTTTAAGGAGGAACTATGCGGGAAATTAGGTATCTGATCGACGACCCCCTGGGGCTTCACGCGAGGCCCGCGGGGCTCCTGGTAAAAATGGCGGCCAAATGCAAGTGTGATGTCCAGCTTGGAACGCCGGCGAAGATGGTCAACGCCAAACGGATCATCGGTGTTATGGCCCTGACCTTAAAACAGGGTAACGAAATGATCATGACCTTTAACGGCGAGGATGAGGAGGAGGCGGAAAAACAGGCGAGGGCCTTCCTGGAGGCGAACCAGTTCTCCCCCGCCGCCCCCTAGGCGCTCTTGACGCCCTTTTTCAAAAAAAATAAAAAATTTTTGAAAAAACTTGTTATTTTGGAAAAAGGGGATATGCTAGTGTATAGGGGTATTCGCCCGGGGGGCGATGGGAGGGGTATAATGATGATTCCCGTGATTGTGGTGTTTGGCTTGGCCTGTATGGCCATGTATTTGTTTCCTAAAGACTAGCGTACCTCGAGGCGGTCAAGGCGGGCTTTCCGAATCTGTTGACAGCCGCTTGGTTCCTCGTATATACTAAGGCATAAACCTGAGCTGTTTGGGATTCAGACGGCGCGAGAGTGGTGAAACTGGTAGACACGCCAGACTTAGGATCTGGTGCCTTTGGCATAGGGGTCCGAGTCCCCTCTCTCGCAGGGTCACCAGAAGGTGAAAGCTTCAACGCGAGAGGGAAAAATTGTGCCCGTATCCAAAGAAATTACCCGGCTGGAACATTCGGCGGTTAGGCTTGCCCTTACGGTAAGCGGGGAAGAGGTCCGCTCCCAGTACGACGAGCTTGTCGCGGATTATGTTAAAACCGCGGCGATCCCCGGTTTTCGAAAGGGAAAGGTCCCCCGGGAGGTGCTGGAACGGAAATTCGGCGCGGCCCTTAAAGAGGAGGCGCTGAATAAGGTCCTGGGTAAGACGATCACCTCTGTTTTTGAGGATGAGAGCCTCCCCAAAGAAGACCGGCCCCTGCCCTATTCCACCCCCCGGATCGAGGACGATCCGGTTCTGGATTTTGACAAAGACCTGTCTTTCTCCGTGGTCTACGACGCGCTTCCCCGGTTTACCCTGGGTCCCTGGAAAGGCCTGGAAGTGGAGATCCCCGATGTGGAGATAACCGCCGAGGACATGGACCGGGAACTTGGGGAAATCCGGGACCGGAACGCCATAGTCCTGGACCGGGACGACAACGCGGCGGCGGCGAAAAACGACGTGGTTACGGTCAACTACTGGGAGCTGGACGGGGACGGTAATCCTGTCAAGGGAAGCGAAAGGCAGGATTTTGTCTTTACCCTGGGTACGGGCTACAATCTTTATGGCTTTGACGGCGATATTGAGGGGATGAAAAAGGGTGAAACCAGGGACATTACCAAAACCTTCCCCGGGGACTACACGTATAAGGACCTGGCGGGCAGGACCCTCACTATCCGGCTCGCGCTGACCGCCTTAAAAGAGAAAAAACTTCCCGAGCTGAACGATGATCTGGCCCAGGACGTGGACGAAAAGTACCAAACCCTGGGGGATCTAAAAAACAGCGTCCGGGAACGGCTGGAAAAAAACCTGAAAAGACGGCTGCGGGACATTACCGTGTCCAAAATCCTGGAAAAGACGCTGGAAAGCACCCCCATAGACCTGCCCGCGTCGATGCTTCGGGTGGAATTGGACGGGCGGCTCAGGAACCTCGCCCGGCGTTTTAACATGGCCCCGGAAGAGCTGGTCACGAACCTCTCCACCGCGGAGGGGGGGGCGGAAAAGCTCCTCGCGGACATGAGCCCCGACGCGGAAAAGGCCTTGAAAAGCCGGCTTATCGTGGAAACCCTGATCCGGGACCTCAACCTGGAAGCCTCCGATGAGGAGGCGGAAAAGGAAATTGAGGCCCAGGCGGGAGATTCCGGCGCCTCTTTGGAGGACCTAAAAAAGTACTATGAACAGGAAAACGCCCGGGAATATCTAAAGGACGATATCCGGGAAAGGAAACTCTTTGACATCCTTATCGCGGAAAACAACGTGAAAAAAGGCGCGAAAGAAAGTTATCTGGACCTTATGGCCGAGAACCGTTAGAATAAGGCGGGAACGATTATGAGCAATATCCTCCCCCATGTGGTAGAGCATACCGGCATGGGTGAACGGTACTATGATATATATTCCAGGCTCCTCTCGGACCGGATCATCTTTTTGGATGGGGATGTGATGGATCTGAACGCGGATCTGGTGGTGGCCCAGATTCTCTATCTGGACGGCCAGAACACGGAAAAGGACATCAACCTCTATATCAATTCCCCGGGGGGGTCGGTTACCGCGGGTCTGGCGATCTACGACACGATCCAGTACGTCAAGTCCGATGTCCAGACGATTTGCCTGGGCCAGGCGGCCAGTATGGCGGCGCTGATCCTCGCCGCCGGGGCGCCGGGGAAGCGGCTGGTTCTTCCCTCTTCCCGGGTGGTGATCCACCAGCCCTGGGGAGGCGCCCAGGGGCAGGCCAGGGATATCGGCATCCACGCCAAGGAAATCTTGCGGCTTAAAAAAATAACCATTAATTGCTTTGCCCGCCATACCGGCAGGGACTTTGATCAGGTGGCCGCGGACATGGAGCGGGACTTTTTTATGGACGCCGAAGAGGCGGTGGCCTACGGCGTCGCGGACAAGGTCTTGGTAAGGGAAAAACATGGCCCGGCTGCGTAACGGTTACGGCGGAACCGGCGGGGAGCGCTCCTGCTCTTTCTGCGGAAAAAGCGCCGACATGGCCCGGCGGCTCATCGCGGGGCCCAACGATGTGTTTATCTGCGACGAGTGCGTGGAGGTCTGCCGGAAGATCCTTTCCGACGAGGAACAGGACCTCACCACCCAATTCACCGGCGACATCCCCACCCCCAGGGAAATCAAAAAGTACCTGGACCTGTTTATCATAGGCCAGGAGGAGGCCAAAAAGGCCCTTTCCGTGGCGGTCTACAACCACTACAAGCGAATCGCCAACCCCGTAAAGGGGCCGGACGACGTGGAGATCGAAAAATCCAACGTACTCCTGATCGGGCCCACGGGGACGGGAAAAACCCTGCTGGCCAAGACCCTGGCGAGAAAGCTGAAGGTACCCTTCGCCATCGTGGACGCCACCACCCTGACTGAGGCGGGCTATGTGGGGGAGGATGTGGAAAACATACTCCTTAAGCTTATCCAGAACGCCGGACAGAACATTCCCTCCGCCGAGCGGGGGATTGTGTACATCGACGAAATCGATAAGATAGCCCGGAAGGGGGAAAATGTTTCCATCACCCGGGATGTGTCCGGCGAAGGGGTCCAGCAGGCCCTGCTCAAGATCATCGAGGGAACTGTCGCCTCCGTGCCCCCCCAGGGAGGACGGAAACACCCCAACCAGGAGATGATCCGCATCGATACCACCAATATCCTCTTTATCTGCGGGGGGGCCTTTGTGGGGCTGGACAAGCTCATTGAAAGGCGGGTGGTCCAGCACCCCATGGGATTCGGGATGGAAGTAAAGGACAACAAAGAACGGAGCCTGCGGGAACTCTACGCCCACCTCCACCCGGACGATCTTATCCATTTTGGGATGATCCCCGAGTTCATAGGCCGGCTCCCCATCACGGTAAGCCTGGAGGAGCTGCGGCTGGAAGACTTAAAGCGGATCATTACCGAGCCAAAAAACGCCATCGTGAAGCAGTATCAGGCTTCCCTGGCCATGGATGACGTGGAACTGGAATTCACCGACGGGGCGATCAACGCCATCGCCGACACGGCGATCAAACAGAAAACCGGCGCCCGGGGTTTACGGGCCATCGTGGAAAAGCTTATGACGGACATCATGTTTGACATCCCCTCCATAGAGGGAAACAAGCGGGTGGTCATAACCCAGGAAACGGTGGAAAAATCCGAGCCCCCGGAGATCATCCCCATTCAGAAAAGCGCGTGAAACATGAGGGGGTTTCCAAAATCCTGTCAACCCTTTCCGCCATCACGGGCAAACGCGCGCTCGAGGAATTCCCCCTGTTCCCCCTTCGGGAACTGGTGATTTTCCCCCAAACCATCGTTACCCTCTACATAACCTACAAAGCGGGGATCGAGGCCGTGGAAACGGCCCTGCGCCTGGGGACGCGGCTCTTCGCCGTTCCCCTCAGAATGACGCCGCCCCCCCGGGGAGGGGAACTTCCCGCCGCCGGGACCGTTTCCGGCCTGGGGGAAACCTACGGCTTAGGCTGCGTGGTCCGGGTGGCGCGGCACCTTCGGCTCCCCGACGGCGGCTGCCAGGTGGTGTTCCACGGGGAATACCGGGGGAAAATCATCGCCCTGGAAAGACACAACGGCCGGACCATGGTGGAAATACGCCCCCTGGGGGCCGCCCCCCGCGAGACAGACGGCGGCCCGGAACCGTCCCCGCCGGAACGGCTGGCCCTGATCCGCTCCGTGCAAAAAGCCTTTACCCGGTACGCCGAATTTTCCCGGAAGGTCGGCGCCGAGACCTTGTCCATCATGGAAAAAACCGAAGACCCCGAACGGCTGTGCAACCTTATCGGCAACGCCCTGGCGGTAAAAACGGAAAAAAAGGTGGCCCTCCTGGACCACGACGGCGGGGACCAGCGGCTGGAGACCCTGCTGGAAACCCTGGAAATGGAAAACGAGATCCTGGGAATCCAGAAGAATATTTCCGGAAAGGTAAAGAGCCGGATGGAAAAAAACCACCGGGAATTTATCCTCCACGAGCAGCTCAAGGAAATCAACAAAGAGCTGGGTAAGGGGGAAAGTGAGGATGAATTCGCCGAACTGGAAAAGGCGATCGTCGCCCGGAACCCCGGCGAGGAGGCGCTCCACAAGGCCCGGAAAGAACTGGCCCGGCTCAAAAAACTCCAGCCCCTCTCCCCCGAGGCGGGGGTACTCCGGGGTTACCTGGAATGGATGGCGGACCTGCCCTGGGGCGAAACCGGCCTGGAAGGCGCCGCGGCGGACCCGGACCGGGAAGCGGAGACCCTCCGCGGCGTCCCCGCCCTGGCTCGGGCTAAAACGATCCTGGAGGAAGATCACTACGGCATGGAAAAGGCCAAGGAGCGGATCCTGGAATTCATCGCCGTCCGGGAACTGGCGGAATCCGCCAAAGCGGCCCGGGGCGGCGCGGCGGAAGGGGACCCCCCGGGGGAACCCGCCGGCCCCGCCTCCGGGCCGGACCGGATCCCGGTAAAGGGACCCATCCTCTGTTTTGTGGGCCCCCCGGGGACGGGAAAAACCAGCCTGGGCAAATCCGTGGCCCGGGCCCTGGGCCGCCGGTTTGTGCGGATCTCCCTGGGGGGGGTCCGGGACGAGGCGGAAATCCGGGGGCACCGCAAAACCTACGTGGGGGCCCTGCCGGGGAAGATCATCCAGTCCATGCGAAAGGCGGGAACGGTAAACCCCGTGTTCCTCCTGGACGAGATAGACAAACTTTCCAGCGACTTCCGGGGAGACCCCGCCAGCGCCCTCCTGGAAGTACTGGACCCGGAACAGAACAACACCTTCGGCGACCACTACCTGGAACTGCCCTACGACCTTTCCCGGGTACTGTTCATCGCCACCGCCAACTCGGTCCACACCATCCCCTACCCCCTCCTGGACCGGATGGAGCTGATCGAGATTCCCGGCTACGGGGAACGGGAAAAACTCGCCATCGCCAAACGCTTTTTAGTCCCCAAGGAACTGGGGGAAAACTGCCTGAAGGACGCGAGGATCGCCTTCAAGGACGAGGCGATCCTGTCGATCATCCGCCACTGGACCATGGAATCCGGGGTCCGGGGGCTGGAACGGGAAATAGCCCGCTGCGTCCGGCGCCTGGCCCGGCGGGCGGTGGAAAACGGCTACGGCCCGGCGGAAAAGCCCGTGGGGACCTACAAAAAAACGGTACGGAGCGAGGACCTGGAAAAGTTCCTGGGCCGGCGGAAGTACAAGCGGGACCTGGTGTTCCACGAGGCCCGGACCGGGGTGGCCTACGGATTGGCCTGGACCGAAACCGGCGGGGCGATCCTGCCGGTGGAAACCCGCAGCTACGAGGGCGGCGGCGACCTGGTTATCACGGGCAACCTGGGGGACGTGATGAAGGAAAGCGCCCGGATCGCCCTTTCCTACCTGCGGGGAGAGCAGGACGGGTTCCGCTTCCTGGTCAAGGACATCGCGAAAACGGACTTCCACATCCACGTCCCCGAGGGGGCGATCCCCAAAGACGGCCCCTCCGCGGGGATCACCCTGGCCGCGTCTCTCCTTTCCACCCTCCTGGGCCGGCCCCCCCTGGCGGGAATCGCCATGACCGGGGAACTAACCCTCACGGGGCGGATTCTCCCCATTGGGGGCCTCAAAGAAAAGATCCTGGCCGCCATCCGGAACGGGATGGGGAAGGTCCTCCTGCCGGCGGACAACCGGGAAGAGTGGAACGAGCTTGACCGGGATATCCGCTCCTCCCTGGAGGCGGAATTCGTGGAAACCGCCGGGGAGGTTTTCGCGCTCCTCTTTGAGGGAAACATCAAACGCGGCCCGGCGGCCCTGGGGAAGGGCGTGAAACACCGCCGCCCCGGGGCGCGTTTGAGAGACGCAGGACTCAAACCCACCACCTCCAACTCCTGAGGCTCATTCCACTAAGAACGATATTTCGTCGCGGCGCCGGTAATTACCGGTATTTTCCTTATATAAACAGCTATTCAATCCAAACCGGCCTGTTTCAGGATAAAATTAACCGTTTTCGGGTGGATTTAAACACCTACCAACTCAGCGTCGAACACCTGCTCAAGTTGTACTACCGTTTCCTAATTCCTTACCGTGTAAGGAGTTACGATTGAGAGACGCGGGACTCGAACCCACCACCTTCAGCTCCGGAGGCTGACGCTCTATCCAGATGAGCTAGTCTCTCGTTTTTTCAGCTTTTCCGCCCATTTTTGGAACCGCTTTATACCATACTAACGTAGCATAAAGCAACCCATATCGTCAATGGTTTTTTCCCATTTCCGGCCTTTTCCCAAAAAGTATCGATAACATGGTGTCGATCCGGCCTCCGGCGGCCCCCGGCGGGACGTAACGGTGGCGGCCCCGCCGGAAGCGGTTTTCCCCCGGATGGCCGCCGCGGTCCCGTTGTCGTCGGCCACACCTCTACGGCCGGCTGTCCGGGTTTCACCGCCGGCCGCCGGGGCGCCGGGGGGAGGAGGCCCCGCGGGGAGCGGGGCGGGACCAGGGACGCGCCCAAAGACCGGTTGCCCCGGGGGATGTTTTTCCGTATACTTACCCTTAAGCGGCGGTTGTCATGGACATTTTTACGTTTTTAGGCCACTATATTCAATTTTATCCCCTGGCCGCCCTGGCGGGGCTCCTCCTGGCGGGGTTCAACATCCCCGTGTCGGAGGACCTGGTGATCATCACCGGGGCCCTGGTAAGCCGGCGGGAGGCGGGATTGCTGGTTCCCAGCCTGCTCGCGATTTACGCGGGGGTTATCATCAGCGATTTTACCGCCTACTACCTGGGGGTCCTGGTACGCAAGGGGGCGGTGAGGCTCAAATTCGCCGCGGCCCCGCTTTCTCCCCAAAACCTGGAAAGGGTACGGCGGCGGTTGGAAAAACGGGGGGCCTTGACGTTTATCCTCTGCCGGTTTATCCCCCTGGGGGTCAGGAACATCCTGTTCATGGCCTCCGGTTTTCTGGGCCTCCCGCCCCGCCGTTTCGCCCTGTATGACATCACCGCCGCTCTGATCAGCACCAACACCCTTTTCTTCTTAACCTACCGCTTTGGGGCCGGGGTACGGGATCCCTTCAGGGCGGCGGGGATGGTCCTGTTTGTCCTGCTGGGCCTGGCCCTCCTGGTCCTCCTGATCCGGTTCCTCGCCCGGGCCTTTCCCCTTACCCCCTACGGCCTGCCCCAGGTCGCCCTTTTTCCGGCCCTCTGCGCCGCCGCCATGGCCGTTCTGCTTGCCGTCCCCCTCCCGGGAGGGCCGGCGCGTCTGTGGATCATCCCCCTGGAGGCGGTTCTCTTTCTGATCCTGATCTGGAGTCTTTCCTTCTTTAGAAACCCCCCCCGGAACATCCCGAAGGATGAATCGGTCCTCCTTTCCCCGGCGGACGGCAGGGTAACGGATATTTCCCAGGTGGAGGACGAGGAGCTGGGCAGGCTGCTGCGGATCGGCATCTTCCTGAGCGTCTTTAACGTTCACCTCAACCGCGCCCCCTGCTCCGCGAGGGTGGAGCGAATCACCTACCGGAAGGGCCGGTTCAAGGACGCCCGGTCCCCGGAATCAACGAGGGTGAACGAGTCTAACGCCATCCTGATGACGCGCCTGGCGGAACCCCGGGACCGGCTGCTGGTCCGGCAGATCAGCGGCGCCATCGCCCGGCGGATCGTCTGCGGGGCGAAGGAAAAGGACGAACTGACGCAGGGGGAACTTTTTGGTATGATTAAATTCGGCTCCCGGACGGAGTTGTATATCCCCGCCGGCCCCGGGGGGGGGAGCTACGAGGTGGCGGTGAAAACCGGCGATTCCGTCCGGGCGGGGCTTAGCCCGCTGGTAAGGTATACCGGTAAGGCGTAGGATGGATGTAAGGGGGCGAAGATGACCAAGAAACGGCTTACCTATATCGCCGTGCTTCCCACGGCGGTAACCCTGATCAACGCCTTCTGCGGCTTTCTTTCCATTGTGTACGCGAGCCGGGGGACGGGGGTGTTTTTAAAATCCTTCCTCCTCATCAAGGCGGAAACGTCCTTTTTCGCCATGGCGGGGTACATGGTTATCCTGGCCATGCTGGCGGATATCCTGGACGGCCAGGTGGCCCGCTGGAGCGGAACCGCCTCCAGCTTTGGCGGCCAGCTTGACAGTCTTGCCGATGTTTTAAGTTTTGGCGCCGCGCCGGCTTTTCTTATGTTCAAGGTGATGGAGGCCCGGCTGGGGCTGGAGGCGGCGGCGCGCAATTTCTTTTTCCCCCTGTCCCTCTGGAAGGCCTTTCCCAAAAGCGTAAGCCCCCAACTGGCTCATCTGGCGGGAAGATGGACCCTCTTTGTGGCGATTATTTTCCTGCTCTGCGCCGTTATCCGCCTGGCCCGGTTTAACGTGGAAAATGACGAGGATATGGCTTCCCATCAGTTCTTCGCGGGCCTGCCCAGTCCCGCCGCGGCGGGGGTGGTGGTAAGCATGGTTATTTTTCAGGAGGATTTTCTGACCGGTTTGACCCGCCGCCTGCCGGGACTGGCCTCCTCCCTGACGGACGTCACGAACTGGCTCTTTCCTTTCGCCGTCCTGGGCTGTGGAATCCTGATGGTCAGCCGGGTACGGTACGTCCACCTGGCCAACAAAATCCTCCATGGCAAGAAAAATTTTACCACCGCCCTCCTGGTATTGTTCACCGTTTTTTTGGCGGTGTGGAAACTTGAGCTTGCCCTGATTTTGGGTTTCTGGGGCTTCGCCGCGACGGGGCTTGTCCGGGCGGCGGCGGGCCTGTTCAAACGAAAAAACAGGCCGAAAAACGGTGTTTCCCCCAAACCCGCCGCTTGACGGGACGGGGGGTCAGGGAACCGTTCCGGTCTGGGCGGCCTTCTGCCGGGCCTCGGGTATCCAGCCCCGGAGCTGCCTGATCCGGGTGGCGTCCGAGGGGTGGGTGCTGAGGAATTCCGGCGTACCGCCGCCGGCGGAGGACATCCGCTCCCAAAAGACCGGGGCCTGGTCCGGGTTGTAGCCGGCGATGGCCATGAGGATAAGACCGATGTGGTCCGCCTCGCTTTCGTGGGATCGGGAAAAAGGCAGGGTCCCAAAAAGGGTGGTGCTTACCCCAAAGGCGGTTACCGCGAGCTGCCGGGTACTCTGATCCCTCTTCGCCAGGGCGGTGTTTACCGCCTCGGCCCCAAACTGCTGGAGCATGTCGGCGCTCATCCGCTGCTGGCCGTGGTCCAGGAGGGCGTGGGCCACCTCGTGGCCCAAAACCACCGCCAGGCCGGTTTCGTCCCTGGTAACGGGCAAGATCCCCGTATAAACCACGATTTTGCCGCCGGGCATGCACCAGGCGTTGACCTCGCCGGATTGCACCAGGTTGTACTCCCACTGGTATTTCTTTAAGTGATCGCTTTGCCCCATGGACGCGGCCCATTTTTCCGCCGCCTGCCGTATCCTGCCCCCCACCCGCTCCACCAGGGCGGCGTCCGCCGTGCCCTTGATGACGGCGTGGCCGTTTAAAAAGGTCTTGTATTCGGAAAAGGACATGGCCAAAAGCTCATCGCCGTTCACCAGGGCCATGGTGGTCCTGCCCGTATAGGGATTGGTAACGCAGGCCGCGGCGAAACCGGCGGCGAGGAGAACCGCCCCGAGGATAGTAAAAAGCCCTCTCATAATCCGTTTCATGGTAGGAATTAGAATAAACCCCGGAACCATTTTTTTCAAGCGCCGGGCCCGCACGTCCGGCAAGCCGGTTGAGGCGGGCGATTGAGTTATTTGTCACAATAGCGACCATCGCCGGCATACTAAGCGCTATTGACACTATAAAAAACTGGACAGGGGATTAAACGTAGTTGTTCGTGTTATTGTAACCATATCGCTTTTTGTTATCGCGATCGGTTTATGGTTTGTGCGGAATGAGTTGAAAAAACACGGCCTATAACCCTGATTACGGGTGATCGCCAGGGGGTGAATATGGGGGAGCCGCCAGAGGCCGGATCGATACCCGGATCGACAGTTTTTGAGAAAAGGCCGGGAATTTGGAAAAAACCATTGATAGCGCGGGTTACTCTGTGATACCATAGTACGAAAAAATGGGCGAAAAAGCTGAAAAAACGCGACACTAGCTCATCTGGATAGAGCAGCTGCCTTCTAAGCAGCAGGTGGGCCGTTCGAGCCGGCCGTGTCGCGAATAAACCGGCGGGGGCGAAGCCGCTAGTTCCCGGGGGTTCCCGCCACCGGGGCGGCCTCCGGCGCGTCCGGGGTTTCCGTGGTTTTCACGGTTTCCCCCGGCCCCGCCGCCGGCGTCTTCTTCCGGTCCAGGAACCCCAGCTTGTAACCCACGGAAAAACTGAATCGCATCGTCCCGTAGTCCCGGTCCCGCCCATTAAGCCGCCAGTTCCCCAGGAGGCTGTACGACACCCCCAGGTCAAGCACAATGGCCCCCCGGTCGCCCCCGCGCATCCCCACCTGCACCCCGGCTATCCCCGACAGCCACGGCACCCGGTCGTCCATCAGCGACATCAGCCCCGTCGCGTCGGTCCCCGTGAGCGGCTTCCCGTACTCCGCCCCCGCGTAGGGCTCGATCATCAAAAAATCCTCCGGCTTGAACACCCACTTGAGCGCCGCCGAGGGACCGTAGATAAGGTAGTACCGATCCATGTCGTGGAGCATCCGCGCCCGGATCACGTCCAGTTCCAGGGACAGCTTATCCATAAAATGGAACTCCACCCCCACCAGCGCCGAGGGGGTTACCATCCCCTGCTCCGTCTGGGTGGTCCCCCGCCGCACCAGGTAGGTCATATCCGCCCCGGCGCTGAAATTGAAATACACCCACTTGTTCCGCCACCGGTCGTCCCGCTCCGGAACCACCTCCTTCTCCACGATGGTCCTGGCGCCCTCCTCCAGCTCCTTGGTCATGGGCACGTTGGCCATGGCCTCGTAGACGAGGAAGAGGTTCCACTGGTACATCTCGGTCATGTCCGTGAAGGGCCAGGAAAAGCGGACAACCTCCGTCCCCTCCTCCGCCCGGATAAGGATGGGGGTGAGGAGGTAGCGCTTTTCGTCCTCCTCCCCCCAGTACTCGTTTTCCTCGATGATAAGCTGGATCAGGTAGTCCGCGTCGTCCCGGTTGTCGGTAACGGTGTACTTGGCGGCGGTGATCTCCGATTTGAACTGCTCGGCGAAGAAGTCCTCCTGCTCGTGGATCCCCGGCTTGGACTCGGGGCGGAGGATATATATCTTGATGTCGGTCCGGCTGCTTTGGGCGGAGAGGGAAAGGGCGGAAAACAGGAGGAACGCGGCGAAACTCAAGAAAAAGACGCGTCTTCCCCTCACAGCAACCTCCTTATCCCCCGGGATTCAACCCACCCCTCCGGGGATTTAACCCATACCTCTCAGGGATTTGACCCGCGCCCCCGGGGTTTAACTCTACCTATGTCGCCCGCCCAGCTAATGAGTTTACCAAATCATACGCGGTTTGTCAACAAAAAGTTACCCCGGCGGGGCGCGCCCGCTTGTTTTAGCCGGGAAACCCGGTCTATACTGAGTATATTGTATGTCCCGGATCTCAAAAACCAGCCCGTTTCGCGCCCTCGCTCCCCTGCTTTGCCTCCTCGCCCTCGCCGCCCCCCGGCTCTTCTCCCTGGACCTTACCGTGACCATCATCGACGCGGACCTGGAGATCCCCCTGGAGGGGGCAAAGGTCCTTTTGGAAGACGGCTCGGAGGTTACCGGCGACCGGATGGGAAGGGCCCGGCTGTCCGTCCCGGAAGACCGGGCGGCGATCCTCCGGATCAGCTATCCGGGGTACCAGAGCGGCCGGTTTTCCGTGCCCCCGGGAACGGCGGCCTATACCGCGGCCCTCCGGCTGCGGGGAGCCGTAACCGAGCGGGAACTGGTTATTGAGGCGGCCCGGCCCAGCGGGGAAACGGTAAGCGGCCGGAGCGTGGGGATCTCCGGCAGGGACCTGGCCCGGCAGGCGGAGTCGGGGTTTGTGGAAGATGTTATGCGGGCGGTAAAGCTCCTGCCGGGGGTGGGCTACGTGGGGGGGTACATGTCCATGCCCTCCGTCCGGGGGGGGGAGCCCTCGGATATTACGGCGGTCTTTGACGGGTTTTACGTGGAGCGGCCCTACCATTGGGGCGGGGTCTTCTCGATCTTCGATCCCAAGATGGTGGAAAGCGCCCGCCTCTCCCACGGGATCTTCTCCGCCCGGTACGGCCACACCATCTCGGGGCTTCTGGACATCCGGGCCAAAAGCCCCTCCCCGGACGCCGCGGAGGTGGACCTGGCGGTTTCCACCAGCTCCGCCAACGCCAACGTTTCCCTCCCCCTGGGAAAAACGGCGCCGGAAAGGGGCGGGGGCGTTTTTCTGATGGGGAAGATCACCTACTGGGACGCGTTTGTCTGGGGGGCGAAACAGCTGAGCAAGGTGGTGGACAGCGAAAGCCTCGACCTGATCAACGCCGTTTCCACCGCCCCCTATATCCGAAGTTCCGCCCTGTCCGCGTCCTACGCCTTTTCCACGGACCTTTCCCTTTCCCTGAATGGTTTCTTCGGCGGCGACGGGGTGGGGGCCAGCTACACGGACTACGCCGCGGCCAGCGCCTACGAGGGGGAGTTTTTCTGGGATAACAAGCTGGGCTTTCTTACCTCGGGGCTTGGCTACAACCCCCGGGAGGACACCCTGCTCCGGTTCCGGCTGGGGGCGGGGCTGCTGCGGAGCGATCTGACCGGGAAGGTCCACAGCGAAAACCGGGAGGTTACCCCCACTTCCCTGGACGACCTGGACCTTTTTCTTTCCGACAGGACCGTGAACGTCCAGGCCCGCTTTGATCTGGACCGGGACCTGGGCGGGGGGTTCCTGCTCGCCCTGGGAATGGAGGAACGGTACAGCCGCTGGAACCGGAATCAGCGCTACCACCGGTTGAATGGTTCCGCGAATCCCCTGGTAACCGACCTGGAATTTAACGTCAAGAACCACGGCCTTTCCTCCGCCCTCTATACCGTTCTGGAATACCGGCCGGAAAACCGCCGCTACGGCCTGGAACTGGGGCTCCGGGGGGATCACTTCCTCCTGGCCGGGAAGGACTTTGTCCTGCCGGGAATCCCCACGGTGAACCCCCGGCTGAACCTGGACCTTAACCTTTTGGAGGGGGCGGGACCGGTGGATTCCCTGAGCCTTACCTTTGGGACGGGGCTCTTTTCCTCCATTGACAACGATCTGCAGAACATTGAGGGCCGGAGCGACATAAGCGGCTGGACATCGACCATGAACCAGTCCTGGACAAACCTGGCGGGTACCAAGATCGACCTTGCCTGGGGGCTCACCTTTACCCTGGAGGGCTACGTTAAATATGTCTTTGACCGTTCCTATGTTAAGGCGGAAGAGGACAGTCAAAATCCCAGGGGGTCCCAAAAGATCGATTACTTCTTTGACGGTCAGGCCTTTATCTGGGGTTTCGACTGTATGCTCCAGAAGTTCGACTCCCGCTATTGGGACGGCTGGATCGCCTATTCCTACATCAACGCCCGGTACCGGGACCCCCAGAGCGGCAGCCAGTCCAAGAATTTCGGGGATTGGTACTACCCGGACTTTCACCGTTTCCACACCTTGCACCTGATCCTTAACTACAAGCCCGTGCAGGCGGTTCACCTGTCTACCCGGTTCAGCCTAGCCAGCGGCGTCCCCATCCCAAAAACGGTGGCGATTGTGGACGATAACGAAGTGCCGGGGCCTCCCCCGCCGTGGAAACGGATCCAGACCTACGCCAACGACAGCCGGGCGGGCTGGGTTATACCCCTGGATGTAAAGCTTTCGTTTTTTTCTTTTCATAAAAACGGAAAGGCCCGGCGGGAAATCTACCTGAGCCTGGAGAATCTTCTTTCCCTGGCGTACCGGGCGGAAACCGTTAAGGACTTTGACGCCAACACGGGCAGGGAGACCCCCGGAAGCCGGATTGCCAGTTATGATCTTCCCATTCCCCTCCTTACCTTTGGCGTTAAGTGGAGTTATTGACGAACATGAAAACCGCGACCCGTCTGCTTTACCCCGCCGCCGCCCTCCTCTGCGCCGCCTGCGTCTCCCTGGCGGAAAAGCCCGGGCGGGCGCTGGACGGGCTGACCGGCTCGCCCTGGGCCGCGAAAATCCTGGAAACCGCGGAATCCCGACCCGGGAACTTCGGAGGGTTTTCCCCGGGGATGACCCTCCGCCGGGCGCTTCTAAAGAACGGGGACCCGGTCCTGATCCTGACGTTAAAAGAATGGCCCGCCCTATCGTTCTACTTAACCGAGTCTCCCGGCGGCCCTGCCGGGACAATCCTTCGTCCCCTGGCCGCGTCCTTTCTTGTTTCCGCCCAGCCGGGGTGGAATGAATTTACCCTGGACCTTTCCGGGGAGGGCTCGTTCCGGGAGGAAGGGAACGCCCGGGTGATGAAACTGCGCCGCCTGGAGGCCGCGGACCTTTCCTGGGGCCGCCTCCGCCGCTTCGACACCCGGCTTTCCGGGACGGCGGCCCTGACGGCCCTGCGGAACCGGCGGGAACGGATCGCCGCCCTGACGGAATGGATGCGGAATTACGAGGACCGGCCCGCCGGGGGCGGGGGAAACGGCGCCAAAGGCGGCGGCCCCGGGGGCGGTTTTTCCGGCCAGGAGGCCTTTGAGGAGTACTGGAGGCCGGTTCTTTTCCCGGAACTGGTCAAGGCGAAAAAACGTCCCCCCGCCTACGCCGCCGCGGCGGGGCCGGAGGCCCGGTGGGTTTGGGCGGAAGATATCCGCTGGAACGCCGCGTACACCGCCGTTCTTTTGCCGGAAGAGCTGCGGCCCCTGCGGGACTCGGGGGCCCTGCTGAGGGATTGGGAAGAGGCCCCGGGGTGGATCTATCTTGCCTACCGGTGGAATGATATTATACAAACAATAACGACGGAAACCGTTTTTGAAAAACCGGGCACCTAACGGACGGTTATGGGAGGAAGTATGGAAGGAAGCGTTGTTTTTTCACTCTGGGAATTCTTTAAAATGGGCGGGGTCTTCATGTGGCCCCTCCTGGTCTTTTCCATGGCCGCCGTCGCCATTGTCATAGACCGGGCGCTCTACCTCCTCCGGCACGACCTGCGAATCGACCGCCTGGCCCCCCAGGTTATGAGCCGCGTCAGGGAGCGAAAAACCGCCGAGGCGGCCCTCTTCCTGGAGCCCCTGGCGGCGAGGAGCATGGGCGCGCGGGTGCTTCTGACCCTGGTAAACCACGCCGAACTCAGCGAGGACCGGCTTGAGAAAACCGTGGAGACCAAGGCCTTAAGCTGCGTCAACTCCCTGGAGGCGGGGTTTAACTTCCTTACCGCCATCGGCTCCCTGGCGCCCCTGACGGGCTTTTTGGGAACCGTTTCCGGCATGATCGGCGCTTTCCGGTCCATCGCCGAAGCCACGGAAGTGAACGCCCAGATCGTGGCCAACGGCATCTACGAGGCCCTGATCACCACCGTTTTCGGCTTGATCATAGCGATCATCGCCATGACGTCCCACTACATCCTGACCAGCGTGGTAGACCGCTTTGCCCTCCGGACCGAGCAAACCTGCTCGGAGCTGATCACCGCCCTGGCCATGACCCCCCGGAACGGCGGCGAGGACCGCGGCGGGGGCGGCGCGGAAAGCTCCCATGAGAATTAAACGCCCCGCCGGCCGGGGGGGGGTGGAGAACTCCAGC
This sequence comes from Treponema sp., assembly GCA_031257195.1. Lineage (GTDB taxonomy): Bacteria > Spirochaetota > Spirochaetia > Treponematales > Breznakiellaceae > JAIRPD01. The sequence continues at coordinate 13,782 of JAIRPD010000131.1, read as the reverse complement.
GCCCTTTCGGACCTGGCCTTCCTCCTGATCATCTACTTCATCGTCATCGCGGGGTTCAACGTGAACCGGGGGTTTTTAATGAACCTTCCCCAAAAAGACTCGGTCAAGGTGGTCCGGCGGGACGAGGTCCTCCGGTTCAGCATTGACGGGGAGGGGAGGATCTTCCTCCGGGGCCAGCCCCTTAGCCTGGACCAGGCGGCCCGGGAAATCCAAAGCGCGGCGGCGGCCCGGCCCAACACCGCCGTTGTCCTCACCGTGGACGGCCAGGCCCCCTGGCAGAAAGTGGTGTCCTTTGTGGAGCTGGCCCAGAAAAACGCCGTGGAGTCCTTTTCCTTTTCCATGAGCGGGGCCGGCGCCCCGCCGGAAGGCGGTCCCGCCGGCGGCCGGGGGGGCGAAGGGTGAAACTCCGCCGGGAACGGATCAACCCCGTGGTCCCCATGAACGCCATGAGCGACGTGGCTTTTCTGCTGCTGATCTTTATCATGCTCGTCTCGCTGATCAACTACCGCCGGGAAGTGAAGATCGATTACCCCGAGGCGGAGAGCGCCAAACGGACCAGCGCGGAAAAGAATCTGGAAATCTGGATAGACCGGGAAGGGGCCCTCTACCTGGACGGCCTTCCCGCGGAAGCGGCGGCGGTGGAAAACGCCCTGGGAGACCTGTACCGCCGGGCGCCGGATACCCGGGTCCATATTATCGCCGACCGGAACACCCCCTTTAAGGAAGTGAGCGGTGTTTTGGGGATCCTCCAGCTTCTTCAATACCGGGTGGTAAGTTTTGTGGTGGCCGGTGAATAGGGTAAACCGGGCCCGCCCGGTGAACGGGGACGGCGCCGGGGGCCGGAGCCTTACAAGCCGGATTATCCCCATCCTGGCGGCGGTGATCATCCACCTGGGCCTCCTCTTTGGGGCGGTCTTTACCATCAAGACCGTGGTAAACGCCGCGGCGGAACGATCCGACGTGATGAAGCTCGCCGACATCCGGGAAGAGGACCCCCCTCCCCCTTCCCGCCCCCAGCCTGTCCCGGCCAGCAGTCCCGCGGCGGAAAAGATCGCCGAAACCGACGAGCCCGTCCCGGAGGACCATTCCCCCGCGGGAAACGAGGTGGAACTGGACTTCCTTCCCATGCATCTTGTTTCCCAGCTGCCCAAATTTTCCGAGGACGAAATAAGGAGGCGGACGATCTACCCCCCCATAGCCCAGCGCTCGGAGCTGGAGGGCACGGTTTATCTGGAGATCTTTGTGGACCCCCTGGGAATGGTGCGGAGCGTGCGGGTCCTCAAGGAGGACCCCCCCGGCCGGGGCTTTGGCGAGGCGGCGGCCCGGGCCTTCACGGGCCTTAAGGGCAGCCCCGCCCAGGCCAATGGGACCGCGGTGGCGGTTCGCTACCGTTACCCCGTGCGGTTTACCCTGCGGTAGCCGCCGCGGGGGCATACAAGATCAAGGCGCCGGCAAGGGGCGGGCAATGAACCAGGATCCGCCCGGGCATAGATAGGGTTTCGCCGGAGCGTTTGGGGCGGGACGGCGCCGCGCGCCGCCTATAACCCGCCCCAAACATCGGGTACCACCGGAACCCCATGCGTCCAGCCCGCGGGGGCTCATTTCTTTTTATGGGCGATCACCGCCTGCGCCCCGGCAAGGCGGGCCAGGGGCACCCTGAAGGGAGAACAGGACACATAGCTCAAACCCGACCGGTAGCAGAAGTCTATCGTCGCCGGGTCCCCGCCATGCTCGCCGCAGATTCCCACCTTAAGGCCGGCGTTGATCTTGCGGCCTTCGGCGGCGGCGTACTGGATCAGGAAGCCCACCCCTTCCTCGTCGATGGACTTGAAGGGGTCCACATCCAAAACGTTCTTTTCCAGATAAACCGGCAGGAAGCTGGCCACGTCATCCCGGCTGAAGGCGAAGGTCATCTGGGTCAGGTCGTTGGTACCGAAGCTGAAGAAGTCCGCGTACTTGGCCACATGCGCCGCCCGGATCGCCGCCCGGGGCACCTCGATCATCGTGCCGATCTTCACCTCCAGCTTAACCCCGGCCTTGTCAAAAACCCGCTTTAACACTGCCTCGGCGTTGGGCCGCAGAAGTTTAAGTTCCCGGGCGGTTACCACAATGGGAATCATGATCTCCGGATTAACGGGGATCTTCCGCTTGACACAGTCCGCCGCCGCCAGGGCGATGGCCTCCACCTGCATATCGTAGATCTCCGGGTAGGTAACCGCCAGCCGGCAGCCCCGGTGCCCCAGCATGGGGTTGGCCTCGTGGAGCCTGTCGATCTTTGGCCGCAGATCCGCCTCCTTGACTTTAAGAAAATCCGCCAATTCCCTGGTTTCCTCTTTGGTATGGGGAACGAATTCGTGGAGCGGCGGGTCCAGGAGCCGGATTGTGACCGGCCGGCCTTCCATGGCTTTGAAGATCCCAAAGAAATCCTGCTTTTGCAGGGGCAGGATCTTCTTAAGGGCCGCCTTCCGTTCCTCCTCCGTGTCGGCGACGATCATCGCCCTAAAGTGGATAAGCTTGGCCTTGTCAAAGAACATGTGTTCCGTCCGGCAGAGACCCACCCCCTGGGCGCCGAACTCGAAGGCCCGCTTGGCGTCCTCCGGCTGGTCCGCGTTGGTCCGCACGTCAAAGCCCTTGAGGTTTCCCCGAACGGAACCGGCGCGGATCTCATCGCACCAGGAAAGGAAGGTCTTCATGTCCGCGGAGATCTTGGGACTTACCAGGGGCAGGGCGCCGTCATAGACATCCCCAGTGGAGCCGTCTATGGTAAGCCAATCCCCTTCCTTGTAGTTCCTGGACCCCACGGTTACTTTTTTCCCCTGCACGGAAACCCCCTTGGCCCCGGCCACGCAGGGGGTGCCCATACCCCGGGCCACCACGGCGGCGTGGCTGGTCATACCCCCGGTGGAGGTAAGAATCCCCTGGGAAACCTCCATCCCCCCAATATCCTCGGGGCTTGTGTCCTTCCTGACCAGGAGCACCTTTTCGCCCCTGGCGTGCCAGTCCTCGGCGTCCTTGGCGGAAAAGACGATCCGCCCCGCGGCGGCGCCGGGGGAGGCGTTAAGCCCCCTGGTCAGGGACTTGGCCCCTTTCTGGGCCTTGGGGTCGAGCATGGGGTGCAGAAGCTGATCCAGGTGGCCGGGACTGACCCGGGTTACCGCCTCTTCCCTGGTGATCAGTTTTTCCGACACCATGTCCACGGCGCATTTTACCGCCGCGGCCCCAGCCCGTTTGCCATTCCGGGTCTGGAGTATATAGAGGGTTCCCTGCTGAACGGTGAATTCCATGTCCTGCATATCTTTGAAGTGGCGCTCCAGTTTGTCCTTGATCCCCACCAGTTGTTCGTAGACCTTCTTGTTCCTCTTTGCCAGGGTGGCGATTTTTTCCGGGGTGCGGATACCCGCCACCACGTCCTCGCCCTGGGCGTTCATAAGATACTCGCCGTAGAATTCGTTCACCCCCGTGGAGGGATCCCGGCTAAAGCACACGCCCGTACCCGAATCGTCCCCGAAGTTGCCAAAGACCATGGACTGGACGTTTACCGCCGTGCCCCGGATCCCCTTGATCTCGTTGAGCCGCCGGTACTTGATCGCCCGCTCGTTCATCCACGATCCGAAGACGGCGTCCACCGCCCCCCAGAGCTGGTCCAGAGGCTTTTGGGGAAAGTCCTTTTTGGTATGCCGGCGGACAAGTTTTTTATACTCCTCCACCAGTTTTTCCAGGTCCCCTTCGTCCAGGGCCGTGTCCAGTTCCGCCTTCTTAGCCTTCTTGGCGGCGCTGATCGCCTCCTCAAAGGCCGCGTGGGGCACTCCCATCACCACGTCCCCGTACATCTGAATAAAGCGGCGGTACGCGTCCCAGGCGAACCGGGCGTTTCCCGTCTGCCCGGCCAGGCCCTGAACAGACTGATCGTTCATCCCCAGGTTGAGGATCGTGTCCATCATCCCCGGCATGGAAACCGGCGCCCCGGACCGGACCGACACCAGCAGGGGATCCCTGGCGTCCCCCAGCTTCTTCCCCATCACCCGCTCCAAATGGGCAAGGGTAGAAAGCGCCTCATCCTCAAGCCCCGGGGGGTACTTTCTATTGTTTTCGTAAAAAGCCGCGCATACATCGGTGGAAATAGTAAAACCCGGGGGGACGGGGATGCCTAAATTGGTCATCTCCGCTAGATTGGCGCCCTTACCGCCCAGGGTATCTTTCATTTTCGCGTCTCCCTCGGCCTTACCTTCGCCGAAGAAGTACACGTACTTTTCTTTTGCCATGAAAATCCTCCAGTACCATGATGGTATACTATCCGGCGGGAAAAAGAAAGGGGGAGGCCCTTGGCCGGTCCTCCGGCCCCGCGTTACAGAACACATAAGCCATGGGGGAAAAACCCATGGCTTATGTAGTACAGCGATAAACTAGCGTGAAAAAGAACCCCTGGGCCGCGCGCGGGGGATCCCCCCAGGCCCCCGGATGGACGGGGGTCTGGGGGCGGGACATGCCCCAACAGAACGCCCCGTTACCGCGCTAGGCCCATTTAATCAGGCCGGTCCGGTAGGGGTGGACCAGGGCGTCGTGCTTGGGCAGGATCCGTACCGTGTGGCCCTGCTGGCCCGTCTCGGCGCACTCGATCTTTACCTGGTATACCCAGGCCCCGTCCTGGCGCGCGGCCTTCATCTCGGTCCGGCTGGCGCGGGTGATCTTCCGGCTTTGGCTGGAAACCGAGCCGTGATACAGTTCCACCCGCACCTCGTCCGGTGAAAGCCCCGCCAGCTCTATCCGGGCGGTAACCGTGAGGGAATCGCCCCGCTGCATCACCGGCTTGGCGTTGGATTCCACCTTGACAATCCGCAGATCGTTCCAGGCGGTTTTGAGCTTGTACATATACACCGCCAGGGCCTTGGATTCGGCGTAATCGTCCTTGACGATCCGGTGGTAGTTTTCCAGGGCGGGGAAGTAGAACATATTGGAGTAATCCATGAGCATCCGGTGGCTGGACATGGACTGGCCTATTTCCCTCATGCAGGTCTTCATCCGTTTGATCCACTCCCGGGGCAGGTTGTCCCGGCCCCGCTGGTAAAAGAGGGGGATAATGTCCCGCTCCAGGAGGTCGTAGAGGGCCTTACTTTCCACGTCGTCCTGAAGCTGGTTATCCTCGTACTGCTCCCCATGCCCTATGGCCCAGCCCACCTCGGGGTTGTAGGCCTCGTCCCACCAGCCGTCCAGGATCGAGCAGTTCAACACCCCGTTCATCGAGGCCTTCATGCCGCTGGTGCCGGAAGCTTCCATGGGCCGCCGGGGGGTGTTAAGCCACACGTCGGCCCCGGAGGTAAGGTAACGGGCCACGGAAATGTCATAGTTTTCGATAAAAACGATCCGGCTTTGGACATCGTTATTCTCGGCGAAGTGGATGATCTCCCGGATCAGCTCCTTGCCGGGCATGTCCATGGGGTGAGCCTTACCGGCGAAGATAAGCTGGATGGGCCGCTCGTTGTCCTTGAGGAGCCGGATCAGCCGTTCCGGGTCCCGCAGGAGGAGGTTCCCCCGTTTGTAGGTGGCGAAACGGCGGGCGAAGGCCAGGGTAAGGATATAGGGAGAAAGGGCGTCTTCCGCCTGCTGGAGCCGCCGCTCCACCGCCCCCGTCCGCTTAAGGCGTTCCCGGATCCGGTCCCGGGCAAAGGCCACCAGCCGTTCCCGGCGGCGTTCGTGGGTGCGCCACAGTTCCTCGTCGGAAATCCGGTCCATACGGTTCCATACGCTCAAGTCCGTGGGCTCCTCCTCAAAATGGGGACCCAGGTACCGGTCCAGCAGATCCTGCATGGGGCTGGATACCCATGTCCGGGGGTGGACGCCGTTGGTCACATGGTGGATCGGCACCTCCTCCAGGGGCAGCCCCGGCCAAAGGCCCTTCCACATTTCCCGGGAAACCACCCCGTGAAGGGCCGCCACGCCGTTGGCGTACGCGGCGGTTTTAAGGGCCAGGATCGTCATGCAGAACTGTTCGTGTTCGTCGCCGGGCCGTTCCCGTCCCAGGGTAAGAAAATCTTTCCAGGAGATCCCCAGGATGCCGGTCCAGCCCTTAAAGTACCGTTCCAAAAGCCCCGTGTCAAAGCGTTCGTTCCCCGCGGGAACCGGGGTATGGGTGGTAAAGATATTGGTAGGCCAAACCGCCTCCAGGGCCTCGTAAAAGTTAAAGCCCTTTTCCGTCATGATCTCCCGGATCCGTTCCAGGGCCAGGAAGGCGGCGTGGCCCTCGTTCATGTGGCAGGCCGCGGGGTTGATCCCCAGGGCCCGGAGGGCCCGGATTCCCCCAATCCCCAGGAGGATCTCCTGGCGGATCCGGGTTTCCTTGTCCCCGCCGTACAGGGCCGCGGTAACATTACGGATATCCGGGGCGTTTTCGTCTATGTTCGTGTCCAGCAGGTAGAGAGAGCCCCGGCCCACGTTTACCTCCCAGATCTGAGCCGCGGCCTGGCGGCCCGCCATATCCACGGAGATCTTGATGGCGTTCCCGTCCTTGTCGCACTTAAGCTCCACGGGCATGTTATACCAGTCGTTTTCCGGATAGCTTTCCTGCTGAAACCCGTCGGCGTTGAGCTGCTGGGTAAAGTAGCCCTGGCGGTAGAGGAGCCCCACGCCGACCAGGGGCAGGCCCATGTCGGAGGCGGTTTTCATGTGGTCCCCGGACAGGATCCCCAGGCCCCCGGAATAGATGGGCAGAGACACGTCCATGCCGTATTCCATGGAGAAATAGGCCACCACGTCCGTCCTCGCCCCCTTGTACCAGGTTTCGCCCTTCTTGTACTTTTGGAACCGCCCGTAGACCTGTTCCAGGGCGGCCAGGTAGGAATCGTCCTGGGCCATCTGGGCAAGCCGTTCCTGGCTGACCATCCCCAGGGTCCGTATGGGACTCTGCTGGGATTGGAGCCAGCTTTCATAGTCCAGTCTGATATACAGCTGAACCGCGTCAAAATTCCAGGAAAGCCAAAGGTTCCGGGCTATCTCTTCCAATGGTTTTAAAACGTTGGGAAGCTTTGGTTTTACGGTATAGGTGGATATATTCATAATATCTAAACTTACCCTATTCCGCCGCGGTTTGTAAAGATAAAACACCGCTCTGGCGCAACTTTTAGGGGGAAAAAGCGTCTAAAAGTCCAACAGGGGCTTTTTTCCCCCGGCTTTTTGGAGTAGTATTGAGGGTATGGAACAATCAACCGCCGCCCAGGTCATGGTCGCCATTATCCCCATAGTGGGTATTGTAATGAGTTCGGTGGTGGCCTTTTTTTACCTCCTCTGGTACCACCGGCGCAGGATACTGCTGATCAAATCGGGCCAGTACCGCAAATTCAGCTTTGACCTGAGTTCCTTCAGCCTTTTTACGGGGCTTCTCCTTTTGACCGTGGGTTTAAGTTTGACGGTGCTGCTCGCCCTCATCGGGGGCCTAAACTACGCCCTCCTAGGGGGGATTATTCCCCTGTCCGTAGGCATTGGGCTCCTGGCTTATTACCTTATACAGCGCGGCAGCCGCGGTTCATGAGTGATGAAGCCCTGCTGGCGGGCCAGATCGTTTCTGGGGAAAAGGAACTGTTCCGGCTGCTGATACAGCGCTATCAGCGGAAGGTACACGCCATGGGCCTAAGTTTCTTCCATAATGAGGAGGACGCCGCGGATTATACCCAGGAGGTGTTTTTAAAGTGCTACCGGAGCCTTCCGGCTTTTAAGGGCCGTTCCCGGTTTTCCACCTGGCTCTACCGAGTCGCCTACAACGCCGGGGTAAACAACCTGAACCGGCGGCGGGAGTACCACAGCCTGGCGGAGGAGCCCGCGGTGGAGGAAAACCCCGAATCCCAGATCCTGCGGGCCGAGGCGAAGCGGGCGGTTAAGGAGGCGGTGATGGGACTGCCGGAAAAGTACCGGATCTGCGTGGACCTGTACTTTTTTTACGACCGGTCCATTAAGGAGATCGAGGAGATTACGGGCTTTCCGGAAAATACCGTAAAGTCCCATGTGTTCAGAGCGAAGAAGCTTTTAAGGGAAAGGCTGGAAAATATATAGGCGAAAAACAGGAGAAAAAAATGAAGTGTAACGAGGCGATTGACAGGGTATATGAGGGCGGGGATCTTCCATTCGCGAAACGGCTTGGCCTGGCCTGGCACCTGCTGTTCTGCGGCCGCTGCGCCGCCCGGGCGGGGCGTTACGAAGAGGCCCTTTTCCTGCTAAGCGGCTCCTTCCCCTCCTCCCCGGATTTTGAGGACGCCCTGATGGCCCGGATCTACCGGGAAGCCGGGGAAGAAGAGGCGGAATCCGGCCTGATCCCCCATTTGAGGGGAGCCGGGGGCTTTTCCACCCGGAGCTGGGTAATTGTGGGGCTGGTGGTGTTCCTTTCTTTTTTAACCCTCTTTACCGGCGAGGATTTCGCCAGCCTGGCCCTGGAGCAGGGTTCTTCCTACCTCCTCCCGTTGGGAATTACCGTGGGCATCTTTCTCACCGGCTACGGGGCCCTCTTTATCGGCAGCCACCTAAAGGAACTTTCCGAACATTTTAAGAACGCGTCGCTCAATAACGAACGGTAATCAACGCGGGACCGCCGGGCGCGGTAAAAACCCGTTGTTTCCGCGGCCGGGTTATATCTTTAGGAAGACCTCGGCTTTTTCAATTTCGCTGTTCACCATGGGCTCAATTTCCTCAAAGATCTCCGGCGTGAGTCCCAGGGCCTCCCAGACCTCCGGACCGGGTTTTTCCGGATACCGGTCGCCGGAAAAACCTATCTCCCGCTGGGAGGCGAAGCGGTTCGCCAGCAGGGTCGTGTAAAGCACGTCCGTATAGGAGTCCGCGTATTCCTGGTAACTATGGTGAAAGACAATCACGTCCCCCACAGCTCCCTCCAGTTTCCAGGCGGCGGCGATCATCGCCCCCGCGGCGCAGTGATCCAGCCCCAGGTTCCTGTCCTCCACCCGGACCAGGGATACCCGTTCCCGGTCGGATTCCTGGACGGTAAGCAGGTAGTTGTCCCCGGTTACGGCGTTAAGGGGTATCTTGCCTATGTCATGAAGCAGCCCGGCGGTAAAGTACTCTTCCCGCTGCTTAATGTCTATGTTCCGCTTTTTGGCGATAGCCTTGGCGGCCACCCCCACGCAGAGGGAATGCCGCCAAAAACCGGCCATGTCCAGGCCCGACCCGTTTTTACGGGAAGTGAAATTCCCCAGCACGGCGGAAGAGAGGGCCAGGTTTTTAACGGTGTTGATCCCCAGCATGATAATGGCCTTAACCAGGTTGGTAACCTGCTGGCCCAGGCCGTAGTAGGCGGAGTTGATAAGCTTAAGCACCCGGCCCACCAAAACCGGATCCAGGGAGATCACATGGTTCAGATCCGCCGGGCTGGTTTGGGGGTTATTGCATACCTCCAGCACCTTCGCCACCGAGGTGGGAAGGCTGGGCATATTTTTTATGTAGTACTCAATTCTGCTATGAAGATCCCGCGCCACCGGATTCATTGATCTACCCTCGCCATCCTTGACTCGCCCCTGAGCGGCCGGGCGGTAATCTCCCGGGAAAAAGCCCCCGGGTGAAGTTCCTCCGCCCTGGTTCCCACCCTGTCATAAGCGGCCACGGCGAAGAAATAAAGGGTCCCGTTTTTTAAGCCCCCAATCCGCAGGGAGGTGCGGTTTCCCGCGTCGATGGGGGAATCCCGGGCGCCGCCAAGCTGACCGGTTAAACTGGCCTGACCGTAGTAGACCCCGCTGGAAGTCCCATAGTACACCAGGTAACCCAGGGTATCCTCGTCGGGACTGGCCCGCCAGCTTAACTCCACCGCCCCGTCCAGGGCCTGGGCAATCACCAGCGAAGGGGGATAGGGGGGCTCGTTGCGATCATAAACGATCCGCAGTTCCTCCAGATAGGGACTGGTTTCCTGGTCCCCGCTGGGGTAAAAAGCCGCGGCCACCTGGACAAAGCGCCCCCGCGACCCCACGGGGATCGGCTCGCCGGGAATAACGGGGATCCAGGGACTTTGACTGAACCGGTAGGGCTCTTCCCCAACGCGGATAAAAAACCGCAGCGCCGAATCGTCGGGGAACCGGAAATTCCCCCGCCCCGCGTATATGTTCCTCACCGTCATCCGCCGGGTCCCCGCTTCCCGGAGGGAACTAAAACGCCCCCCGGAGGCTTCCAGCCTGAACACCGTCGACCCCGTCTCCCCCAGATCCAGGACCCGGCTTTCGATCCGCCCCCCGGAACGGGGAAACTTGGCCAGCTCCGGCAGTTCCAGGGCGGTCCGGCTTACCGGTTCCAGGGCCGCGCGGCCCGGGGCGTTGATAAAGCGGTTGTAAACCCTGAATTCGTCGATCATCCCGGAAAAGCGGCCCCCCAAAATAAAACTCCCGTCCCGGTTCACCTGGGGAGTGTACACATCGCCCCCCTCGCCGTGGGACGGGGTGGTATGGATCATGTTTTCAATTCTGCCGTTGATCAGGTACTCCAAAAGCCCCGTGTCGGCGTTATAGCGGATCATATGGTGGCTCCAGGTCCGGGGAACCAGGGAAGAGCGGCTTTCCAGGAAGACGGTGAGCCGCCGACGGCCGGTCCCCGCCGCGTCCGGTCCGGCGGCGCCCATCCCCGCGGACCGGCGATCCGCCCCGCGAAATTCCGGGGGGCTAAAAAATTCCTGAAAGGTCCAGCGGATTTTGTTCCTCGCCGCCTCGCAGAAGATGCGCTGGTTGTCCATGGCGGACCAGGAGAGGATCCGCTCGCCGTTTTCCATATTGGCGGGGTAGAGCCAGAATTCCAGGGTAAAGTCCCGGATGTTCCTTCCCGGGTTAAACAGGGCCGCCGGGCCGGGCCGTATAACCAGCGGATCCCGCTGATCGTTTTGGGTCCCCGCGAAAACCGCCGCCCCCTGACCATACCGGGCCCAGCGATCCCCCACCCTTTGTACCCCGGCGTTCACGCTGATCCGGTAATGACCGGCGCTGTCCGCGAAGAGGGCGGCCCCGCCCTCGTCAAAACTCAAAACCAGGTCCAAGGCGGATTCCGGAACGGGAAAATTCCGGTAGGCGGCGTACAGAGCCAGGGTTTCCCGGGTATCCCCGGCGGCCCGGGGTTCCGCCCCCTCGGCGAGGGTTCCTGTCCAGGCGGAAGACAGGGCCAGGACCCCCCGGGGCCTCAGGCCCTCCAGTTCCTCCACCTGGGTACGGCTTTCCACCGCCTTCCAGCCCGCGGCCGCGCCCAGGATCAGGGTCTTTTCCTCCGCCCCCAGGCCGGGACCGGCAAAACCCGCGAAAACACCCCATAAAGCCATGATTATGAGTATCTTTTTCATATATGCTATACTATCGGTAGCGCGGGTTATGAACCTTAAACAGATCGCCAGGGAAGCCCCCCAAAAAGCGGGGGTGTACATTATGAAAAACGAGGAGGGCCTGATCATCTATGTGGGCAAAGCCCGCTCCCTCCGGGCCCGGCTTTCCTCCTACTTTTCCGGTGAAAAAGACATTAAAACCCGGACCCTCCTCCGCCGCGCCGCGTCCATAGAGACGATCATCGTCAAGGACGAATACGAGGCCCTGCTGCTGGAAAACACCCTGATCAAGCAGCACAGCCCCAAGTACAACATCAACCTCAAGGACGGCAAAACTTATCCGGTCATACGCCTTACCCCGGGCCCGTACCCCCGGCTCTTCCGCACCCGGCACATCGTGAACGACGGCTCCTCCTACTTTGGCCCCTTTCCCAACGCGGGGGCCATGGACGACATGCTGGAGGTGATTGGCCGGATCTTTCCCCTGAGAAAATGCCGGGTCTTTAAGAAGCGGGGAACCGCCGGGAAAAACCGCTCCCCCCTTGGGGAGAGACCCGGCGCGGGAAAATCCGGCGGCGCCCCCTGCATGTACTACCACATAGGCCGCTGTTCCGCCCCCTGCTGCGGGAAAACCACCGAGGCGGCCTACGCGCTCCAGGTAGACCGGGTGCGGCGGCTCCTTTCCGGGGACGCCGCGGAACTCATCGCGGAGCTTTCCGCGGAGATGAGGGCTGCGGCGGCGGCGCTGCGTTTTGAGCGGGCGGCCCAGCTCCGCGACGCCGTCAAGGCCATTGAGGGCCTGGGGGAAAGCAGCGCCGTGGTGGACTTTGATCCCCAGGGACGGGACTACATCGCCTGGGCCGCCGAGGGGATGCTGGCCACCTTTTCCGTCTTTTCCATGCGGGGGGGGAAGCTCACGGGCCGGGAACTGTACCGGACCAAAAGCGCCGCCGGCGAGGAGGAATCCCTGGGAACCTTTATCACCGAATACTACAACGGTGAACGGCCTCCCCCGGCGTATATCTACGCGCAAAACCACGGCGCGCCCCGGGAGGCCGGGGGGGATCCGGAGACCGGCGGGGAGGCGCCGAAAAAGGGGGACCCCGCCTTTGACAAGGGGAACCTGCTCAAATGGTTCCGGGAACAGTTTGGCGCGGAACCGGCGCTGCTCCCCGCCGGGGACAGCCATCACCGGGCGATCCTGGCCATGGCCCGGCAAAACGCCGAGGAGGACCTGAGGCGGCGGCTTAAAGAACGGGGGGCCGGTCCCGCCCTGGACGAGTTGAAAACCATCCTGGGCCTGAAAAACCGGCCTGCCCGGATCGAGGGTTTTGACATCGCCCAGCTTGACGGCAAACACCCCGTGGCCTCCCTGGTAAGTTTCGCCAACGGCGCGCCGGACAAGAAAAACTACCGCCGCTTCAAGCTCCGTTCCGTGGCGGGGGTGGTGGACGATTTTGGGGCCCTGCGGGAGGCGGTGGAGCGGCGGTATACCCGGCTCCTCCGGGAAAACAGGGAACCGCCGGACCTGATCCTCATCGACGGGGGGATTGGGCAGGTGAACGCCGTCAAGGGGGTTTTGGACAAGCTGGGGATAACCTGCGGCCTCGCGGGCCTGGCCAAACGGGAGGAGGAGATCTGGCTGCCCTGGGCCGCCGGGCCCCTGCGGCTGTCCCGGCGTTCCGAGGCCCTCAAGGTCCTCCAAAGCGTCCGGGACGAGTCCCACCGCTTCGCCACCTCCCTGAACCAGCTCCTCCGTTCCAAGGACCTGAGGCTGGAAGCCCTGGAATCGGTGGAGGGGATCGGCCCCCGGCGGGCGGCGGCCCTGCTGCGGCACTACCTAAGCGTGGAGGCCGTGGCCGCCGCGGAACCCGGGGACATCAGCCGGGTATGCGGCTGCGGTTCCGCCCCGGCGGCGGCGGTCCGGGCGGCGGCCCGGCTGGCCCTGGAGGAACGGAAAAGCCCGCCTCCCCGGGGCCGGGCCTCCGGATTCACCCGCCCCGGCGCGGCGGCGGCCCTGGCGGAAGCCGCCCTGGCCGCGGAGGCGGAGCCGGAATATGGCGGCCCGGCCCCGGCCGGCGGCGCCCCCTGACCCCCCGGGAACAGCCCCGGGCCGGGGACGCCGCCCCGAAGCGCGGACCGGCGGCGGGGAACCGGTTCCCCCAGGGTAAACGCCGCCCCCGCCGGCGGACGCGCCCGGCGTCCGCCATCACTCACAATCCGCCATTCATAACGCCGTCCACGGCGGCGGAAATCTTTAGCTTGAGCCGTTCGGCAATGTCTTTTTTTATTTCGTCTGAAAGCGAGCCAAGGGCGGCGGCGGTTTCGTCCTCAATTTCGGCGGCGGTTCGTTCCCGGCGCGGCGCGAACATCGTATACGCATGAACGCCGAGCGCCCCCGCGATTTTTTCCGCCATATCTATTGAGGGGAATTTCCGTTCTATCTCGATTTCGCCAATGTAACTCGTAACGGTATCGCACATTTCCGCCAGTTTCATCTG
>JAIRPD010000125.1 GCA_031257195.1 Treponema sp. | reverse complement strand
CTGACAAGCGCGGGAGGTTCAGCCCCTCCAGTTCCCGCGGCAGATTGAGCGCGCCGGGGTTCGCGATATCGACGGTAACGGTCATAATCGGCCTCCCGCGGTAACTGTGGCGCAAACGGGAGACAAAGCGCGACGCGGCAACGCCGTTACCAGGGTACCCCCGCGGCCGTTAGTATTCCCTTGACAATCCACGCGACCCTGCTGGACGCCCCGATCTCCTGTACCGGCCCCAGGGAGGCGGTGAGCGCGCGCGCCAACGCGCGCATAAACCAGTTCCGGCTGATAAAAAAGGAACCGTCCGTTCCGCCACGGAGATGACAATCTCGTCCCGAACGTACAGCAGATAAAAAAGGAACATATACTGGATATTCATGGTCATCCACCGGCCGTAGTCGATAGACATAAAAAAGACCGCCCCCTGGTACTGGTACTGAAACGGCGGGAACAGGAGGAAGCGGGGCGGGGGAATAGTCCCGTGGGGCGGGGCGGCCGGCTTTCCCCTTACACGTCCCGGGGCCGCTTGTCCACAACCCGCACGGCCTTGCCCTCGCTTACCGGGAGGCTCCCCGACTCGTGGAGTTCCACCCGGGGGTTGATCGTAATCGACGCCTGGAGGGTATGGCGGATCTTTTCCTTGAGGGCGTTCAGGGGCCGGGTATCGTCCCGAAAGGTCGCGGGGCCCACCTCGGTTTTAACCGTCAAGCGGTCCAGCACCCCGTCCTTCTCGATTTCAATCAGGTAGTTGTTCCCCACCTCCTTCATGGCCATGATCACCTCCTCGATCTGGCTGGGAAAAACGTTAACCCCGTTGATGATCAGCATGTCGTCGCTGCGGCCCGTGATCCGGTAGAGCCGCCGGTGGGTCCTGCCGCAGGGGCAGGGGTCCGGGTAAAACCCCGTCAGGTCCCTGGTGCGGTAACGGAGGATGGGGGCGGCCTCCCGGCAGAGGATGGTGAGTACCAGTTCCCCCCGGCCGCCGTCCGCCACCGGTTCCAGGGTGTGGGGGTCGATGATTTCGGCGATGTAGCCGTCTTCCCAAAGGTGGAGGCCGTTCTTGCGCTGGCACTCAAAGGCCACGCCGGGGCCGTTCATCTCCGAAAGGCCGTAGGAGTTGTACACGTCGATGGCGAGCAGTTCCTCGATCCGGCGGCGGGTGTCCTCCGAATAGGGCTCCGCCCCGGCAAATGCCTTCCTCAGGCGCAGCGCATCCCGGCGTATCCCCTCTTCCCTCATCTTCGCCTCCACGTGGAGGAGGAAGCTGGGGGTGGCGTGGACCACGGTGGTGCCGAAGTCCCGCATCAGCCGGAACTGGCGGGTGGTGTTCCCCGCCCCGGAGGGGATTACCAGCATGCCCACCTCCTCCGCCCCGGCGTGAAAGCCCAGGCCCCCGGTAAAGAGGCCGTAGGTGATCATGTTCTGGAACACGTCCTCCCTGGTGCAGCCCGTACCGTAGATGCACCGGGCCACAAAGCCGCTCCACCGGGCCAGGTCGCCCCGGGAAAAGTAGACGGTGGTGGGGATGCCGGTGGTGCCGCTGGAGGCGTGGAGCCGGACCACCTCCTCCCTGGGGATGGCCAGGAAACCGTAGGGGAAGCCCTCCCGCAGGTCCTGCTTGGTGGTAAAGGGAACGCGCCGCAGGTCTTCCAGGCTTCGCAGGTCCTCCGGTTCCCGGATTCCCGCCTCCCCCAGCCGCTTCTGGTAAAAAGGGGTCCGCAGGCTCCGGGCCACCGTTTCCCGCAGCCGGGCGAGCTGCCAGGCCTCCAGTTCCCGCCGGGGCATTTGTTCATATTCGGGGTTCCAGTATTGGTAGGTCACGCCAGGGCCGCCCTTCGTCCCGCCCAAAAGGCCCTGGTGTTCGCCGCCGCCGCCGCGGGGTCCCTGCCGGCGAACAGGGCCGCGATGGTGTTTTCCAGGGTTTCCGCCGGGATGGGCAGCCAGGGACTCGCCGCGCCCACCATAACCATGTTCGCCGCCCGGGCCAGGCCCGCTTCCCTGGCCAGGGCGGCGGCCTCCACCAGGCGGCGCCGGGGCAGGCTGTTTACCGCCCCGTGGATTTCCTCCAGGGCGGGATAGTTGGGGATATTCAGCACCGGTTCCGCCGCGGTAATCAGCGAGCCCTCCGGGGAAAGCCAGGCCAGGCAGCGGAGCCCTTCCAGGGGCTCCATGGAGATGATCATATCCGCCGCGCCCCGGGGAATCAGGTCGCCCGGGATAAGCCCTTCCGGGTGGTCCTGGCCGCCGGGGTAGTTCCCCGGGCCGGGGTCCTCCCCGTCATCGGGGCCGGCCAGCCGCAGATGGGCCAGCACCGCCCCCCCCCGCTGGGCCATGCCATGGACCTCGCTTTGCCGCACCGAGTATCCCGCCCGGGAGGCCGCGCCGGCGATGATGGCGGCGATGGATAGCACCCCCTGGCCCCCCACGCCGGCCAGGACGCAGTCACTTTTCATATCAGGATGATACCGCTTTTTGGGGGTTTGGGCAATGGGATTTTACCGCCCGCCGGCCCGGCGCCCGTTACCACTCGGGCCCGGTTTCAGGGCGGGGTGTGTTGTTGTTTGAGGGCGGTCCCAATCCCCACGGACGCTATCTATCCCTGGGCTGTTAAGGGCCGGCGGGAACCAGTTTTTGAATTACCGGGGACGTCAATTCCAGGGTGAGGGGGAAATCTTCCCTGGTTAACAGCGTTGTTTCCCCATCCATCTGGGCCAGGATCGGGTTTTCCGGGCTGAGCCTCAGTTTGACCGCGGTGGTTAAAACCGATTCGGGCCGCCGGACATGGCCGCCGGTGGTAAAGAGGCCCTTGATGGCGAGCTTACGGAAAAGGGACATCTGCCGTACAACGCAGACGTTTCTGTCGTCGGGGAGGATCTTTTTCTGGGACCCGTAGGTGCGCCGGCCGCTGATCCCCATGGCGCAGAGGAGGATCTTTTCCTGAAGGCGCGCCACTTCCTTTCCGTTTTCGTCGTAGGCGAGGACCCCCATGGGCCCCACCGTGTATACGCGGTCATACAGCAGGGCCGCTATATCCACCCATAGTTTGTAGGAATCCCCCGGCAGGCGGTCTTTCATCTTGTTGGTCATGTGGGTAACAAAGGCGTCAAGTCCCAGGGAAAGGACATTGAAGGCCAGGAAGGGGCCGCCTCCGGGCCGGGTTTTCCCCGACGCCGTTTTAAGGATGATCCCCCTGGTTTTCTCGAGCCGGGAGGGGAGGACCAGGAGATCCAGGGCCCCGGCCAGGCCGGGGGAATCGGCGCCGTCGTTCCCCGTTCCCAGGGGAAGCCGAAGGACGGCAAAGCGGGAACGGACCTCCTCGGGGGCGGCGTAGAGGGTTTGGAGCACCTCCAGGCTTGTCCCGTCGCCCCCCGCGGTGATGATCAGGTAAAAGGGCTTACCCCCGGGGGGGGCCTTTTCGGTCAGGGTTTGGGAGCATTCCCCTATCAGGGCCGAGGTGATCTCCGCGGCGTTCCCCGGTCCGGCGGTAAGGATAAGCCCCTGGTTTACCGGGTCCTCCGGGGAAACGCCCAGGGATAGGGCGTAGCGGGAAGGGGAAGCCCCGTCCCGAAGGGGATTGCGCCGGGCCCTTTCCCGGGCCGCGTTCAGGGCCGCCTCGTGCCACCGCCAGCGGCCGCCTATGGTAAAACCCCCGGCCTGGGGATTGGCGATGATGGTCCACCGCGGGGTCTGGCCGGGGACGGCGAGACAGCGGGCAAGGATTTCCGCGAGGGACCGGGCGAAAGCGGCGAAACGGGCTTTGCCCCGGCTCTTACGCGGGAATTGGGTAACCATGGGGAGAGTATAGCACGAATCAGGGCCTTGGATAATAGCTCTCCTTAACGCGGATCATCTTCGCGGCGGTTTCCGCGACGCCCCCCCCCTCCAGGGCGGCCGCGCCCAGGACGGCGTTTCCCGCCAGTTCCGCGTCGGCCACTTCCGGCGCGTGGAGGACGCGTCCGCTTATGTCGGCCTTGTATTGATTCCACCGGGGGGTCCGGCTTTGGCCGCCGGAAAGGACCAGTTCCCCCGCGGGGAAACCCCAGGCCGCCAGGTCATCCAGGGCCCGGCAAAAGGACCGTCCCATGGTTTCCAGGATCTTTTTTCCCGGATGGGAAGGGGAGGCGAGGAATTCGTTTATCAGTTCCCCACAGGGCCGGCGGTTCAGGCCCGCGGCGGCGAGGTAATCGTCCAGGAGTTTTCCCGACCGGTCGATCACCATCCCCAGGTTCCACAGGCCCTCCACCGCGTGGGGAAGGACCCGCGGACGGCCTGGTTCCCCCGGGGCCGGTTCGGCGGGGTCGAGCGCGGGACGTTCCGCCGCGCAGAGGTTGATCCCCTCGGAACTGCCCGTCCTGTCGCAGGCCCGGCCGGGTGCTAAGGCCCCGGTTCCTATGAGGGCCGCGATAAAGTCCGGGGGCCCCGCCACAATGGGGACGCCGGCGGGGAGGAACCCGGCCCGGCGGGCGTGTCCTGCCGGGGCAAGCTCCGCCGGAAACTTAAGCTCCCCTATCACCGCGCCCATGGTTACATAGGGGGGAAAGAGATCCCCCCGGATTCCCAGTTTTTCCCGCTGTTCCCCGTCCCAGTAGTAGGGCTCATAACCTTTGTGGGGAAGGACCGTTACCGGTTCCGCCCCAAGTTTCCAGGAAAGCCATTCCTGGGGGGAAAAAAAAAGCCGGGTTTTGGCGAATTCCCCCGGGGCGTTTTCCATGAACGCCTTGACCTTGGGGAGGAAAAGGGAGGCCGCCCCCTCCAGGGGAGGGGGACCTTCAAACCAGTGAAGGGGCCGGAGGCTTTCGCCGGCGGCGTCCACCGGTACCAGGGTGGGGCCGCCGCCGGAAATGATCAGGGCCGATGGGGGGGTATCATCCGGGGGAACCAGCGAGTCCAGGGCGGCGGCGAAGGCCGCCAGCCAGGAAGAGGCGGCCAGGGGTCCGGGACCGGCGGAAACCGGCGGGTCCCTGTAGGGAATCCGGGCATGGCTGTGAATGCGGCCCCCGCTGTCTATGAGGGCGGCCTTGAGGGACGTGGTCCCCAAATCGGCGCAGAGGAAGAGGGCCACCTAGCGCCCCTCCCCGGGGCCGCGGTTTTCCCCCGGCCCGGGGACCTCCGCGAGGAGCCGTTCTATCGGCGCCCTGTTATCCAGAAGGGAGCTGACCGACTGTTCCTGGTGGAGCCGGGAAATGGTCCGGGCGAAGAGCTTGCTCACGCTTACGGAAAGGTACCATTCCCGTTTAAGCAGCTCCTCGTGGTACACCGCGTTGGTCCCGATGATCCGGTAAAAAAGCCCTTTCCGGTGGGCGGCGTCAAAGTAAGCAATCGCGTCCCCGGAAAAGAGGGGCAGGCTTACGGCGGCGATAACCTTCTTTGCCCCCTGGTCTTTAAGAAAGCCCATGGCTTTAAGGAGGGTGCCCCCGGTTCCCAGGATATCGTCGGCCATAAAAACCGTTTTATCCCGGACGCTGCCCAGAAGTTTTATCTCGGCGATGTTGTTTTCATTGGCGTCCTTGCTGATCCGGGAGTAGTCCCGCTCCTTGTAAAGCAGGGCCAGGGGTTTTTTAAAACCGGTGGCGTAGAATTTGTTCCTGTCCACCGCCCCCGTGTCGGGGGAAACCACCACAAAATTCCCCTCCCGAATTTCCTCTATCTTTGAAAGTTCCCGGATAATCTGGTAACTGGCGTGGAGGTTGTCAAAGCCCATGGTCCGGAAGGAATTGCCTATTTCGCTGGAATGGATGTCCAGGGTTAAAAGCCGGTTTACCCCCAGGGTTTCAAAGATAATCCCGATTCGGCTGGCGGTAAGCCCCTCCCGGCTCCTGCGTTTATGCTGCCGGGAATAGGGGTAGTTGGGCAGAACCAGGGTGATCCGCCCGGCCCCCGCCTGTTTTACCGCGTCCACGGTAACAAAAATCGAAATCAGGTGATCGTTTATCGTCAAGGCCCTGGTTACGCCGCCGTGAAACTCCAGGGGATAGCGGTTTTCCACGTCGGCGACGATATAAATGTCCCCCCCCCGCACCGAGTCAAGAAGCTCCGCCTTCAGTTCCCCGTTGGCGAAAAGGGTATGCCGGACGTTGATGTTAAAACTGGGAAGGGGGTCCGGGTTTTCGGACTTCCGGCGATACCAGCGCTGGAGATGGGCGATCACCTCTTTGGCGAAGGCCCTTCCCCCCGGACAGGCCAGAACGGCAAGCTTAAACGGGTCCGCGCGACTCATGGATAAACGTAAAATACTACACCATCCCTTTGAGGGTCAAGGCGGGTTCAGCCCGGCCGGGGCTGAGTGTCCGCCGGTTGTGGGGCGGGGGGTTCCGCGGCCCCTAATTTTCCAGGATGGTGATCTCCACCCGGCGGTTTTTCGCCATGCCCTCCGGGGTGGCGTTATCCCCCAGGGGTTGTTCCGCGCCGTAACCCCGGACCACCATTTGGGAGGCCCTCCTGACGTTTCTGGCGGCCAGGTAATCCGACACCGCGGCGGCCCGTTCCAGCGAAAGCTTCTGGCGGCCCTCGGGGGAACCCGCCAGGGCGGTGTGCCCCCCCACCAGGATGTCCCTGTCCGCGTAACCTTTCAGAATCGCCCCTATCTTGTCAAGTTTTTCCTTTTCCCCGGGCAGGAGCGCCGCGGATTCGGCCTGAAACTGTATGTTTTCCAGGCTGATCGTAACCCCCTCGTCCACCACCCGCACGGACACTCCCTCTATGCCCCGCCGTTTAATCTCCCCGGTTATTTCCCTGGCGGTCTTCTCCTTGTCCATGGGTTCCGATTCAAGGATCTCCGCCTCCGCCCGGCCCCGGTATTCCACTATTGTCCCGTCAGAAAGCTCAAAGACCATCCGAAAACGCTCGGTATAGGCCGCGGGCTGTCCCGTTTCCATGTCCCAGTACACCAGTTGATCCGAGGCCCCCATGATCCGCCGGGGCCAGACTTCCCCCCCCGCCGGGGGGGGCTCAAAAAAGATCCGGTAGGACACGGAAAAAACCTGGCGGGTTTTTTCCTTCCATTTGCCGGGGCCCAGAAAACGGTAGGAAGCCTCAAAGGGAATCCGGTAGGGGTCGGGAATCCCAAAGGGGACCCGGAAATCGTGGACTTCGTGCCCCTGGGCGGTCCAGGTTTCCCCCGCCTTAATGTCCCCCCGGGGAAACACGGGTACGTCCCGCACCACGGGCATAAAGTATTCGGGGGCGATGGTGATATGGCCCTGGGCGTCCCTGTCAAAGACCGAGGGGTATTCCTTACCCCAGCGAAAACCGCCCCTTCCGCTTTCCGCCTGCTCGGAGGTGGCGAAAACCGCGGTATGCCGGGCCTTCCCCCCCGCCACGTCGCTTAATTCCACGGCAATCCGGTTAAGAATCCGGGCCCGGTGGCTAAAGCGGTGGTTTACGTACACATCCTCGTCCACCACCGAAAGGATCCGGTACTTGGCCCCCTCCTGGTAGTGGTAGACAAAAGTTTCCGCCCCCGCCCCGGCCCGGATGGAAAGGGCCAGAACCGGGAGTAAAAGAAAGCGGCTGGCGGCGGATTTTAGCATAGAGACCCCTTTTGAAGTATCGGCGGGAAAAGCCGGGAAACTAAGGGCTTTGGGCCGGGTTTTTCCCCTGAAATAAAGGGGAAACCGGGCAAAACAGGGCAAACTACCGGTTTTGGGCCTTCCTGGACTTGAACCAGGGACCTACGGATTATGAGTCCGCAGCTCTAACCAACTGAGCTAAAGGCCCTCAAGGGACAGGTCATTGTACCCCAAAAACCGCGTCCAGAGTCAAGGGGTCCTGGTGTCGCGGGTTAGCCTTTAGCGGCAGGATCCCCTTCACGAACGATCCTTCACGGATGATAAGGAAAAAAAGGTAAAAAAAATAAAAATTTGCCCGGTTACCTTGTTTTTTTAACGTTTTGCGATATACTAGTATGTACAAAGGTCTGTAAAATTTTTGAGGAAGGCGTTGGCCTGACCCATGAGAGCCAAAGATTCGGTCAGGACCAAAGGAGTGTTAGCGATGAGCCGTAATTTTAATTCGCAAAAACAAACGGGCATTTCCCCCAAGTTCTTTCCCGAGGAGGGAAGTGGATGTTACGTCCCCCGGGGGGTCCGCCCCCAAGCGATTACGGGAGGCGTAATCGCGCTGTTCCTTCTTGTTCTGGCCGCCCTCCCCGCCGGGGCCCAGGACCGGCGGAGTCTCCCCGTGTACATCCCCGTCCCCACCGGGGGTTCCCAGGAGCAGAAAATCTACTTCCACGGCGCTTTCAAAATGGAACTCATCGGTACCGGCTACCCCCTGGCCGAGTCTAAGGCGGAGTCCCTCTATACCCTCGAGTTAAGCATTGAGGACAACCCCCAATTTGACCCCGAGTACCCGGTGGACCTGGACAACACTCATTACGATTTACAGATCGCCCTCATCCGGAGCGCCGACGACGGGGAGATCCTCCGGTTCAGTTTCGGCTTTAACAATACCGATGAGATGAACCGGTGGAACCTCACCCTGATCTACACGGCCCTGGCCAACGCGGTGATTCCCCCGGGGCAAGAGAAGGGGGCCGCCGCCGCGATTGACGACCGGTGGCAGGACCAGACCTTCTACCTGAGCCTGGGGGCGGGGATGGACGTGGCCTTTTACCTGATGCAGGATGGCGGGAAGATAGCGACGGGAAGTCTTATGCCGGCGGTTCGGGCGGGCTTGGAGTGGCGGTTTGTTGATTTTCTGGCCCTGGAGGTGGATCCGGTAAAACCGCGGTTTATAGAGCGGGCGAAGGTGTACGCCGCGGCGTCGGCGACGCTCAAGGGGGTAATCAAGTTCAGTTCGGGGATGCTGGAGCCCTACGGGGGATTAGAGTACGCGCTGGGGCTTGCGGGGTCCCCGGTGCCGCCGCTGTCGATGATAGCGGGGATACAGGTGGGTTTCCGGGCCGGGGCGAAGTCGGCGTGGACCCTGGACGTGGGGATAACCCGGAACATAACGGACGAGTTTAAGGCCAGCAACGATGTGAGCTACAACCTGATGAGGTTCCACATTATGTACGGAATCAAGTTTGGTTTTAGGGACAAAAAGCCAAAGGACTAAGTTCCCGGTAAGGGCGGCCCGCCGCGAATACCATTAAGTAAGACTGTAGAAAACCGCCGTCCCATTCCGCGGGGCGGCGTAATCTCCCGGGGTGTCCAAAAGAGCGGTTCGCGCCGGAAAATCGCGCGGGCCGGATAAACGCGGTAGACCGATCTATGACCGGCGCGGAAAAACGGGCAGAGCGGGCGCGGCTACGCGGATCGCCCCGCGCCGGGGAGGGTTTTTTCTTTTTTCCTTTTCCGGTACAGTGGAGTGATGAAGTACTCCCAAACCTTTATTCCTACCCTGCGGGAAGAGCCCGGCGACGCGGTGATCGCCAGCCACCGGCTGATGTTCCGGGCGGGGATGATCCGAAAACTTTCCAACGGCCTTTTTACGTACCTGCCCCTGGGACTCCGCTGTTTCCGCAAGGTGGAGGCCATCATCCGGGAGGAGATGAACGCCGCCGGCAGCCTGGAGGTTAAGCCCCCGGTGGTGGTGCCCGGGGAACTGTGGAAGGAATCGGGCCGCTGGGAATCCATGGGGGAGGGGATGCTCCGGGTAAAGAACCGGCTGGGCGGGGACTTTGTGGTCTCCCCCACGGCGGAAGAGGCCTTTACCGCCCTAGTCAGGGACGAGCTTTCCAGCTACCGCCAACTGCCCATCCTCCTCTACCAGATCAACACCAAGTACCGGGACGAAATCCGCCCCCGCTACGGGGTAATGAGGGGCCGGGAATTCGTGATGAAAGACGCCTACTCCTACCACGACAGCGAGGAAAGCCTGGACGAACACTACCGGGCCCAGGGCGCGGCCTACCGGCGGATCTTTAAACGCTGCGGCCTTACGGTACTCTCCGTCAAGGCCGACTCGGGAAGCATGGGAGGCTCGGGCTCCGAGGAATTTATGGTGGAAAGCGAGGTGGGGGACAATACCCTGCTCCTCTGCGCAAACGGCGATTACGCGGCCAACGTGGAAAAGGCGGAGTGCCGGCGGGACGACGCTCCCCCCCGGAAAGCGGCGGAGGGATCGCCGGGCCCGGCGCCCCTGGAGACCATCGACACCCCCAACGTAAAAACCATCGGGGAACTCTGCGCTTTCCTGAAGGCGCGGCCCGGGGATTTTGTCAAAACCCTGATCTACCGGGCGGTAAACGTGGAACTGGATCTGTCCACAGCCCCGGGCTGCGGGGATCTCCCCCGGCGGAAAACCTCCCCGGGCGCGCCGGAAACCTACCCCGAGGCCTTTTTCGCCGCGGCCATCCGGGGAGACCTGGAAGTGAACGAGGTAAAACTGGCGGCGGCCCTGAAGGCCTCGGAGATAAGCCTGGCCGCGGACGCCGACGTGGTCCGACTTACCGGCGCGCCCGTGGGATTCGCCGGCCCCGTGGGGCTGAATACCCTGCCCATCGTCCTTGACCAGACCGTAACGGCCATGGACGACGCCGTAACGGGCGCGCTGGAAAAGGACAAACACCACCGGCACGCCGCCTACGGCAGGGACTTTGGGGGCTGGATGATCGCCGACATCAGGACCGTTAAAGCCGGGGACCGCTGCCCCCTCTGCGGCGGGGAACTGTACGAAAAAAAGGGAAACGAGCTGGGCCACATCTTTAAGCTGGGCCGCAAATACACCGCCTCCATGGGGGTAAGCTACCTGGACGAAAACGGCAAAACCCGGGTCCCCCTCATGGGAAGCTACGGCATAGGCCTGGACCGTACCCTGGCGTCGATCATCGAGGAACACCACGATGAAAACGGCGTGATCTGGCCCCTTTCGGTGGCCCCCTGGCAGGTAATCATCATCCCCATCAAGTACCAGGGAGCGGTCCGGGAAGCCGCCGACGGGCTCGCCGCGGAACTGGAAGCCGCGGGCCTGGAGGTTTTGCTGGACGACCGGGACGAGCGGCCGGGGGTAAAATTCAACGACGCCGATCTCCTGGGCATCCCCTGGCGGGTGGTGGCGGGGGACAAGAACCTCGCCGCCGCCGTTCCCGCGGTGGAGGTAAAGCGCCGCTCCGAAAAGGAGGCCCGGCTGACGCCCCTGGCCGCCGCCGCCGGGGAAATCGCCGCCGCGGTCCGGGGGGAACTGGCCGCCCTCACCGCCGGCTAGGACCGGGCGCCCGGCGCGGCCCCTCCGGCGGAAAGCGCCCCCGCCCCGGCCCGTCCCGCCCCCGGGAACCCGCCGGACGCCCCGGGACGGTTTCCGCCCCCATTTCGCGGTATACTGTAAACAGCCATGAAGTGTTTTATCCACGCCGACATGGACGCCTTCTACGCGTCGGTGGAACAACTGGATCACCCCGAATATCGGGGAAAACCCGTCATCGTGGGGGGCCTGCCCGGGGACCGGCGCAGCGTGGTCTCCACCGCCTCCTACGAAGCCCGGCGGTACGGGGTCCGTTCCGCCATGCCCATCGTCCAGGCGGCGCGGCTTTGCCCCGGGGGCGTCTTTATCCGGGGCAACATGGAACGATACCGGGAAAAATCCCGGGAAGTGATGGACGTCTTCGCCGGCTTTTCCCCGGAGGTGCGGCAGCTTTCCGTGGACGAGGCCTTTATCGACATCACCGGCACGGAAAAACTCTTCGGCCCCCCGGAGGAAACGGCCCGGAAACTCAAACGGCGGGTCCGGGAAGAAACGGGCCTCACCGTTTCCGCGGGACTGGCCTCCAACAAGTACGTGGCCAAAATCGCCTCCGGCATGTCCAAGCCCGACGGCCTCTTCGCCGTCCCCCCCGGCGGGGAAGCGGCCTTTATGCTCGGCCTGCCGGTGGGCAAGATCTGGGGGGCCGGGGCCAAAACCCAGGAAGCCTTTGCCCGGCGGGGCTATACAACCTGCGCGGACCTCCATCAGTTTTCGGAGGATGTCCTGGCGGGGATGTTTGGCGATTCCCTGGGGGCCTTCCTGTACCGGGCCGTCCGGGGGGAGGAGGCGGAAACCTTCGAGACCGAACGGGGAACCCATTCCATGAGCGCGGAGCGGACCTTCCCCTTCGATCTGTACGACGAGTTTGAGATAGAAACCCAGCTCTTCGCCCTGGCCTCGGAAGTGTTTTTCCGGCTGCTCCAGACCAGCTTCCAGAGCAGGACGGTGTTCATCAAGATCCGCTACGGCGAGGGCTTTTACACCGAGGGAGGCCAGGAAACGTTCCGCGACCCCCTGGGGACGCTCAACGAATTCTACGAAAAGCTCCTGGCCCTGTTCCGTAAGAAGTACCGCCCCGGCAAGGGGGTGCGCCTCCTCGGCGCCGGGGCGGCCCTGGAGGCCAGGAACCCCGCCCGGCAGGGAGAACTGTTCGACGAATCAAACGAAAAGCAGCGGAGGCTGGAACAGTCGATCCTGGAGATCAACGCCCAGTTCCCCCAGGCCGCCCTGCGGCGGGGCAGGCTGATCACCCTCCGCCGGCGGTGAGGGGAATCAAAGCCGCCCCGGAAAGACCGCCCGGCCCAGGCCGCTCCGGCGGGACCTCACCGGACCTGCCCGATCCGGGAAAGAGCCCTTTCCTCCGCCCCGGACGGAAGGGCGTTCCCCCCCGCCGGCCGCGCCCCGGGGCCCGGCGCTTCATCTTTTGTCAAACTCCGCCATACTGGGCGTATGAAACGCGAGGTGGGAAAAGTAACGGAGGAGATTACCCTGATAAACGCCGGGGATCGAAGGGACGCCAGCCGGGGCTGCGTTCCGGAAAGCGGCGTCAGGCAGGTAACGGTGGAGGCCGGCGCCGATACCGGGGCGAGTACGCTGGTTATCGGTGAAGAACTTCGGCAAAAGCTGGGCCTGATGATTGAGGACCCCCGGAGGACCCTCTTTGCCAACGGTGTCAGGGCGGAATGCGGCGTTACCGAGCCGGTGTTGATCCGCTGGAAAGACCGGGACCGCGCCTGCCGGGCGGTGGTCATCCCCGGCGGGGAACAGATTCTTCTGGGGGCGATTCCCCTGGAGGATATGGATTTACCGGTAGATCCGGCCCGCCGGTGTCTGGTGGGCGCCCACGGCGATGTGGTGGAAGCGCTGGCCCTGTAACCCCCCTAGCGGCCCGGGATAACCCCTGGGGCCGGCGCGAACCCTGGGACCGGCGGGGGGCGCGCCCCCTTTTCCAGCCAAACCGGAGGACCGCTTCCGCCGCCGGACGCGGGCCGCCCCTCATCCGCCGCCCCGGAGCCCCCGCTGTTCCGGGGGGATAGCCCGCCTTCCCCGGCGGGCGCGCCACTTTTCCCAGCGGGCGGGTTGTTTTCCCGGGAAAGCGAGTTATTTTCCCAGGAAAATGAGACGTTTTCCCAGGAAAACAAGTCATTTTCCCAGGAAAGCGGGTTATTTTCCCGGGAAAACAAGTCATTTTCCCAGGAAAGCGAGTTATTTTCCCAGGAAAGCGAGTTGTTTTCCCAGGAAAATGAGACGTTTTCCCCGGCGGATGAGCCGGTTTTCCCGGCGGGGGGGCCGCCTTTCGCGGAAGATGGGCCGCTCCCCCTGGGGGGCGGGCCGGGTTGGGGGGAATCCGCCCCGCCCGGTTAACCCAGGGCCTGATCCAGATCGGCGATGATGTCCGCGCCGTCCTCTATCCCCGCGGAAAGCCGGAGGAGCCGGTCGTTGACCCCCGCGGCCAGGCGCAGGTCCTCGGGGATGGCCCCGTGGGTTTGGACCAGGGGGAAGGTGATCAGCGATTCCGCGCCCCCCAGGCTTTCCGCGAAGAGGATCAGCTTGACCCGCCGGAGGATCCGGTCCACCAGGGCCCGGTCCCGGACGTAGAAGGAGACCATCCCATTGTGGCCCCGGGCCTGGGCGGCGGAAAGGGCCGCCTGGGGATGGTCCGCGAGGCCGGTGTAAAAGACCCGCTCCACCTGGGGATGGTTCCTCAGCCATTCCGCCGCGAGGGCGCCGTTCCGCTGGTGCTTTTCCATCCGCAGGGCCAGGGTTTTGATCCCCCGCAGCGTGAGCCAGGAGTCGAAGGGGGAAAGGCAGGCGCCCTCGCTCTTCTGGGCCTCCCGGAGGGGAACGGCGGCGTCCTCCCGGGAATGGACGATAAAGCCCGCCAGGGTATCGTTGTGGCCCGAAAGGTACTTGGTCCCGGAGTGGATCACAAAATCCGCCCCCCGGTCCAGGGGGTTCTGGAAGTAGGGGGTGAGGAAGGTGTTGTCCACCACCAGGGATCCCCCCCGGCGGTGGATAAGTTCCGCGCAGGCCCCAATGTCCGTAACCTTCATCATGGGGTTGGAGGGGGTTTCAATGAAGATCGCCCGGGTGGAGGGCCCCAGGGCCGCCTCGACCTGGGAAAGGTCGCTGGTGTCCACCCAGGAAAACGCGTAGCCGTACCTGGCGTAATACTCGTGAAAGAGCCGGTAGGTGCCCCCATAGAGGTCCCCGGACATGACCAGGTGGCTGACCCCCCCGGAGGAGGGCGGCGGGAAGAGCTTGATCATCGCCGATACCGCCCCCATGCCGCTGGAAAAAGCCAGGCCGTACCGGGCGCCCTCCAGGAGGGCCACCGTCTCCTCCAGGATGGAGCGGGTGGGGTTTGCCGACCGGGAGTAGTCAAAACCCGTGGTTTCCCCCACGCCGGGGTGGCGGAACGCGGCGCTTTGATAGACCGGGACGCTGACCGCCCCGGTGGCTGAATCAAAGCGCCAGGTTCCGCGGACGCACAGTGTTTCTCTGTTCATGGAAACAGTGTACCCCCCCGGAGCCGCCTGTGCCTATTCGTCGAAGAGCCAGGTGGACAAATACCGTTCCCCCGTGTCCGGCAGGACCGTGACGATGGTCTTGCCCTTGTTTTCGGGCCGCTTGGAGACCGTCAGGGCCGCCTCCAGGGCCGCCCCGGAGGAGATTCCCACCAGGATGCCCTCTTTCTTGGCCAGGAGCCGGGCGGCGTTCCCCGCCTTGACTTCGTCGGTCTGGTAAATCTCGTCGATGACCTTGGGATCGTAGACCTGGGGTTGAAAGCCGGCGCCGATGCCCTGGATCTTGTGGGGGCCGGGCTGCCCCCCGGAAAGCACCGGCGACGCCGCGGGTTCCACGGCGATCACCTTAACGGAGGCTTTCTTTCCTTTTAGGTACTTGCCCGCGCCGGTAACGGTGCCGCCGGTACCCACCCCGCCGATGAGGATGTCCACCTTGCCCCCGGTGTCTTCCCAGATTTCCGGGCCCGTGGTCTTTTCGTGGATCGCCGGGTTGGCGGGGTTGTTAAACTGCTGGGGAATGTAGGCGTTGGGGATGTTGGCGGCCAGCTCTTCCGCCTTGGCGATGGCCCCCTTCATGCCCTTGGCCCCCTCGGTAAGCTCCAGTTCCGCCCCCAGGGCCTTGAGGAGTTTCCTCCGTTCAACACTCATGGTTTCCGGCATGGTCAGGATCAGCCGGTAGCCCTTGACCGCCGCCACGAAGGCCAGTCCAATGCCGGTGTTGCCGCTGGTGGGCTCGATCAGCACCGTGCCGGGCTTTATCTTGCCGTCCTTTTCCCCCGCCTCGATCAGGGCCAGGGCAATCCGGTCCTTCACGCTGGAGAGGGGGTTAAAATACTCCAGCTTAACGTACACCTCCGCCCCGCCCTCGTTGATCTTGTTCAACTTAACGATGGGGGTTTTCCCGATTAAATCGGTGATTTTTTCCGCGCGCGCCATAGTCGCTCCTTGTCTGTTCAGATATACCCCGGCTTTCCGCCAGGCTAATTCCTATTAAACTCATAGGATTTATATACAATACCAGGAAAAAAATAGCGCTGTCAAGGGAAAATCAAAAAAACTTGTAAATTTTTCCGAATTTTGTCATCCTGCTCTTGACAGAGGAGGGGAATCCGGT
This sequence comes from Treponema sp., assembly GCA_031257195.1. Lineage (GTDB taxonomy): Bacteria > Spirochaetota > Spirochaetia > Treponematales > Breznakiellaceae > JAIRPD01. Next base: position 9,422 of record JAIRPD010000125.1, on the reverse strand, counting down.
ACATATTCCTAGTATTCCGATGGTATTTATTGGAATATAGTCAGACGCACATTTTAAGGAGAGGAACATGAAACGTAGAACCACAAAACAAAGCGCCCCCGTATTCGCGGCGGCCCTGCTTTTACTGGCCGCCCTGGTCCTGGGGGCCTGCGGCGGCGGCAAGAAGGCCGAGGCCGGGGAAACGGCCGGGCGGACGGTACGGATCGGCGTAACGGGCGAAGAACTGGTAACCGCCTGGAACAAGGCCGCCGAATCCCTGGCCGCCCAGGGGATCAAGGTGGAACTGGTGAATTTCAGCGACTACGCCGTGCCCAACCGGGCCCTGGCGGACGGGGAGATTGACCTGAATTCCTTCCAGCACGGCGCGTTTTTGCAGGCCGAGATCGACAACCACGGCTACCAGATCAGCCCCCTGGGAAACACGGTGCTCTTTTTCCTGGGGGTCTACTCCAAGAAGATCAAGAGCCTGGAGGAACTTAAAGACGGGGACACCGTCGTGATCATGAACGACGCCACCAACGGGGGCCGGGCCCTCAAGGTGCTGGAGGCCGCGGGGGTGTTTACCGTGGATCCCTCCAAGGGGAACCTGCCCACGGTGGAGGACATCACCGCCAACCCCAAGAACATCAAGGTGGTGGAGGTGGACGCCGCCCAGACCTACCGGACCCTGGACGATCCCCTGGTGGCCGCCGCGGTGGTGAATTCCACTTTTGTCATAGACGGGGGAGGGGTGCCTCTGCGGGACGCGATTTACATTAAGCCCATTGATCCCGCGGCGGATAAGGCCTATATTAATCTGGTGGTGGGCCGGACCGAGGATAAGGACAACGAGGTGTACAAAAAGGTGGTGGCCGCCTTCCAGACCGATCCGGTGGCCCAGGTGATTGACCGGGATCTGCAAGGCGCGGTGCCGGCCTGGTAAAACAGGTTTCTGAACAGGCTATTTAAAGTAAAAAAAAGAGCGGAATGGCCGGGGAGGTAATTTCCCGGCCAAACCGGCTTTGCCGGGGCGGCGCGGATTGGCGCCGGGCTGGCCGCCGCCGCCCCAAGGAGGTTTCCCCTGAAAAAAATCTATTTCGCCGGCGGCTGCTTTTGGGGCCTGGAGGCCTACTTTAAACCGATGCCCTGGGTTGGGCCGGTCCGGGCGGGGTACGCTAACGGAAAGGACGGGACAATCCCCGCGTACGAGACCCTCAAACAGACGGGGCACGCGGAAACGGTGGAGGTGGTTTACCGGGAGGATGCCGTCGCGTTAAAGACCCTGGTCCGGCGTTTTTTCCAGATCATCGATCCCCTCAGCGTTAACCGGCAGGGGCATGACGCGGGAACCCAGTACCGGACGGGGGTGTTCTATGTGGAGGGCGGCCCGGAAGAAACGGCCCTGGAGCGGAAGGTACTGGGGAGCGTGTTTGGGGAGGTGAAGAAAAAGCTGGGGATGCCGGAACTGGCGGTTGTCCTGGAGCCGCTGCGGAACTGGTTTCCGGCGGAGGAATACCACCAGGACTACCTGGGCAAAAACCCCGGGGGGTATTGCCATATCCCGGTAAAAACCATACGCCAGCGATGGCCCCTGATTGATAAGGAACGCTACCCCCGCCCGGGACCGGCGGAGCTGCGGCGGGGGCTTACTCCCCTGGAATTTGAGGTGGTCGAGAACGGCGCCACCGAGGGGGCGGGTACGGGGGACCTGGAGGGGAACTTTGAACAGGGCCTGTATGTTGACCGGGCCACGGGGGAGCCCCTGTTCCTTTCGGCGCAGAAATACCACTCGGGGTGCGGGTGGCCCGCCTTCTCCAGGCCCATCGACGAGGGGGTGCTGGAGGAACGGGAGGACCCTTCCATCCCCGGCAGGCCGCGGGTGGAGGTCCGCTCCTCCTCGGGTTCCCACCTGGGCCATGTGTTTAACGACGGGCCGGTCCCGGGGGGCAAGGGCGGGGTTGATTCCTCCGCCGACCCGGACCACCGCCCGGTTCCGCCGGCGGGGGAACACGGCCTGCCGAAGGATCCGACGGGGCTCCGGTACTGCGTCAATTCCGCCGCCCTCCGGTTTGTCCCCCTCCGGGAGATGGAACGGGAGGGGTACGGCTATTTAACGGGGCTGGTCCAGTGAGCCGCCCCCTTGACGCCCCCCGGGGGGCGCGGATATATCTTTTTGTATTGAAGGAGCAACCATGAAACTGCCGGAAGAACTAACCGCCGCCGCCGAGGCCTACCGCGGGGAGGTTCAGAAAAAGCTCGACATAGGCCGGGAGATGCTTTACCTGTCCCAGGAGGACGTGAAGCGCGTCCCCGTAACCCCCGGGGAAATCCTGGACCGGACGGAAAAGGCCCTGATCGCCTACAGCGCGAAAAAGGTGGATATGCCCTCCAAAATCGCCCTTCACCCCATTACGGACACGTTTTTCCACGCCATGCCCGCCTATGTGCCGGAGGAATTCGCCGCGGGGGTCAAGTGGGGGTCCTGCTATCCCTCCAACCGGGAACGGTACGGCGTTCCCCAGGCCCAGGGGCTTATTATCTACAGCGACCACCTGTCGGGGCTGCCCCTGGCGGTGCTGGACTGCAAGTACGTTACGGAAATCCGCACCGCCGCGGTTACCTACACCGCGGCGAAATACCTGGCCCCCCGGGAGGCCGAAACCTTTGGCATGATTGGCTGCGGGGTGGAGGGGAAGCAGCACGTGAAAAACATTGAGCGGGTGCTTCCCCGGCTCAAGAGGATCTACCTGTACGACCGGTACGAAAAGGCCGTGGACGAGCTTATTGGCGCGTACCAGACGAGTCTTACCGCCCGGCTGGTCAAGGCCGCTTCCTACGAGGAGGTGGCCAAAAGCTGCGCGGTTATCGCCAGCGCCACCGTCGCCTCGGAGGGCTACCACCCGGTGATCAAGGACCAGTGGATTTCCCGGGGGCAGACGATCCTTCTCTGCGAGGGGCACACTCTGTACGAGGACGCGGTCTTTAAGCGGGCGGACAAGTATATTGTGGACAGCCGGGATCAGGTGGAGCAGTTTTCCCGCTACGGCTACTATCCCTTTGGCACGCCCCCGATCCACGCCGAAACCGGGGAGGTGGCCGCGGGCCGGGCCCCGGGCCGGGAACGGGGGGATGAGCTTATTGTGGGGAACAACTTTGGCATGGCGGTGGAGGATATGTTCGTGGTCCGCCTCCTTTTTGACCGGGCGCTGGAACACAACATCGGTGTCCGGCTGCCGCTGTAGCGGCCCCTCCCGGACGGACAGCGCCATGATCCAGCTTGCCGCGGTGGACAAGACTTTTCACATTCCCCCCAGCGCCTCCTCCGACGGCCGGGCCCACACGGTCCAGGCGGTGCGGGGGGTAGACCTTTCTATCCCGGAGGGCAGCATTTTCGGGATTATCGGCTTTTCCGGGGCGGGAAAAAGCACGCTGGTGCGGTGTATCAACCTGCTGGAACGGCCCAGCCGGGGGCGGGTGCTGGTGGACGGGGTGGACTTGATGAAGCTGAGCGAGCCGGAGCTGCGCCGGGCCCGGAAAAAGATTGGCATGATTTTCCAGCACTTTAACCTGTTCCGGTCCCGCACGGTGGGGGGGAATGTGGCTTTCTCCCTGAAGTACACGGGGATGAAGGGGGAGGAGATCCGCCGGCGGGTGCGGGAGCTGCTGGACCTGGTGGGGCTTGCCGACAAGGAGCACGCCTATCCTTCCCAGCTTTCGGGGGGGCAGAAACAGCGGGTGGGGATTGCCCGGGCTCTGGCTTCCAATCCCCGGGTTCTCCTCTGCGACGAGGCTACCAGCGCCCTGGACCCCCAGACGACCCGGTCTATTCTGGCGCTCCTGAAGGAGCTGAACAAGAAGCTGGGGATTACTATTGTGATTATTACCCACGAGATGCAGGTGATTAAGAGTATCTGCGGCTACGCGGCGGTGATGGACCGGGGGGAGATTGTGGAGCGGGGGCCGGTGTTCGATATTTTTTCCCGCCCCCGGGAGGAGATTACCCGGAACTTTGTGGCCGCCACGTCCCATCTTTCCAAGGTTTACGACCTGCTGGAGGAGGGGTCCCCGGTGGCGGCCCTCCGGGAGGGGCAGCTTTTGGCGGTTTTTAGTTACCGGGGCCGTAACACGGCGGAGCCGCTGATCTCTACCGCCTCTACCCGGTTTAATGTGCGGCTTAATATTATCTTTGGGGACCTGGATATTATCCAGGATACGCCTATTGGGGGGCTGGTGATTATTATGGAGGGGGAGGCGGCGGCTCTGGAGGCTACGATGGCCTGGTTTCGGGAGCGGGGGGTGCGGGTGGAGATTTTGCGGAGGGGGGTGTGATGGCTGATTTTTTGAAAACGGTGATGCCCCATGTGATGGGCCGGCTGCCGGAGTTGTGGCGGAGCTGCGGGGAAACGTTGTATATGACCGGGGCGGCGGGGCTGGTGTCGTTCTTCGCGGGGATGGTGTGCGCGCTGGTGTTGACGGTTTCCCGGCGGGGGGGGATTCTGGAAAACGCGCCGCTCTGGACGGCGCTGGATAAGGTGATTAACTTCTTCCGGTCGGTGCCGTTTATTATCCTTATCGCCCTGCTGATTCCTTTGACCCGGGTTATCGCGGGGACGGCTATTGGGGTGAAGGGGGCTATTCCGCCGCTGATTTTTGGGACGGCGCCCTTTTTTTCCCGCCAGCTGGAGAGCGCGCTGGCGGAGGTGGACCGGGGTTCTATTGAGGCGGCTCTGTGTATGGGGACGAGTCCGGTGGGGATTATTTTCCGGGTTTACCTGAAGGAGAGTGTGCCGGGGATTATCCGGGGGGTTACGATTACGGTGATTAGTTTGCTGGGGCTTACCGCTATGGCTGGGGCGGTGGGGGGCGGCGGGCTGGGGGATTTCGCGATTCGCTATGGCTACCAGCGCTACCAAACGGATATTACGGTGGTAACGGTGCTGATTCTGATTCTCCTGGTTACCGCTGTCCAGGCTCTGGGCAATTTCCTCGCCCGCCGCGCTACCCACTGATCTGTTCCGGCCCGTTCCGGGGCCTGTTCCAGGGCCCGTTCCGGGCCTTTAAGGACCACCGGCCCGATCTCCGGGGCCCGTTCCAGGCTTTTTAGAGCCCGTTCCGGGCTTTTAAGGACCACCGGCCCGATCTCTGGAGCGGGTTCGCTGGTTTTTTGCGGGCTCTGGAGCGGGCTCGAGGAGTTGTGGAACATACCCCGGGATTTCTATAACAAGTTCTCAAAAGCCCGGAACGGGCTCTAGAACATGTTCTAGGACTTCTAGAACATGCTCTACGGTTTCTAGAACATGTTCTAGGGTTTCTAGAACATGTTCTAGGACTTCTAGAACATGTTCTACGACTTCTAGAACATGTTCTAGGGTTTCTAGAACATGTTCTAGGGTTTCTAGAACATGTTCTACGACTTCTAGAACATGTTCTAGGACTTCTAGAGCATGTTCTACGACTTCTAGAACATGTTCTACGAGTTCTGGAACAGGCTCTAGGAGTTCTCCAATGGGTTCTTAAAAGCCCGGAACGGGCCTTGCGTTTTAGAGGGGTTTTGGGCATACTGGGCGGGGGGGACGAAGGGCCCCGGGATACAAAACAGACAGAGAGGGTACATCATGGCGCACAAAGATTACATTGAGCATAGTTATGGGGGGTTTGACGCGCAGTATAAACTCATCATCGACGCGGTGCAGGCCAATACCGGGGGGAGCGCCCCGGTGTGGAACCACATTCCGGCGGAGGCCCGGGCGGGTTTGGAGGCGGGGTACGCCGACTACCACCCCCGGCACCTGGCGGCGGAGAGCCCCAGCCGGAGCAAAATCGACGTGGAGGAGCGGGGCGAGACCCGCCGGCGGGTGGAGCCCGTTCTGCGGAACTTTTGCCAGCGTTTCTTTTACGCCGCGCCGGAGATCGTAACCAACGCTCAACTGGAAAGCATGAACCTGCGGCCCCGGGACAGAACCCGGACCGTCCGCGGCAAACCCCAGTGGCGGGTAGGGATCGAGATAGAACCCAGCAAAACCCGGACCCACACCCTCCGCTGGCATGTGGAAGAAAACGAAAGCCGGGCCATCCCCGAGGGCTGCAACGGCTGGGTTCTGGTCTACCGGGTGCTGGAGCCGGGGGATCCCGTACCGGGGGACCCCGAGGACCTGGGCCACAGCCAGCTGGTTACCCGCAATCCCTTTGTGGTGGAACACAAACCCGGGGACGAAGGCAAGCGGGTAGCCTACTGCGGGGCCTTTCAATCCACCGGCCGGGGCCTGAAAGGGGACTGGGGGGAGATTGTGGTGGGGGTGCTGCCCTGAAGGCGCCCCGCCGGCGGGGAGGGGACCGTGCCGCCCGCCAGTAACCGGACCGCGGCCTTTACCGAATCGGTGATCCGCCGCATGACCCGGGTGGCCCTGGAGCGGGGGGCGATCAACCTGTCCCAGGGCTTCCCCGACTTTGACCCGCCGGGGGAGCTTACCGCCGCGCTGGCGAGGACCGCCGCGGCCGGCCCCCACCAGTACGCCATTACCTGGGGGGCGGCGAACTTTCGGGAGGCGCTGGCCCGCAAGCAGAGCCGGTACATGGGGATTCCCCTGGACCCGGAGCGGCAGATCACCGTAACCTGCGGTTCCACGGAGGCGATGATGGCCGCGATGATGAGCGTGGTGAACCCCGGGGACCGGGTGGCGGTTTTTTCCCCCTTTTACGAGAACTACGGCGCGGACGCGATCCTGTCCGGGGCGGAGCCCCGGTACATTCCCCTTCATCCCCCGGCGTTTACCTTTGACCCCGCGGACCTCCGGGCGGCCTTTGAGGAGGGGGCCCGGGCGCTGATCCTCTGCAACCCCAGCAATCCCTCGGGGAAGGTTTTTAGCCGGGAGGAGCTGCTGTGTATCGCGGCCCTGGCGGAGGAGTTTGACGCGTGGGTGATCACCGACGAGGTGTACGAGCATATTGTGTACCCCCCCGCGGTTCATGTGTACTTCGCCTCCCTGCCGGGGATGGCGGAGCGGACGATTAGCTGTTCGTCCCTTTCCAAGACCTACTCGATTACCGGCTGGCGGCTGGGGTATACCATCGCCCCCCCGGCGGTAACGGAGGTGATCCGCAAGGTTCACGATTTTCTTACCGTGGGGGCCGCGGCGCCCCTGATGGAGGCGGCGGTAACGGCCCTTTGTTTCCCGGAGAGCTACTACGAGGAGCTGCGGGCGGGGTATGTCCGCCGGCGGGACCTGTTTCTTCGGGGGCTGGAGGAGGCGGGGCTTTCCTATACCCGGCCCCAGGGGGCGTACTACGCGCTGGTGGATATTGGGGAGTTTGATGGTTCCGACGATCTGCGTTTTTGCGAGTGGCTGGCGAGGGAGGTGAAGGTGGCGGCTGTTCCCGGGTCCAGCTTTTTCCGGGAGCCCGAGCGCCGGTTTATCCGCTTTCACTTTGCCAAAAAGGAGGAGACCCTTCTGGCCGCGGGGGAACGGCTGGGGGCGCTGCGGCGTATCTGGCGGGCCCGGGGCTTTTGCGGCGGGGGGCGGGTGTAGTATAGTTACGGTATGGATGTTGCCGCGCCGTTTATTGATAAAATCCTCGCGTTGGTTGTGTCCCTGGCGGAGCCGGATCAGGTGGTGCTTTTTGGTTCCTACGCGAGGGGGGACTATACAGAAAAGAGCGATATTGATTTGCTTATTATCAAACGGGATTTAAAGAATGGGCGGGAATTGAACAACCGGCTGTATCGGGCTTTCTTTGACCATGAAATACCGGTTCCTGTGGATTTGCTTTCCGTGGATTACGCTGTCTATACCGCGTTGAATACTACCAAAGGATATATTTATAAAACGATAAAAGAACAGGGCAAGGTTCTTTATGGAACGCTATGAATCGTGGATAGAGCGGGCAAAGAGCAGCTATGACTTATCAAAAGCGGCGATTAGTCCCGCTATTTTTTTTGAGGATCTGTGTTATCAGGCGCAGCAAACGGTTGAAAAGGCCCTTAAAGGTCTTTTGCTTTACTATGGCGTAGAGCCGGTGTTTACGCATAATATTGGCGTATTATTAAACGAGCTTGGAAAGCATACTGAAGTTACGGACACTATACGAGAGGCTATGAAGCTGACTAACTATGCCGTTCAAACAAGGTATCCCGGGGAATATGACGATATTACCCGCGAAGAATATGAAAACGCTCTACGGATAGCGAAGCATTGTTTGGACTGGGTGGAGCGCGAAATTAAAGAAAAAGCGAGATGACTCCCGCCGTCCAAAATCCGCGTCCCTGCGGATTTTGGACTGGGACTTTTCGGCAAGCCGAAAAGTCCACCCCGTCCGCTTCGCGGACGGCTTACTCACACCGCCGCCTTAAATCCGCCATCAAGAGGGGAACCGGCGCCGCTTCGCGGCTTGGTTGAGTATACCCTGGCGGATTTGAGGCTGGGACTTTTCGGCAGGCCGAAAAGTCCACCTAAAGCATTGGTAACACCGCCATCCTTGGCGGCGCGCAATCCATCCGCCATCCTTGGCGGCGCGCAATCCATCCGCTTTTGTGGGGGGGGCGGGTGAAAAAACAAAACGGCCGCGGGTACATTCCCGCGGCCGCAAGGGTGAAACCGCCTCCTCAGAGGGCTGCGCGAGCCGGAAGCAAAACGGCGGCGGACCCACCCGCCCGGAAAAAGCCGGGCCGCCTCCCGGTCTCGTTAAGGAGCGCTGGGGCTACCGGTGATGGTAACGGTGGTGGCGGCGGTAATGCCGGTGATCGAGAAGAACTTCTTCCCGCTGGTGCCGGAAATCTTCGCGCCCCCCGCGGTAACATTGCTGAGGAGGTAGTAAGCGTTGGTGCCGCTGGCGACCTGAATGTACTGGTCATTCGCGATCACAACGCCGCCGCTGGTGGTGAGGATGGTGGCGGGGCTTGAGGCGGTAACGTTCTGGGGCGTGATGATGACAAGGCTTGTCCCCGTCTTGACGTTCGCGGCCGCCGTAAACGCGTGGGCTTCGGTGTTGTCCACAAGAGGCCCGTAGAGGGTGTTGTACGGCACCGCGTAGCTCGCCGCGACGGTTTTCACCTCATACACAAAGTACGTCACCCCGTTGCTCAGGCCGATGATCGCCGAACTGCCGGCGCTCAGCGGCGCGGCGTCGGCTATCAGGTCCGGGCTGTCTTTCCCGCCAGTGTCGCCCAGGGTTTTATCGGCCTTTACACCGTACCACTTGCCGCCCGTCAGGACCGCGTAGGTCTTGCCGCTGGTAAGGTCGGTAATGGTTTTGTCGCCGGCGGTTCCGGGCGAACCCGCGCCCAGGATTACCTTGGTGGGCGGCGGGGGGGAAGTCGGGTCACCCGAATCACTATCCCCGCAGCTTACCAGGTTCCAGCCAAGTACCAGCGTCAGCGCCAGTACCGCGAACGTAAAAAGTCTGCTTTTATTCATAGCAGAAACTCCTTATACTGGAGGCAGGACAGG
>JAIRPD010000098.1 GCA_031257195.1 Treponema sp. | reverse complement strand
TCTTTTCCAGGTTAGTTCCGTTCATACGCTTTTACCTCCGTTCTGTAATGATCCTCTTCGGGGATACGCAATCAGTATATACCCTTTTTGTAATAACGCAAGTGGTTTTTGCTTTTTTTATGTACCGTGGGGTGTAATACCCCGTCCTTTAGGACGGGGAGGTTCATGTACGCCGCCGCCGAGTGGCGGCGCGTCCGCCGGACCTGTCGTCATCTATCGTATTTAGCGGCAATTGGACTTGAACCAATGACCGAACGGATATGAGCCGTTTGCTCTACCAACTGAGCTATGCCGCCGCGCCACCTTTGGTGGCTCTGTTTTTCACAGATCGTTTCCTCCCGGCGCGGGACCGCAGGGCCCCGCGCAGATGGACCATGTAACCGTATCAAAATCCCCTTCGTTTGTCAATCCACCGCGGCGGCCCCGGGTCCTTAGATAAGCTTATGTTCCTTCGCCGCCGCCGTCAGGGCGCTGTTCCAGTAGTGAAAAGACAGGAAGGACCGCTTGGTTTCGTTGTCATCTATCCTGCTGGCCCGGCGCTGGAGCCGCTTAAAGGCGATGCTGACGGCGGTATTCATGTCCACCTCCGGGGCGCCGTTGCGTTTCAGGACCTGGTAATACGCGTAATAGTAAAAAGCGGCGTTGGGGTCCGTTTCAAGGAGCTTTTCCCGCATAATCCGCTGCATGTCCCGAATCGCCTCTTCCCGGTTGCTGGTTTCGCCGCGCCCGGTGTTCCCGGTTAGGTGGCACAGGGCCAGGGCCCGGTAGGTGTGGATCATCCTGTCCCAAAGGTCCCGCAGGGGAAAAAGGATAAGATCGCACTGGCAAAAGCCGCTGCGCCAATCGGGCTGTTCCACATACACAAACCGCTCCCCCCACTCGCGCTTTTCCAGCCCCTCGGCCAGTTCCAGGGCTTTACGGTATTCCCCAGAAAGGTAGGCCGCCTCTATCTCAAAGAGTTCCGCGTCCAGCCCTCCCTCGTGGGTAACGCCGGTATTGCGAAGGTAGATGTTGGAACGGTAGATCCAGGCCGCCAGGGTTTGCTTGAATTCCTTCGTTTCCGGCCCGGCGTAACGGGTTTCCAGGTCCTTAAAAACATCCAGCGCCTCCTGATAGCGGCCCATCTCAAAACAGAGCCGCCCCTCCAAAAAGCGGCTCCGGTCCGCCCAGGCGGGAAGAACCGAGGTGATGGCCGCCTCCTGGGCGCGGATGGCCAGCCGCCGCGCCTTGGACAGGTTGCCAAAGAGGAAGTGGGCTCCCGCGGAATAAAAGGCGGAAATCCCCAGTTCGGCGTGATTTTCGGATTTTTCGGCGTTTTCCACCGCGAAGCTAAAGTAATCTATGGCCTCCGAAAGCTGATGGTTGGTGAATTCCACCAGGGAAAAGAGCCGGTACACCTGGGCCAGGCCCCGGCCTCCGGTTTCGTTTTGGGTTAGCAGCATGGCCGCCTTAACCGCCTCCGCGGCGGCGGCGCTGTCGCAGAGGCCCAGGTGGTAGGCCGCGGTGTTGGTAAACATCCTGGCCCTGAACCCCGGATACCCGGCCAGGGGGGGGAGCGGTTCCTGGAAGGCCTCGCAAATTTCATCCTTGCCGCCGTGGTTCAAGGCCTTTTGCGTTTTTACGATGTAAAGCAGAGCCCCGGCCCGTTCCTCCCCCACCACGGAGGCGAAGGTCCCCTCCCGGATCGCCTCGTCTATGGCCCTATAGGTTCCATTGATAATGTCGGCGCAGATCGCCTCCAGGACGATGTCTTCATTTCCCGAGCCCCCCAGGACAAAGAGGGCGTGGAGCAGCCGGTAACAGGGCTTGAGCCTGAAATCTCCCACCCAGGCAAGAAGCCGCCCCCGGACTACCCGGCGTACCGCCTCCGCCTCGCCCCCCAGGATCCGTTCCACCTTTCGGATAAAGCCGGGGTTGTCCAGGACCGGGATTTGGGCGAGGATCGCCAGGGCCTTGTCTATCATAAGGGGATTCTTCCCCTCTTCCCTAAAAAGCTGGGAAAGAAGCGGGGGGGGGAAGTACCGTTTAAACAGCCGGCAGCAGTAGGCCATCTCCCAAAGGGCCAGGGGAATTTCCGGCCAGGTTTGTTCGGCTGTTTTTTCCGGGGTAAATTTGATGATCCGGGGGAAAATTTCCTCCCAAAGCCCCAGGGCTTCCAGGCTGGCGCAGGTTCCATAAACGGGGACCCGTTCCCGGGAGGGAAACGAGGAATAGATCCCCATGATTACCATCCTTGAGAGGGGGTCCGCCGCCTGGATATTTTCCAGAATCAGCGCCGGTTTTGCCCCCTTTTTTACCGCCGCGGAACGGTAGCTTTCTATCAGGAGAGAAAGAAACCGTTCCCCCCGCTTAACGATGTAGTCCGAAAGTTCGTCCCGCAGCCTTTCCCTAAAGAGGATTTTTCCCAGGCTTTCCAGTTCGGCGGTATTTTCGTCCTGGCCCAGGACCTGTTGAACCTCCGGGTTTAGGGCGTCCCCGATGGCGGTTACCGTATTCACGGCGCCGCTTTCCGCCAGGGCCTTTTCCTTCGCCTTCTTGGGGGGAGCCTCTTCGCCGCTTCCAAAATGGATCACCAGGGGGGGGAAATCTTTCATCTGGGCGGCGCAGTAACGGCGCAGCCCCTCCCGTTTTCCGGTATTTTCCTCCCCCACAATAACCGTATTGCGGACGTTTCCCTGCTTCAGGTACTGGCAGATCTTGTCGGCGTTGTCCATCCCCTCCCCCGGGGAAAGGCCGGGTATTCCCAGTTCCCGGATGGCCCTGATCTGGGCGTAACCGTTCTCCTCCGCGGATTCCTCAAAGTCAACAAAAGACTCCAGGGCGTTCCTGACCTCCGGGGCGCACCAAATCCCCGTGCCCCAAAGCTGAAAGGGAAGGGCCCGGATCAGGGGCGGAATGTCCTCTTCCGGTATGTCCCGCCCCACCAGGCAAACATGCCCGTACAGTTCCGAAGCGGCCTTTTCCAGGGCGTGCTTTACCCCCTCCAGCACGCAGAGTATATCCAGCCAGAAACCGATGGTTCCGCTGTTAAAGGCCGCCGTTATTAGTTTATGCTCCATCCGCACGGCGCCGCCAAAGCCCTCAATAGTTTTAATAATGGAGGCCTCCAGCTCCCGGAGCAGTCTGGGCCGGGTCCGCCGGAGCTGGGATTGAAACCGAAGGGAAAAGAAGATCTGTACCATACTATATAGTTCGGATCATCCGGCGCTTTCCATAATTCCCCGCGGATCGCCCCCCGCGAAATCCCGCGCGTCCCGCCCGGGAGCCGGAGAGGGCCCTGTTGGGAGACCGGGTGGGCCGCTATTCCCCGGCGGGAACGGCGGCCGCGGGCTTTTCCGGGCGGACCTTGAAGATCAGGGGCTCCCCCCGGAGGCTCAAGCGGCCTCCCTCGACGGGAAAGGCGGAGCCGTCTATGAGGTTAACGTAGACCCCGTCAGGAACCGGTTCCGTAAAGGAACCGTTAAGCTGAACCGGGCCGCTCCAGCCCTTGAGGCTAAAAACCCCCGCCATGGGAACGGCCTCGCCGTTGGCCCGGCCCTTTGGCCGGTGGACCGCGAGAAGGACGCCGTTATCCGGCGCGGGCCCGCCCCCGGCGATTCCGGGGAGGGGTCTCAGCTCATAGGCGGAACTGGTAAAGACCGGATCCTTCTTGATCCGGTAGAGGACCCGCAGCAGGGGGGAAAGGTCCGCGCCGGTATCCCGCTTAACGGGATCCTTCTCAAAAAGGCTTGGGCGGAAACCGCAGGCCCACTCCTGGCCGGCGTAGATCATCGTAAGGCCCTTCTGAAAATAAACAAAGGCCGTCCAGTTCCTTAAGGCCGCCGCGCCGGGAATGGAGAAGGCCGCCCTGCTTTGGTCGTGGTTTTCCAGGCAGCGGAGCTTTACGTAGTTGTCGGGGTAAAGGTACTCCTGGGCGTTCAGCTTTTCCGCGTAGGAAGCAAGGCTTAGGGCGCCCTCCAAATACTGTTTAAAAAAGCCAAAAACATCGTAATCGTAACAGACATCGAAGGACCGGAACATTTCCCCGTCGGAATGGCAGACTAGGCCGGCGGCCCGGTTCTCCAGGATGAACGAGGGTTCCACCGACTCGGCGATCCAGAAACAGCGGGGGTTCACCGCCCTCACCGCTTCCCGGGCCCGGAGCCAAAATTCCAGGGGAACCAGGGGAGCCACGTCGCAGCGGAAACCATCCACCAGTTTCGCCCACTTTACCAGGGTCTCGATTTGATAGTCCCACAGGCCCGACCGGGGATCGGAATAATCCAGATCGATCACGTCCCACCACTCCCCTATTTTGTTGCCCGGGGAACCGCCGGGACCCCGGTAAAACCATTCGGGGTGGTTCTCCGCGAGCCAGGAATCCGGGGCGGTATGGTTGTACACGATGTCCATGACACATTTCATTCCCCGGTTATGGACGGCCTTGACCAGGGCGGCAAAGTCCTCCGCCGTTCCCAGCTCAGGGTTAACGGCCCGGTAATCGGCGGCGGCGTAGGGGCTTCCCAGGGAACCCTTGCGGTTCTTTTTTCCCACGGGATGCACCGGGAGCGGGTAAACAATATCAACCCCCAGGTCCCGGATCCGGTCCAGGTCCGCCTCCAGGGCTTTAAAGGTCCCCTCCTCCGTGTGATTGCGGGGATAAACCTGATACATCACCTGGTTACGCAGGGTCTCGTCCGTTCCTTCCGCCATGTATTCCTCCCCCGGCCCGGGGCCGCGCGAAAAGGCGTAAGCCGCCTTAGGTTAATTTCAAAACTTCCGCCGCCATGGCGAAGGTGCCCTCCACGGTCTTGCACATTTCCGTAAGGGAAACCCGCTCTTGGGGCTGATGAGCCCACTCGATTCCCCCATGGCTGTAACCGATGGTGGGTATATGATGAAGGGCGGCGGTCATGCTTCCGTCGGTGCCGAATTTCCAGAAAAGCCGCTGAGGATTCTGGCCCGTCTTTTCAAGGCCCGCCAGGGCTTTTTTAACGATGGGAAGGTCCGGATCGGTATTCCAGGGGGGATGGTATTTGATAACCTCCCGCTCATAGCCCGTCCAGGTTTTTTCCCGGTAAGACCGGGGAACCGCCGCGGCCTTAAAGTCCGGGTCCGCCGCCCGCAGCCGGTCAAAAAGGCCCTCGAACTCGGCGAGCAGCGCGGAAAGTTCCTCCCCCGGCATATAGCGGCGGTCTATGGAGATCTCGCAGAGATCCGGGATAACGCTCATTCTGCCGGGCTTTACCACACAGTCGGTTATGGTAACACTGTTCAGGGCCTGGGGCGTACCAGCCTTGAACTGGAGGGGCATTTCCTCAAACACATAACGCGTAACGGGGATCATTTTTTCCAGGGCGTTGATCCCCAGGGCGGGCTCGCTGGAGTGGGCCGTTTTGCCCCTGGTGGTAACCGCGATTTCCACCTTACCCCGCTGCCCCAGGGCGGCAAGCCCCCCGGTGGGCTCCCCCACAATACAGAGATCCACCGGCTGTCCCCGCCGGGGCAGGGTCTCCTCAATGAGGGCCCGCATTCCCAGCATTTCCGCGGCCTCCTCGTGGACCACCGCGGAAAAGAGCAGGGTCCCCTCAAAGCTCCGCCCCGCGTCAAGCGCTTCCTTGAACCGCTTAAAGGCGAAGAACTGCGCGGCGAGGCCCCCCTTAATATCCGAAGCCCCCCGGCCGATAACCAGGTCGCCGTCAACATCGCCGCCAAAGGGAGTGTAGGGCCGCCAGGCGTCCTCGTTCCCCGGGGCCACCACGTCCAGATGGGTGTTAAGCAGAACCGCGGGACCTTTTCCGCGCCGCAGTTCCCCCACCACGTTGCCCGCGGCGTCGATGTAAGCTTCCACCCCCAGGGCTTTGAGGGAATCGAGCACATACCGGGCGCAGGCTTCTTCCTGGCCGGTTAAAGAAGGAAAACGGATAAGATCGACAAGATAATCCCGGTAGGCCTGTTTAAGCGAATCCACCATACTACCCCCGCCGCGTGCGGCGTTTACCCCGGCGGCTTTACTTCCCGCCGCCGGTCTTCCACCGCGGAGGCTTATTTACCATAGTTGCGCAAGCCCAGACCGTTGTCAAGGGTTTTCCGCCCCCGCCTGCTCCCCACGCGGTTTAACGCGCCGCCATAATCACATCGGTATCCGTGGCGGCTATTTTTTCCCGCGCCATTTCGCCGATAATGTCCGCCGGGGTTTTGTGGGTGGCTATAGCTCTCGTCATAAGCCAATCCGCCGAAAGGCCGTCGATAGTTATGGAACGGGCAGCCCTGCGCCGCTGAGTGAAAACCCCGGTTTTATTGGGGCCGGGAACAGGCGGATTTTTGGTATAATATTCGTCCCAATAATCCGCTTCTTCATCGGTCATTCGCGCCATACGTCTCCCCCCATCGTATCCGGCGGTATCAAAAGCCCAGCGAATATCTTCCTTGCCCACACCGTGTTTAAAAGCGGCGGGGTTGAATTCTATGGCTATGTCCATGTTTCTATTCTACCGCAAAAGCTCCCCTGCCGCAAAATTGGAAAACACCGCCCCCGGGGCCGCCATCAGACGGGCTGCGCGGAGACCGCCCCAAAGGCGGAACCCCCATACGTTCGGCGCGAAAGTTCCCGCCGGTGTTATCGCTCCCCGGTACATTCCCCGGCGCGGCCGTTATGAACGGAAGGCGGTATAAAGACCGATGAGACAAGACGGGCAGCGGTCATGGCGCTTGTTGAAATATTATGTACCGCTGGTTTATAGACAGAAAATATGTATAATTACTCCTTTATTATTATGCGCAAATTCATTTTTTTCAACATTCTGAAATAAAGTATTAATGTTGGAATAAAGTCTGTTGCCATTCCAATACCAAACAATAAAGATATACTCAATAAGGATGGAACAAATATACCATTAAGATATAAAATAAAAGCAATACCATAATAAAATATATCAATACAAATTGATTGTATTAACATATAATCCGTTCTGCCGATACCGTAAAATGTGCTGTCGCATATATGGTTAAAAATAAAAGTTATGTAAAACGCTGTTTGTATCAGCGCAATATAATAAACAGTTTCATATACGTCAATATTCATAACAACACGCAGAAATGGTTTCCAGACAGGGATACTAACGAT
>JAIRPD010000088.1 GCA_031257195.1 Treponema sp. | reverse complement strand
ACGGCCAGCACCTCGTCGGCAATCAGGATGTCGCTGTCAAGGTGCGCGGCCACGGCGAAGGCCAGGCGCACGTACATGCCGCTGGAGTAGCGTTTGACCGGGGTGTCGATGTGCCGCTCAATTCCGCTAAAGGCGATAATTTCATCGATTTTTTCCGTGATGCGCCGCTTCTTCATCCCCAAAATGGCGCCGTTAAGGTAGATGTTCTCCCGCCCGGTCAGTTCCCCGTGAAAGCCCGTGCCGACTTCCAGCAGGCTGGCGATCTTCCCCCGAATTTTAATGAGCCCCTCGGTGGGCGCGGTGATGCGTGAAAGCAGCTTTAACAGAGTGCTTTTTCCGGCGCCGTTTTTGCCGATAATGCCGACCCGGTCGCCCTGTTTGATGTCAAAACCGATGTCTTTGAGCGCCCAGAAATGATCCTTGTCGCCCGAATATTTGTCTTCGCCGATCTTCGAGTGAGGGTCTTCCTTTCTCCGCTTTAGCGCCAGCCAGGTCTGAATGTCCTTGAACAGCGCCCCGTTATTGATAACCCCCAGCCGGTACATTTTAGAGAGATGTTCCACTCGTATGGCTACGTCAGACATGGGTCATGATAGAGCCGGCCGCGAGTTTCCGTTTATTCACCGGCCGCTTCCGCGTATTTTTCACGGTATCCATTATCGCCTCTTTCTGAAATCCGGTTGCCCGCGTCACACCACGTCGATAAAATTCCGCTCGTTCTGGTTAAAGAGGATCAGCCCGAAAAAGACAAGCAGCGCGGTAACGCCGAGGCTGGAAAAGACCATTTCCCCGGTTACGCTGGCCGCGCCGAGAAACCAGAGCCGGAACAGTTCCAGCGGGGCGCAGACGGGGTTGATGTAGGCTATCCACCGGAAGCGCTCCGGAATTTCGGAAAGCGGGTAAACAACCGGGGCGGCGTACATGGCGAGTCCCAGCGCGAAAGACACAAGCTGCTTGAGGTCCCGGTATTTTGTGGTAAGCGAGGAGATGATGATTCCTATCCCGACGCCGATACCGGCGATCCAGATAATAAGCAGGGGAAAAAGCGCTATCCACCATGAGGGGTGTACCGGGGAACCGGACGCGAGATGATACGCGTAAAGAACGAGGAACATGACGAACTGTACCGCGATTCGTATCATATTGCCCAGAACGTTGTTAACCGGAACGGCGAGGCGGGGAAAATACACCTTGCCAAATAACCCCGCGTTGTTGATAAACGTGTTAGAGGCGTCGGTAAAACAGCCGGAAAAAAAAGTCCACAGCATCGTTCCCGAATAGTAGAACAGGGTAAAGGGTATGCCGTCGGTCCCGATATTGGCGAGCCGCCCGAAAACAAAGGTATACATTATCGTTGAGATGAGCGGGCTGATAACATACCACAGCGGCCCCAGGATCGTCTGCTTGTACTGGGTTACAAAGTCCCGTTTGACAAACAAAAACACAAGGTCGCGGTACCGTATCAGTTCCCGAAACGGGATTTCCAGGAGCCTCCGCCGGGGGGTGATGATCAGCGACCAGTTTTCGTTATCCGCCATTATCTTCCCACTCCCCAATAGCTGAATCCCGCCTCTTCCGCCTCTTCCCGCTTGTAAATATTGCGCAGGTCAAAGAAACAGGGGAGGGGAGCCGTCATTTTTTCACGGACTTTGCCCAAGTCCATGCCGCGGAACTGGTGCCACTCGGTAACGATGACCAGGGCGTCCGTTCCCTCCACGGCGTCGTATTCGTCCGCGGCGAAGTACACGGCGTCCTTTGCCGGCTCAAGCCGGCGGGCCGCCTCCTCCATGGCCGCCGGATCGAAGACCCGCAGTTTCGCGCCGCGCCGGACAAGTTCCGCGCAAATGTCAATCGCCGGCGCTTCCCGGGTGTCGTCGGTGTTAAGCTTGAACGCGAGGCCCAGCACGGCGATGGTCTTGCCGTCAAGCGGGCCGGCTGTTCCCCGGACCGGGGACTCCGGGTTCGGGCCCGGCGCGGAGGTCAACCCCAGACATATTTTCTCCACCATCCGCTTTTTTTGCCGTTCATTGGCCTCCATGGCGGCCTCCACGATGAAAAGGGGAGAGCCCCGGTCCCTGCCTGTTTTCGCTATAGCCCGGGTATCCTTGGGAAAGCAGGAACCGCCGTAACCCGGCCCGGGGTGGAGGAACTTGGGGCCGATTCGGCCGTCCCGTCCCATGGCCTTGGCCACCATCTGAACGTCGGCCCCCGTTTTTTCGCAAAGGCCGGCGATTTCGTTGATATAGCTTATCTTCACCGCCAAAAAGGCGTTGCTGGCGTACTTGATCATCTCCGCCGATTCCGGGCCGGTTTCTATGTAGGGGGTTTCGTTCAGGTACAGGGACCGGTACACTTCTTTCATCAGTTCCCGGGCTTTGCCGCTTTCACTCCCTATGACAACCCTGTCGGGGTGGGTAAAATCATGGATCGCCGTCCCCTCCCGGAGAAATTCGGGGTTGGACACCACGTCAAAGGGAATGGCTTCGCCCCGCTTGTCCAGTTCCTCCTGTACCCAGCTTTGTACCCTGCGGGCGGTTCCGACGGGGACGGTGCTTTTGTCCACCACCACGGTATACCGTTCCATGGCCCGCCCCGCGCCCCGGGCCGCCTCTTCCACATACCGGAGATCCGCGCCGCCGTCCTCCGCCGGGGGGGTGCCCACGGCGATAAAGACCGCGCCGCTCTTTTTTACCGCCCCCTCAAAGTCGGTGGTAAAGGAAAGCCGGCCCGCCCTCACGTTCCGCGCCACCACATCTTCCAGGCCGGGCTCATAAATGGGGATAATCCCCTTTAACAGCCGGTTGATCTTTTCGGCGTGGTTGTCCACGCAGATTACGGAATTGCCAAAATCGGCGAGGCACGCGCCGGAAACAAGCCCCACGTACCCCGCGCCAATAACCGCTATATTTACCATGCCGCTATCCCTGTTACCGTTTAATCCCGCCCGCTGTCCAGGCCGCTATTTTTCCAGATAAAAGGCGCGGTGAAACGCCCCGCTGATCCTGATCCCCAGGATTATACTGAACGGCCTGTTTTCGGTATCCACATTATGCCGGTAGTAGTTATTGTCATCCCGCCGGCCCAGGACCATGGGAACCGACAGGGTGGTGGTTATCAGGCTCCCCGGTTTTATGCTTATCCCCGGCACAAGCTGGGCGGACTTTTCTTCCATGGAATACAGGCAGCGGGTAAAGACCCGCATGCCCAGAAAGCCGGGCCGGAATATAAAGTTCAGGGCGCCGTTAAGGCCCTCAAACAGGGGATCCGATTCCGCGTCCCGGAGATCGCTTTTATCGCGCCAATAATAGGTAACGCCCCGCTCCCCGTTGTAGAAAGCCTCGCCCCCCAGGGTCAGCTTGCCGCTGAAAAAATCCCGCAAAAAACCGGCGCTGCCGGAAAACCGGAAATTATTGTCCCCGCCGTAGGGGAGGGCCATGAGGCCCTCGGTGTACCATTCCGTGTCGCCCAGGGTGGTTTTTACCGAAAGGGAAAAACGTTTGGGCATTTCCATGTGAAAAAGATACCCCATGTCAATGTCCACGGACGGAAAGGCCAGATTGCACTTAAGGCCGTACGCGAATTCCTCAAACCGGGGGCTGCCCTTATCCGCCAGAAAGCCCTCACGGGTCATTACGAGAAACTGCAGCCCCCCTATCCCTATGGGCAGTTCCAGCTTGGCCCCGTAGGAATCGCCCCCGCTCAGCCGCTCCGGAATCCGGGCGGGTAAATTGGCGAAGGGAAAATTGGGGGAGATGCCCCAGTTAATGGCGTACTGCCCCCCCCGGAGGAACAGTATTTTTCCCATGTCGTAGTCAAAGTAAAATTCCTTGAGGGAAAAGATGGCGTGATCGGGGATGGAAAAGTAAAAGGAATTCCAAACCCGCAGGTGTTCGGAGATTTGAAAATCCAGGGCCAGGAGGGCCTCCATCTTGGCCCCCAGGACATAGTTGAACTTTCCCGTTTCCTCCTGCCAGGGCGCTTCGGACCAGCCCGGCGAAAAGCCCCCCAAAAAGTCGTAGGAGGCGGACAGGGTAACCCGGTTTTTTTTTAGCGTGTCGATCATCACGCCCCCGGACGCCGCGTCTTCGGGGGAGCCGCCGTTTTCCTCCCCCGCTTCCCCGGTCTCCCCCGAAATCACCGTGTCCCCGGGGGATGTGTCGAAGATCGAGTCCAGCTCCAGGCTCAGGGTTTCCGCCTCCTGCGGGGCCGCCTTGTTAAACCCCAGACACAGGAGGAGAAACAAAACCGGCGTTTTCTTTCTCAAGGATTAACGGTTTCCAGAAAGGTTTTTGAGAAAGTTGAGTCGGGTATTTTTTTAAAAGAGGGCTGGGAAATCGTTATCTGGGTTCGTTCGTTTACAAAAACACCGTTAATGGCGGCGCCCCGCAGGGCGTCCACAAAGAGGATCTGCTTGGGGACATACCGGCTTCCCACCCGCCAGTATTCGGCGATAAGGGAGGTCCGCAAAAGCTGGCCGGAAAGGCTGTAGTCCTCGGTTTTCCGTACCAGCCCGTCCTCGCTGATCCAGATTTTCATTTTAGGATAGGTTATGTCGGTGATCCTCGCCTCCAGGTTTAGAACCCGGCATTTAAACTTTCCCAGCGCCGCGCTGGCGCCGGAAACAATCCGGTAATCCTCCGCCATGGTAGACCGGGTAAAGTCCGAATTCCGGGCGTTGGTGTTCTGGAACCGCTCCTGGCTGGAGGTGGAATTAAAGCGCCGGCTTTCCGGATCGTAGACCCACAGGGTTTTGCCCTGCTTTAAATAACCCTGTCCCCGGCTTATCGCGGGCCGCATGATCACGATCACGTACATTTCCCTGACATCCCGGCGGAAAACCCCCGCCACCGTGGTGGCGGGAGACTGGCCGGGCTTATCCTGGACAATGGTGTATTGCGCGGAAAAGTCCGTGTCCATGTAGCTCGCCAGGCTGTCCGCCTGGCGGAGCAGATCCAGGTCGCTGATCCCCCACAGGGAAAAGACCGGCAGCAGGATCCAGGCGATAATGATGAACCGTTTCAAATGGCGCCTCCTGAGAGCGTTTCCGGCAGGGGAGTTCGGGAATCGCGGAATATGGGCCCCCAAACCGCCAGGGCCAGGGCCAGAAAAACCGCCAGCGCGTTCACCGCCACCGTTCCCGGCAGGTACAGGGCGCTGAGGCTGCCGTTCCTCATAAACACCTCGAAACCGGGGAACCAGCTAAAGGAGGTGAAAGACACCAGCCGGTTTATCCCCGCGGCCAGGACAAACCCCGCGATCAGGGAAAAAAAGGCCATGACAAAGATCTCCAGCCTGAATATAAACCGCGTGTCCGACTCATAAAAACCCATGGCCCGCATGGTTCCCGTTTCCCGGGTCCTTTCCCGCAGTATAAGCCGGCAGGTAACCCCGGCGCTGACCATGATAATCACCAGCATCATGCCGTACAACAGGTACGAGGCCAGGTCTATGGCCTCCATCAGCTGGGCCACCTCGGTAAGGTATACCCCCAGGGTGATAAGGAACACGGCCCTCGGCTCCCCCGCCCTGTCGTCGAGGGCGTCCACCTCATCCTCAAGGCCGCCCCGGTCATACACCAGGGGGGCCGTGGGAACCCGGCCGCTCAACTCCCGGTAAAGGGCTTCCCTTTGGGTTTCGATTTTGGTCCGGTCCTTAAGGAAAAAGCCGATCAGGGAACAGTCCCCATCGGCGAATCCGATAAGCCTGTTCAGGGTTACCCTGGATACATATGCCTTGTAGTAGGCGAAAAAGCTCGCGTCCTCCACCACGTCCCCCACGATAAAGACGCCGGTGTTTTTTTGGCCCAACGCGGTCAGGGTCTCCAGGATCACGCTGTCCCCCCGCCGGGCGCCCAGTTCCCGGGCCGCCGGGGCGGAAAGAAGTATGGAATCATCGTTTAACCCGCCTAACCCGCCGGGCGGCTCCCCGGGGGCGCCGGGGTGGAGAAGCTTCGCGAAATAATCCGCCTCCCGTTCCCAATCGACCCCCACCACGTATTTCAGGGTTACCCCGTTGCCGTTAAAATAAACCGAGCTTGTGTTCCTTCCTATTACCATGGTCCGTACCGCGGCGGTTCGGGGGTCCAGCCCCGCCGCCCCGGCGGCGTCCATGATGATCCCCGCTTCCTCCGATTTCAGGTGGTGTTCCACCTCTATGCCGGTGTTATAACCCATGGCTATGATGTCCCCCGCGTAGTGGGACTGGGCGGAAAGGTACAGGTTTTCCTTCATGCCGTCCTTGAGGGAGCTGATCACCGTTACCACCCCGAACCCAAAACCCAGGGCCAGGAACAGAAAAAGGTAACGCCGCCGGTAACGCCAAAGGTACTTAAGGGAAATACGGCAAAAAACGCCCAGCTTCGCGAAGGTTCCCGCCGGCGTCATCCCTGCCTCACCGCCGTGATAGGATCGATCCTGACCGCGGTTTCCACCGGGTATACCGACGCCGCGGCGCCCAGGACAAGGGCGGCGCAGAAAGAGGCCAAAGCGATGGAGGGGATAAAGGCGATATGAAGCGGGCCGCCTCCCAAAAGGGAAGCCACCAGTTCATTGGAGATGGTAAGCCGCGTGAGGTTAATAAGCCCAAGAACCCCCCCGCCGGCGGCGACCCCGGCGGCCCCCGCCAGGAAAGAGATAAGGCAGTTTTCCCCCATGATGAGAAGCCGTATGTAGGAAGCGGAGGCCCCTATGGCCCTGAGGGCGCCGATTTCCCTGGTCCGGCGGAAAACGGAGATCAACAAGATGTTTACCACCACGATGATCCCCGCGAGGCTTACCAGAAAGCCCCCCAGGTTAAAAAAACTCTGGAGAAGCAGGATCATGATCGCCGGGGTTCCCGCCGCGGTCCGCCATCCCGCCGCGTAAACCCCCAGGGGCGCGAGTTTTTTGTTCAGCGACCGGATAACCGCCGCCGGGGCCGCCCCCCGTTTAAGCCGGAGGAGCATAAAATTCCAGTCCCCCCCGGAAAATTCCGCCCCCCCCGGGGAGGGAAGGTCTTCCGCCGCGGAGGCCAAAAAACCGCTCAGCCGTTCCGGGGAGAAACCCTCGCCGCCGTAGTCTTCCGCGGAAACCCCATCCCCGTTTTCCGGTTCCGGGCCGGCGAAAAGGTCCTCCACGTTACCCAGAATCCCTTCCTCCCCCTCGCCGGAAACGGGGGCGGTGGCCAGCTGGATCGCCGCGAGGACCCGTACGGTTTGGGGATCGGCGATAACGATCTCGCTCATAAACTGTCCGGGGTTACGGTAACGGAAGATCCCCACCAGGGGCGCTTCCCGGATCTTAACCCCCGCGTTTCCCCCTGCGGTAAGAAGTACCGGCGTCCCCGGGACGGGGCGTCCGCCTGTTTCCCGTTCCAGCCGGTCCGCCCGCTCCACGGTGATCATCGCCCCGTACTCCCCGCTTTTAAGGAAACGGCCCTCCACCAGCTCAACGCCGGGAAAACAATCAAAGTAACTTTCCGGCTCCACCCCGCAGAGCAGGGCCGGTTCGCGGCCGCCGCTCAACCCGGGGATTTCCAGCAGCGCCCGGCTGGAAACCAGGCTGACGCGGCGCTCCACGCCTTCCTCCGCGTCGGCGATTTCCGCGATATGGCTGTGGGCGGGGAGGACGGGAATCGCCGCGTAGGCGTCGACCACCGGGGAATTCGCGCCAAAGAGGTTCATGCTCATGTCGCCGGTTTTCTGGATGATCACGTCCGCGGTGAGGCTGTCGATATAGGTCCTTTTAAGCCCCAGGTTCGTCTGGCCTATGACGCTGTTCCCGATAAAGAACAGGCTTGTGATCAGGGCGATCAGGGCGAAGATGATCAGGCTGTTTTTTTTGTTCCTCGTGATATTGCGGAAGATCAGGAGCCAGGTCACTTCCTTTCCTCCGATTCCACCTCCCCATCCCGGAGGAAGAGGATATGGTTGGCTATTTTCCAAATGTCCGGGTTATGGGTGGAAAAGAGAAAGGTGGTGGCCTCCTCCTGGTTTACCTTTTTCATCAGCTCCAGAATCCGCTCCCCGTTGGCGGAATCGAGGTTCGCCGTGGGCTCGTCGGCGATCACCAGCTTGGGCCTCGCCACCATGGCCCTGGCGATGGCCGCCCGCTGCTGCTGCCCCCCGGACAGTTCCTGGGGCCGGTGGTTCCTCCGGTCGGCAAGGCCCACCTCCTCCAGCAGGTACTCCACCCGGTCCTTCCGTTCCCCCCGGGAAAGGCCGCTTTTCCCTATCAGAAGGGGCAGTTCCACATTCTCAAAGACCGTTAAAACCGGCAAAAGGTTAAAGGACTGGAACACAAAGCCGATAAATTCCCGCCGCATCCGGGTCAGTTCCCGGGAAGGGAGGGTGTCCACCTTTCGGCCCCCCACGTAAAGGCTCCCCCCCGCGGGTCTGTCTATGAGGCCTATGATGTTCATCATCGTGGTTTTCCCCGAACCCGAGGGGCCCGCCACGGCGATAAAATCCCCCTCGGTGAGTTCCACGGAAATCCCCTTGAGGGCCTCCACGGTAAGTTCCCCCATGGGGTAGGTTTTCCGTATGTTCTCAAGAACCACTATGGGGGATTTACGCTTGGTTTCCGTCATGGTATGTACCCGTCCCGGTTAATAAAAATGCCCCACGCCCACAAAGATCTCCCGGAAGATTCCCCCCGGCATGGTCCCGCTTTTTACCCATTCCCTGATATTCCAGCCGGCGCTGCCCCGGATGTACAGGCTCCGCCAGGTAAGGGGAAAGACGAGGATCTCCAGCCCCGCGCAGACCACCATATCCCCCGGCGTGAACTCGTAGCCGTTTCCCTCCAGCATCGCGATGTCGATAAAGGGAGCCCAGTGCTGCTCAAAGTCAAAGACCCGGACTTTTTTCTTTCCCGTCCATTCGGAGGGGACAAAGCGGATAAGCCGGAAGGGAAAGTCCAAATTCAGGGAAAGGCGCTGGGTAAGTTCCAGCTGATCGTCCTTGTAGCCCCGGAGCGCGTCCCCCCCCAGGTCGTAGGAATCGTCCAGCCAGGCGGTGTAGAGCAGCCTTCCCGAAAGGCCGAAGAACCGGGAGACATTCCAGTGCCCCGCGGCCTTGAGCCCCGCGCTGTGGTCCCAGTCCCGGTGAAAAAAGTTATAATCGCTGGTAAAAAAAACGGCGGTTTCCAGGCCTCGGCGGAAATTCCCTATCCAGTCGATCCGGCCAAATCCCAGGCTTTGCTCAAGACCGGCGTTCGGCCCCCGGCGGTAGTCCCCCACATCGCCCCCGGGCTGGTAGTTGATGTTTCCGTAAAGTTTGGGGAGGTAGCTTACCCCGCCGAACCACCCCGCCCGCAAGGGGGTGGGGATTTCCCAGCCGGCGTAGACCATGCTGTACTGGTACCAGTCGTGAAATTGGCCGTCTTTTTTAGCGTCCCTGTCCTTTTCATGGATCACCAGGCCCTGATCAAACCCCAGGGTAATAATTGAGGATGGGAGGGGGAACTCCAGGGAAATCCCCGTGATATTTTTATAGTATACGGGGATGTCGAAATAGTACCGGAAATCATGGTCGAACGTGATATTCCAGCGATGACCCCAGGCCAGGAAAGGAAAGTCCAGGTCCATGAGGAACCCGACCATCCTTTCCCCGTCATCGTCATCCCCCCAGACAAAACCGAACCGGAAGGGGGTAAGGGTTCCCATAAAGTTATAGTCCCGGGCCTTTACGCTCAGGGTAAACCCCGAGTTGGAATCGTATTTCGGTTCGGGGAGGACCATAAAATTCCAGGTGTCGGTAACAACGACATCCAGATAAACGGGGATGAACAGGCCCTCCGGTTCCCCCAGGGTATAGCTGACGCCGCTGGCGGCGCTGTCCAGGGTCCGCAGGTTACGCAGCTCCCGGTTTTTTTCCTCCGCGTAGGCTTCCAGTTCCCCCAGGCCGTTAAACCGCTCCCCCTCCCGGATCCGCAGAACCCGTTCCAGGGCGAATTCCCTGGTTTTGCCCTGGATGTGATAGACGACGCCCCGTAACACATAGGGGACTTCGCCGCCCCCATCCCCGGGCCCTTCCTGGGCGGCCAGGGGCAGAAGGGAAAAGAAGAACAGCAGGGCGGCGGCGGGTTTACCTTTTTGACAGAAGGGAATAAAGACAGGCCTCCACTTCCAAACTCCAGGGAACGACCCGCGCGCCCCGGGCCCCGGGGACCACAAACCGCGGTTTTCCGGCTTTTTTCTTTTTATCGTTTTCCAGGGCTTCCCGGAACCGGCGGTCAAACCCGGCGTCCCCGCCGGGGTAGGGAACCGCGGTCTCATAGCCCCAGGCTTCCAGGACTTCCCGGATAGCCGTTTCCCGCCCCGGCGGGGTTATTCCCAGCGCGGCCCCCAGATCGAGGGAGCGGGCCAGCCCCCAGGCCACCGCCTCGCCGTGGCTGATCGTCCCCAGGCCCAGGGCCGCCTCCAGGGCGTGGCCAAAGGTATGTCCCAGGTTAAGTAAAATCCGGCCCCCGCCGGTTTCCCCGTCAAACTGTTCCCGGGGGTCCGCTTCCACGATTCGCCCCTTAACCGTCAAGGCCCGTTCCAGCAGGGGGACAAGGGCCTCCAGGGAGGAGGGCGTTCCGCCGGGCCCGGTGAAGGGCCGCTGGAGGCGCTCCAGAAAAGCGGCGTCCCCGTCCAGAACGGCGGCTTTGATCAGTTCCGCCGCGCCGGACTTCCATTCCCGGGGGGGGAGGGTTTCAAGGGCCTCCAGGGCGATCACGATCCGCTCCGCGGGATAAAAAGTCCCCGCCAGGTTTTTAATCCCCCCCAGATCGAAGCCGGTTTTTCCGCCCAGGGCGGCGTCCACCACGCAGAGGAGGGTGGTGGGGATCAGGCGGAGCGCCGCCCCCCGCATGTAGATCGACGCGGCGAAGGCCGTAAGATCGCAGACCGCGCCGCCCCCCACCCCGATAAAAAGGCCGTCCCTGCCCAATCCCCCCCGGCGGGCGTCGCGGAGGATCGTTTCCACCGCCTTCCAGCCCTTGTGTTCCTCCCCGGGGGGAAGCGTTGTTAAAGGAAGATCCCCGCTTACCCGGCGGGCCAGGGGGGCGGTATTCTCGTCGCAGACCAGCAGCGCCCCGGGGCCGCCGTCTTTTCCGCCCTCCCCGGCGCCGGGATACAGTTCCTCCAGGCGGGGGATGTTTTCCTGGATAATAACGGAACTGGGGTAGTCCCCCAATTGAAAGCGAAGTTCTTTGGACAAAAGGACACCTTCCGGGCGTCTATATACGGATTCGTTCAATCCGGCCCGGTCTAGAATAAAAAATGAACAACCCGCTCCTCACCGGAGGCGGCCGCAACACGCTCCCCGGCGGAAAAGGTCTGTTACTTTTGAACCTATCATAAAAGCGCGAGGGTTTCAACCGTTGTTTGGGTCCATCCCTCATAAAAACCACGAAACCCGCCGGGACCGGAATACCGCGGTCCCCGGCGTTAATCCGCCAGGCCCAGGACGCTCTCTTCTATCACATTAACGATCTTGGCCCTGAGCGGGAGGCCGGGTTTCCCCCGGCCGGTAAGGTAGGTGTTCCAGAGGGCCCCGTAGTGGATCGCGTCTTTCCGGTCCAGGGGCAGGGCCTTTCCCGCCAGGAACGTTTCGCTGTCCTTGTCCCGGAAGAGGGAAGCGCCCCGGGGCGGCGTCAGGACGAAGGCCACCTGGATGTGGGTCAGCACGTCCTTTTGGTTCCGGATCAGGATGATCAACACCCCTCCCTCGCCGCGGGAATCCTCGGGGAGGAATTTACGGTACACCACCCGGGTCCACTGGTCCAGGGGCACCCTGATCCGGGTTAGCAGCTCCCGGGGGGCGGACGTTTCCTTTCCCTCCTCCCGGCCAAAGAAGAGCGAGGGGAACCGGGGCGCCGCGATCCAGCGGCTTCCCGCGGCGCCCCGCAGCTCGTACCGGGCGTCCAGGGCCGCCATGGGGGCCGCGCAGTCCCCGGAGATGAGGATATTGCCCCCAATGGTTGCCAGGTTCCGCAGTTGGGGCCCCGCGACGCCCTTGATGGCGCTGGTAAGGGCGGCGGGCACGGTCTTTCCCAGGGCGATAACCCCGTTAAGTTTTACCATGGCCCCTATTTCCAGGTAACGCTCGGTCCTGGTAACCCGCTGGAGTTCCTCTATCCTTTCCAGGGAAAGAATATTCCGGGGCAGTTCCGGCAGTTCCCTGTTTCCCCCGGGGCCGAGGACACCCGGCGTCCCCCCCCCCGCGGAGCGGATCAGCGCCGTGCCCCCCGCGAAGGGAACCGCGTCGGGAAAGCGGCTCCAGGCGGAAAAAAGCTCGGAAAACGCGGCGGGCCGGAATACCAGGTTACGCGGTGCGGCCATAGATCCTCTTCCTCCGTTCCTCCCCCGCGGCCAGCACACCCTGGTAGAGGTTTTCCATATCGGTACATCCACAACGGATCCCCCGGAAGGCGGCGATAAATTCCTCCCGGGGGGGGCGCAGGTTCTGTTCCAGCAGCGTCTCCGCGGTGAGGATCTTGCCCGCGTCGCAGAAACCGCAGCTTTCCACCCCCGCCTTGGCGAATCCCACGGCTATATCCTGGTATTCCACGGTTTGGGAAAAGCCCTCCAGGGTGATGATCTCGCCGCCCTGGATCCGGAAGGCGGGAATGAGGCACGCGGGGGACAGGGCGCCGTTGAAGATCACCGAACAGACCCCGCAGCTTCCGCGGAAGCATCCCCCCTTTGAGGCGGTGAGGTTAAGGTTTTCCCGGATAATGGTGATCAGCCGCTGGTTGGCCTCGGCGTTTATCTCCATGTCCTCGCCGTTTAAAATAAACCGGATGGTCATTCTTTTCCCCATAGAGGATAGGGTATAGCCATAAAAACCGCAAGCCCGCTCCGCGGACTGTC
>JAIRPD010000049.1 GCA_031257195.1 Treponema sp. | reverse complement strand
CATCGGGGACGAAGACCGCATGACCCGCTTTGACGACACACGGAACAAAATCTTCCTCCAGTCAAACGCCGTCATTCCCCGCGATGAAGAAGCGGAAGAATAAGACGCGCCGGCGGCTGCCGCCATTGTTATGGTGTCAGCCGCCATTTTAGCGGCGGCGGTGCCGAGATTAACAAAAATCAATGGGCGGCGCTCTAACAGCCGCCGTCCCTTGCCGCTCCCCCGCGTGGGGGCGGTTTTTTTGGCATGAGGCCGCGGCGTAAAAGCTCCAGGCCGTGGCCTGAAAGTTGCAGGCCGTGGCGCGAAGGCTTTACGCCGCGGCCTGAAGGTTTCAAGCCGTGGCGCGAGAGTTCGAGGCCGCGGCCCAAAGGTTTCAGGCCGTGGCGCGAAGGTTCAAGGCCGTGGCCTGAAAGTTTCAAGCCGTGGCGCGAAAGTGTTACGCCCCGGTGTAAAAATGCCGGGCTAAAGCCCGGTAACAGGAGATACAAAAATGTCCAATGACTGGCTCCCCTCGCGGGAGCAGTGCCAAAAGCCTTCGGCTTTTGGCTTGGAGTTTTGCCCCTCTTTGGACCGCGCCCCGCCAAGTAATCATGCGGGAAGGGGCAAAACTCCCAAGCTATCCGCGCAGCGGACAGCAGTAATCCCATGACCGGGGCGCGCCTTGACCGCCTGTTCTGGATTGCCTTTGGCGGCGGCTTTTTGACGGGAACCGCGTTTTTAATTATGGCGTTTATCGCGGTGCGTATGTTCCAGTGGTGGAGGCATGACCGGCGGGAGCGGGGCCATGCGCTTCAATGGGGGAAAAGGGCCGCGGGATAATCCTTCAAGGTGACCTTTCTTTTTTTTTACTTTTGTAATACGGTCACTAGTAAGGAGCAGCTCATGGAACATCGTGGTTTTCACCGCAAAAACGACTGGCAGAACCAGCACATCCGGCAGATAAACCGGGAGGCGGCCCATTCGCCCTACGGGGCCTACGGCGGTTTTGAGGAGGCCCGGGAAGGCGGACGGGACGCTTCCTCCAACATCCAGAGCCTGGACGGGGAATGGGACTTTTTCTTCGCCGAAACCCCGGACAAGGTTCCCGAAGATTTCTTCCTGCCGGGTTTTGACGCGGGGGGCTGGGGAAAGATCGCCGTGCCGGGAAACCTGGAAACCCAGGGTTACGGAACCCCGATCTATACCAACGCCATGTACCCCTTCCCCCACCACGAGGAGAACCGGCCCTGGCTGGTAAAGCCCCTGGGGGAAAAATGGCCCCCCATGCTGGAATGGTCCCGGCCCCCCGCCGTGCCCGACCGGACCAACTATGTGGGCTGTTACCGCAGGACGTTCACCGCGCCCGCCGGACGGCTCGCGGGCCGGGCCTTCCTCTGTTTTGACGGGGTGGAGTCGGCGTTTTACCTCTGGGTGAACGGCCGGCCCGTGGGGTATTCCCAGGACAGCAAGGTTCCGGCGGATTTTGAGGTGACGGAGTACCTGCGGGAAGGGGAAAACCTAATCGCGGTGGAGGTCTTCCGCTTCAGCGACGGAACCTGGCTTGAGGATCAGGACTACTGGTATCTCTCCGGCATCCACCGGAGCGCCCGGCTGGTGTGGAAGCCCCGCCAGTTTATCCGGGACTGGAAGGTTCTGGCCCAGTACGAGCCCCTCGGGGGATCGGGGCGGCTCACCGCCTGGTGCTATACCAACCTGCAGGACGGCTACGGGGATCACCAGGTGGAGCTTACCCTGCTGGATCCCCGGGGGAAGCCCCTCCTTACCCGGCGGGCGGCTTTTTCCCGGCGGAACCCGGAGAAACGCGCCCGCCGCGCCGCGGCCCATTTCGACGTGGTCTTGAAGGGCGATTCCGCCGTTAATACCGCCGCCGTCCAGAACCGGCCACTGGAAGACGAAGGCTCCCCCTATCCCCCGGCGCTGCCCCACCCGGAGGCGGCGGCGGCCCTCTTCGACATTCTGCTGGAAGAGGTGAGCCCCTGGAGCTTCGACCGCCCGGAACTGTACACCCTGGTCTTCACCCTGCTGGATAAAAACGGCGCGGCCCTGGATTGGGAATCCCAGAAGACGGGGTTCAAGAAGATCTCCTTCCAAAACAACGTGCTCATGCTGAACGGGAAGCGGCTCATCGTCCGGGGGGTGGCCCGGCATGAGCATCACTATATCACGGGCCGAACCATGAGCCGGGAGGCGATGACCGCGGAAATCCTTCTGATGAAGAAGCTCAACTTCAACGCCGTCAGAACCAGCCACTACCCCAACTGCCCGGAATGGTACGAACTCTGCGACCGCTACGGCATCGCGGTGCTCTGCGAGGCGAACCTGGAAACCCACGGGGTCTTGAGCAGCCTGGCGGCGGACATCGAATGGAGCGAGGCTTTCCTGGAACGGGGGGCGCGGATGGCCCTGAGCTACAAGAATTATCCCTGCATCATCGGCTGGTCTTTGGGGAACGAGTCCGGGGTGGGCTGCAACCACGCGGCCATGGCGAACTGGCTCCACGACTACGATCCCACCCGGTTCGTCCAGTACGAGCGGGGGGACACGGAACCGCATATCTCCGATGTCCGCTGCGTCAACTACACCCCGGTGGAGCATATCATCAACTGGCTCGCGGACAGCCGGGACCTGAGGCCGGTGATCCTGGCCGAATACGCCCACAGCCAGGCCAACGCGGCGGGGGCGTTCTTCAAGTACTGGGACGCGGTGGAGCGCTTCGACCGCTTCCAGGGGGGCTTTATCTGGGACTGGCAGGACAAGAACCTCCTCAAAAAAGACGAGGCCGGGAAGAGCTTTATGGCTGTCGGGGACGATTTCCCGGAGATGGGCGATTATGAATGTCCCCCGGTGATGTGCTGCAACGGGGTGGTCTTCGCCGATTACCGGCCCAAGCCCGCGGCCTGGGAAATCAAGAACTGCCAGTCCCCGGTGAAAATCGGGGGGGAACATCCGGCGGAGGGGCGCTTCGTGTTCAGGAACCGTTCCCAGGACTGGGGGGGCGGGGCCTTCGCCCTGGCCTGGCGGATCACCTGCGACGGCGTTCCCCTCAGGGAGGGAACCGTCGATCTGCCCGAAACGCCGCCCATGGACGACGGCCGCTTCACCCTGGACTCAGGCTGGGACAAACAGAAGAAGCCGGGGAAGGAATACTTTATCGATCTGTTCATCATCGCCAAAGAGGCGTTCCATGTGTACGAGAAGGGCCACGAATTCTACCGCTGCCAGTTCGACCTGGGCGCGGGGATCCTGCCGGCATATATCAAACCTGCGGGGGCCGCGAAACCGGGGGCGGCCTATAGGCCGGTGGAAATTGACGAGGGTTCCGGCGGCGTGAATATCCGCTTTGAAATGGGCCAAACCCCGGGCGCGGCCCGCTTCGACAAAGGCACGGGGCTTTTGACCGGCCTTTCCGCCGGGGAGGAGCGGCTCCTCTGTTCCGCCGGGAGGGGCCTCTTTTTCCGGGCCCCCACCGGGGTAGACCGGGGCGGGGTTTTGGAGGACTGGCATGAATCCGGCTACGACCGGCTGGAACGCCGGCTGGAGGATTTTGCCGTGGAAAGCGCCGGGGGCGGCGCGGCCCGGATCCGGGTGATCGATTCCTATTGGGTCAAGGGCGGGGCCCAAACTGGGGGGCCGGTGATCAGGGGCGATCTGGCCTACGAATTCGCCCCCTCCGGTGAGGTGACCATCGAGGCCGGGGTGGAGATCCGCCGGGGTCTTTCGTACCTCCCCCGGGTCGGCCTGGAATTCGTCCTCGATCCCCGGCTGGAGAACATCGCCTACCTGGGCCGGGGCCCCTGGGAAAATTACCCGGATCGCAAGCAGTCCGCCCTCGTG
>JAIRPD010000041.1 GCA_031257195.1 Treponema sp. | reverse complement strand
TCATAAAAAGACTCCTTAGGAGGCGCTTCCAGCGCCCCCGCGTGAAAATAATGGGCCCAACGGCCCACCCGGAAATAAAGTTTCCGTTTAGTAAATAATTATTGATACTTTATCTAAAGTAAATTGTCAACTACCCGCCTGTCCCCACAATAGAAAAAAAACTGAGTTGGAAGCATGAACAGTCTGCGAACAGTACTAGCCTTAAATATGAAGGAGCGGCGGCGGACCCTGGGACTTACCCAGGCGCAGCTGGCTGAACGGGTAAATACCTCGACCAATTACATAGCCCTGATTGAGACCGAAAAGAAGTTCCCCACCCCCGAAATGCTGGAACGCGTAGCCGCCGCCCTTGAGATTGACCCCCCCGCCCTCTTTACGGCCGCGACCCGTCCGCTGGTGGAAACCGAAACCCTGGCAAAGGTTCAAAAGCAGCTTATGGGCGACATTACCAAGGCTGTCGCGTACCGGATTAAGCAGCTGGGCCAGGACCCCCCGGGACCCCCGGACCCCGCCGGGGACGACGGGCGGCGTCCGGCCTAGCCCCCTTGCCTCATTCCCCCCTCCGGTGTATAGTTTTCTCCACCGCCCCGGCTCGGGGCCGCCAAAGCCGGCGGGGGGCGCGGGGCGGGGGTACAAGAGGTATGTGGAAATTAGTTGTCTCCCTCAAGACCCGTCCCCTGGGCATGGCGTCGTTGATCGTTATTCTTCTTTTGTACACGATGATGATCTTCGCGGAATTCATCGCCCCCTACTCGCCCACCAGGGCCTTTCCCTCCCTTACCTGCCACCCGCCGAATCTCCGCTTCGACCGGGGCTTTAAGGCCCAGGAGGCCCGGGTAACCAACACGGTTACCTGGAAGTACGTCCGAATCCGGGGCCTCTACGCTCCCCTGCGGTTCTTCGCCCGGGGAGAGCCCTACCGGCTCTGGGGGCTTATCCCCCTGGAGCGCCACCTCTTTACCACCGGCCCCGGGGAGGGGGACTACCCGGTCTTCCTCATGGGGGCGGACCACCTGGGGCGGGACCTCTTTTCCCGGATTGTCTACGGCAGCCGGATCTCCCTGACCATCGGTTTTATCGCCACGGCGATTTCGCTCTTTCTGGCGGTGGTCTTTGGCGGCCTTTCCGGCTATTCCGGGGGGGCCCTGGACTGGGGGATCATGCGGTTCGCCGAATTCTTCATGCTCATCCCGGGGCTCTACCTGATTCTCTTCCTCCGGTCCCTTTTTTCGGCCCGGATGGATTCGGGCCAGACCTACATGATGATCACGATCATCCTTTCCCTGGTGGGGTGGCCCGGCTCGGCCCGGACGATCCGGGGGCTGGTCCACGCCATCAAACGGGAGGAATTTGTCCAGAACGCCCAACTGGAGATGATCCCCGCCCCGGTGATTGTGGGGGCCCATATCATCCCCCAGATCGCCAGCCTGCTTATTGTCAGCGTGGCCCTGTCTATTCCGGGGTTTATTATGACCGAGACCACCCTTTCGTACCTGGGGCTGGGGATTGTGGACCCCGCGGTAAGCTGGGGCTCCCTGATCCGCCGGGACATCAGTACCCTCAGCAACCTTCGGTCCTACCCCTGGATCCTCTGGCCGGTGTGGTTTCTTTTGGCCGCCACCCTGGCTTTTAACTTCCTGGGGGATTGCCTGCGGGACTTTTACGATCCCTACCACGCGGTTTTTTCCCGCCCGGCCCGCCGCCGGCGGAAAACCGGGGGGCCGGAAGCCGGGGGCCAGGGCCGGGAAGAGACCCCCCCGCCGCCGGGGGAGCCGGGGGACGGCGCTTTGCTGGCGGTCCGGGACCTGCGGGTGAGTTTTTCCGTTCTCCGGGGGCGGGAGGTCCTTTCCCTGGAGGCCGTCCGGGGGGTGTCCTTTACGGTACGCCCCGGGGAGGTGCTGGGGATAGTGGGGGAAAGCGGCTCGGGAAAAAGCGTGAGTACCCTGGCGGTTCCGGGGTTGCTGCCCCGGAACGCCCTTGTTACGGGGTCCGTCCGCTACGGGGGCGGGGAAATCCTGGGGCCCCCGGCGGGGGAACCCCGGGGGCGGGGGAGGGCGCTCCACGCCCGGCGGATGACGCTCCTCCGGCGGAAGATCGGCATGATCTTCCAGGAACCGGGAAGAAGCTACGACCCCCTGCAAAGCGTGGGGAAGGTGTTTCTGGAAACCTTTAGGAACGCCGATCCGGGGATCACCCGGGAAGCGGCGGCGAAAAAGGCGGAAGCGCTCCTGGCCGAGGCCGGTCTTGAGGGGGGGCGGGAGCGGTTGTCGAATTTTCCCCACCAGTTTTCCGGGGGGCAGCTCCAGCGGATCGGCATCGCCCTGGCTCTGGCCCAGAACTGCGAACTGCTTATCGCCGACGAGCCTACCACGGCCCTGGACGTAACTATCCAGCGGCAGATCGTGGAACTGCTCACCTCCCTGCGAAGGTCCCGGAACCTGTCGATTATCTTTATCAGCCACGATATAGATCTGGTGGCGGAAATGGCGGACCGGGTGATGGTGATGTACGGCGGGCTGGTGATGGAGTCCCGGTCTTCCGGGGGGATCATCGAACGGCCCCTGCACCCCTATACCCAGGCGCTGCTGGCCTCTTCCCCCCGGTTTGGGAGCCACTATATGGAGGGGCCGCTTCAGTCCATCCCCGGGAGGGTAACGGACCCGGCCCACCCCGAGCCGGGGTGCCCTTTTGCCCCCCGGTGTTCCCGGAGGGGGCCGGAATGTACGGGGGGGATTCCGCCCCTCCGCCCGCTGGAAGAAAACGGCGAAGTACGCTGCGTTTTAGTTTAGGAAGTTTAGGAATAGGAGGAGTTAGCATGGAAAACGAGATTAACGCCGGTATCTGGTCGGTGGTCCCCCCCCTGGTGGCCATCGCCCTGTCGCTTATTACCAGGGAGGTGATCTTCTCCCTCCTGGTGGGGATCATGTCGGGGGCGCTGATTTTCAGCGTCCTCGGTTCCCTGGGGGCGGCGGGGGTCTTTACCGTCACCATCGACACGATGATCGGTAAACTGGCGGACGGGGACAACGCCGCTATGGTGATTTTCCTGGCCCTGCTGGGGGGCCTGGTGGCGGTGATTACCAAGGCCGGGGGCTCCAACGCCTACGGGGTCTGGGCGGCGGGGAAGATCAAGTCCCGGCAAAGCGCGGGGCTGCTTACCTCATTTTTGGGGGTCCTGATCTTTATTGACGATTACTTTAACTGCCTGACCGTGGGAACGGTGATGCGGCCCGTCACGGACCGGCACCGGATTTCCCGGGAAAAGCTGGCCTACTTTATCGACGCCACCGCCGCGCCGATCTGCGTGATCGCCCCCATTTCTTCCTGGGCCGCCTCGGTGATTTCCTACTACCCCACCGAGACGGGGGTAACGGGGATGCGGGCCTTCGCCGGATCAATTCCCATGAACCTCTACGCCGTGCTGACGATCTTTATGGTGATCTGGCTGGCGGTCCGCAAGAACGGCGACTACGGCCCCATGGCGGCGGCCCAGCGCCGGGCGGAAGAAACGGGGGTAACGGAAAGCCCCTCCGTTTCCAGCGCGGGGGGCGACGAGCTTGAGCGGCTGCAGGTTTCCCCCCGGGGCAGGGTCCTGGACCTGATCATCCCCGTGGTTTTCCTGGTGATCTTCTCCGTCCTGTCCATGCTCTGGTACGGCGGCTACTGGGACGAGGACGGCAAAAGCCTTTTCGCCGCCTTTGGCGATACCTCCGCCGGGTACGCTCTGGCCTTGGGGGGCTTTGGCGCCCTGATCGCGGCGTTCTTCCTGTTTGTGCCCCGCCGGCTTATCAGCTTCCCGGACTTCTTTTCCGCCCTGGGGGCGGGGATCAAATCCATGACCCCGGCGATCATCATCCTTACCCTGGCGTGGACCATCAGCGGGATCTGCCGGGACCTGCTTCAAACCGGGCACTATGTGGCCGCCCTGGTGGAGGCCTCCTCCATGCCCGTGGCGCTGATTCCGGCGATCATGTTTCTTATCGCCGCGGCCCTGTCAT
Source organism: Treponema sp. (assembly GCA_031257195.1). Classification (GTDB taxonomy): domain Bacteria; phylum Spirochaetota; class Spirochaetia; order Treponematales; family Breznakiellaceae; genus JAIRPD01. The sequence continues at coordinate 60,521 of JAIRPD010000041.1, read as the reverse complement.
TTTCCACCGGCACCGCCTGGGGCACCTTTGGGATTCTTATTCCCATCACGATCAATATCTGCGACATTGTGGCGCCGGAGCTTTCCATTGTTTCCCTTTCCGCGGTTCTGGCGGGGTCGGTTTTTGGGGACCACTGTTCCCCCATTTCGGACACGACAATCCTTTCCTCCACCGGGGCCCGGTGTAACCACATCGATCACGTTTCCACCCAGATTCCCTACGCGTTAACCGTGGCGGTGATCTGTTTTATCGGCTATATCATGGCGGGCTTTCTGGCCCCCCTGGGATTCGCCGCCAGCGCCGCGATTACCCTGCCGGTCTCGCTGGTTCTGCTGATCGCGGCGCTGCTGGTTCTGCCAAAGCGCTGGAAGGCCGGGGCCTAGGGATGCCGCCCCTCATCGCCGTCAGGGATCTGCGCAAGCGCTTTAACCTGGAGGCGGGTTTTTTCGCCCCCCTGGGCCGTTACGTGTACGCCGTTAACGGCGTTTCCTTTGACATCGGGGAAAACGAAAGCTACGGCCTGGTGGGCGAATCGGGGTGCGGAAAAACCACCACCGCCCGCCTCCTGACGCGGATGTACGAAAGCGGCGGTGGGACTATCCTCTACCGGGGCGGGGACCTGGGGGCGCTAAAAAAGAAAGACCTGGCCCTGTACCGGGAAAAGGTAAAGTACGTGTTCCAGGACCCCGCCCGGTCGCTGAACCCCCGGATGAACGTCCTGGACCTCCTCACGTCGGGGCGGCGCTGGTCCTCCCAGTGGCGGGGGGCCAGGGAGGCCCGCCGGGCGGCGGCGGCGATTCTGGAGGAGGTGGGCCTTTCCGCGGCGGACCTGGAACGGCGGCCAGCGGAATTTTCCGGCGGCCAGCGGCAGCGGATCTCCATCGCCCGGGGGCTGATCATGGAGCCGGAACTGCTGATCTGCGACGAGGTGGTTTCCGCCCTGGATGTTTCCATTCAAAGCCAGATCCTCAACCTTCTTCGGGACATCCGCCGCCGCCGGAATCTGTCGTTCCTTTTTATCGCCCACGACCTGAAGGTGGCTTCCTGGTTTTGCGACCGCATCGGCGTTATGTACCGGGGGGAACTGGTGGAGGAGGCCCCCGGCGCGGAGTTGTACAAAACGGCGGCCCACCCCTATACCCGGCTGCTGTTCGCGCCTTCGGGGGTTTCCGGCGAAGCCGGGGACCCGCGCCAGGGACGGCGCCCTTACCAGGCCGTCCGCGAAGTGGAGGGGGCGGGGTTCGCGCCGGACGGGAAGTCCCCGGCGGAACATCCCCGGGGAAGCGGACGTTCCGCGCCGGACCTTAGAGGGGAAGTAACGGCCGCCCTGGCGGAAACCCGGGGATGCGCCTTCGCCGAACGCTGCCCTCAGGCGGAGGCGCGGTGCTTCGCGGAAAAGCCGGCCCCCCGGAAAGCCGGGGCGGATCGTGAAGTACGGTGCCACCATCCCCTCCTCCCCCAGGGGGGATGAGTCAGGCCCTCTGGCCGCCGTCATCCGGGCGGGGCGGTTACCTTCCCGCGACATCTACCCGGTCTCCGGTTTTTATCCCCGCCCGGTGGAACCAGCCCTGGGGAACCTCCAGGGCGTAGCGGACGGAGCGGCTGGAGCTGATTGAGCGGAGGTCCCCGGGCCGCATGTCCCGCAGATCGATGATGACGCCGTCGTAGGCGATGAAGGCGATGGAAAGGGGAATGAGGGTGTTCTTCATCCAGAACGATAGCACCTCGTCCCGGTCAAACACAAAGAGCATTCCCCGGCCGTCCTCCAGTTCCTTGCGGAACATCAGCCCCGTGGAACGCTGCTCCTCGGTACGGGCGACCTCCGCCTCCACCTGCACTGCGCCGCCCGCGGCTTTCTCGATCACCAGGGTCCGCGCTTCCAGCCCCGTCTGGGGCGCGCCGGAACCGGGGGTTTGGGGGGTCCGGGCGGAAAAGTCCCGGACGGCGCAGCTTAACAGGCCGCCCAGGCAAAGGGTCAGCGCCGCCCGGATGAAAAGGCGTTGTCCACCCCGGCTCCGGGGGGAGGGGCAACGAAGGGGGGGGCTAGAAGTCATTTAAGAAACCCTGGCGCCGGAAGATCTCGGCGGATTCCTCCGCCCTGGCCTCCCCCAGGATCGCCCGAAAGACCGTCATATCCAGATACTTTACCGTGAGGGGGCGTTCCAGGGAAACCCTGATTTCGCCGTTTTCCCACACCGCTTCCTGGGGGTTCAGGCTCGCGGGTTCCCCGTACTTTCGGACCAGGCTGGTAAAGACCGAGTAGTGATCCATCCGCTGGGGGTCCAGGCGAAAGGCCATGATAAAGACCCGGCCTTCCCGGAGCTGAAAAAAAGCCCGGCGGATAAAGGAAAGTCCCGCGGTTTCCACCAGGTTTTCTTCCTTGACGGGGAGGAAGGACACGTCCGGGTCTCCCCGGAAGGCGAAAAGTTCGTCCGCGGCCAGGGCCTCCTTTAGCTCCTCCAGGCTCATCCCCAGGCGGAGCCGCCGGAAAGTTCCAGACAGGGGTTCCGAGCCGGGGACAATGGAGGGCCCCTTCTGGGTGGGGAGGATGATCTCCGTCTCCTGGGAGAAAACCCACAGGGGGAACGAAAAAAGGGCAAGAAAAAAAAGCGGCCTTTTCATAGTTCTATTATCGGCATCTTACGACCCGTAATAGAGAATGGTAAAGAGCGGATCCCCCCCGGGCCGGTTCCGGCGAAGGGGACGGCGTTACCGGGGTTCAACAATTTGATGGGATTTTTGTTGACAAACCAGGGAATCGGCGCTATGATTACCTTATTATGATCGGCGGCGGACGCGGCCGGTGGTAAAATATGTTGAACCAAGGCAAAATACGTAAGGAGAAAGCATGAAAAAGCTGTGGGTATTCTTTTTGGTAATCCTCGCGGGCGTTGGAATGTCCTGCGCCAAAAAAGCGGGGGGAAAGATCGAGCTTAATTTTCTGGAGGTCATGGGCTCCCCGTCGCGGACGGCGGAGATCAAGAAAATCATCGCCGAGTACGAGGGTCTTCATCCCGACATTACGATCAACCTGATTTCCCCGCCCTACGAGCAGTCGGATAACCGCGCCGCCCAGGCCCTTTCCGCCAAGGAACCCCTGGACATCATCGAGGTCCGGGATTTTACGGCCAGTATCCATGTAACCAACAGTTGGGTGGAGGACCTGACGCCCTATATCGACAAATGGCCGGGCTGGAACGGCCTGCTCGCTTCGGTCAAGGATCTGGCCGCCGCCGCGGGGGGTAAACCCTATATGATTCCCCAATTCATCTTCGTGCCGGCCCTCTTTGTCCGTACCGATGTGCTGGCGAAACTAGGCGAGACCAAAATGCCCTCTACCATACAGGAGCTCTTCGCCATGGCCGCCCGGATCACCAAGCCCTCCGAGAGCCAGTACGGCTTTTCCATCCGGGGTAAGGGCAACCCCTTCCGCCAGTCGGACCTGATGATCCTTTCCAATGTGAACAACGTGGATACCGCGAGTTTCTACCAGCTCAAAGACGGGACCAGCGTGTTCGACAGCCCCGAATTCCTGGCGGCCTTCCGGGCCTATGTGGATCTCTTCAAGAACGCCGTTCCTTCCGACGGGGTAAACTGGGGTTTCAATGAGCAGATCACTTCCTTCGCCTCGGGCATTACCCCCTTCCTGATGCAGGATCCCGACGCGGTCGCCGTGGTTGACGAGCATATTTCCCGGGATCAGTACACGGTTATCCCCATGCCCCTGGGAAGCAGCGGGGCCTTCTACTTTGAGCCGGGTTTCACGGGTCTGGGGATTCCGCCCTATTCCAAGTACAAGGACCAGGCCTGGGACTTTATCACCTTTATGACCGCCCCGGAACGGAACGCGGCTATCTGCAAGGCCTACGGCGCCCTGCCGGTCAATTCTTCCACCTACGAGGAGGATTCTTATTTCTCCTCCGGGGTGTACCAGGCGTGGGCGGCTGTCCTCGCCTCGCCCGAAAAGTATGTGATGGTGCGGTATCCCTACACCAACGAGAAATTCCCGGGATGGTCCCAGGTCCAGGCGCAGTACCTGCAGTCCACCTTCCTGGGGCAGACCACCCCGGAAGAGGCCGTTAAAGCCTGGTCGGATTACTGGAAATAAGGAGGCGGTGCATGGATCGCCCGGGGAAAATCAAAAAATCCGTCGGCCGCGGGTATGGGTTGATGTTCATACCCTTGATCGCGCTTCTGCTTGTTTTTATCTACTACCCCATTGGCCGGGGGATCATTACGGCTTTCATGCACTATTCCATGCTGAACCTTTCCCGGACCCGCTTCAACGGGTTCGGGAATTTCATCGCTATTTTTTCGGATCCCAACATCAAATTTGTCAAGATCCTCTGGAATACCGCCGCCTGGGTTGTTTTTTCCCTGGCGGGCCAGTTTTTGCTGGGCTTTTCCCTGGCCCTGCTTTTGCGGAAGCCCTTTAAGGGCCGGGGCGTTTATACGGGCTGCGTGTTTTACACCTGGGCTCTTTCGGGATTTGCCATAGGGCTCATCTGGTCCTGGTTGTTTAACGGCCAGTTCGGTGTTATAAACGATATTTTCATGCGGGTGGGACTTCTCAGCGCGCCGGTGGGTTTTCTTTCCAATCCCCGCTACGCCATGGCTTCGGTCATCATCGCCAATATCTGGTACGGCATTCCCTTTTTCGCCATCATGCTCCTCGCGGCCCTGCAATCGGTGCCCCGGGAACTGTACGAATCCGCCGAAATCGACGGCGCGGGAAAGGGCCGTCAGCTTTTCTGTGTTACCCTTCCCTACATACGTTCCACCATCACCACCACGGTGCTGCTCCGTTTTATGTGGATCATGAATTTTCCTGACATCATCTACGGCATGACCGGCGGCGGCCCGGCCAACGCCACCAATATCCTGGCCACGGAAATGATCAACAAGATTACGAAAAATTACGATTACGGCCAGGGCTCGGCGGTGGGCTTTATCATTATTACCATACTTTTTGTGTTCGCCTTTTTCTACTTGAGGACTGTGGCGAGAAAGGAGTTGACGTTGTGAACGCGAGACGGTATTTCCGCAAAACGGCGGGCGGTTGTTTCCGGGTCCTGGCGCTGGCCTGTTTTATGGCCTTCGCGGTGCTGCCTTTTTTCTGGATCCTCATCACGTCCCTCAAGCCCAGCCAGGAAATTTTTACCTTCCCCCTCCGGTATTTTCCCTCAAAGGTCAGCTTCGCCGCTTACGCGAAACTTTTGGGTTTCGCCCGGTTTGGAACCTACTTCGCCAATTCTATCTGGATTTCCCTCCTCGCCGCCGCCGGGGGGCTCGCGATCAGCGTGATGGCCGGCTTTGGCCTGTCCAGGCTCAAAACCAGAAAGAGCATCCGGGGTTTCCTTTTGGCGCTTTATTTCAGCCAGATGGTGCCCTCTTTTATCCTCATGGCGCCCCTTTACTTTACCCTTACGTCTTTCCACCTGACCAATAACCGCCTCATTCTGGCTGTCGTGTACGCCGCCACCACCGTGGCCTTTGGGGCCATCATGGCGAAAAGTTTTTTCGATCACATCCCCTCGTCCATTGAGGAGGCGGCCCTTATCGACGGCTGCGACACGGTAACCGCCCTTTTCCGGGTGATCCTTCCCATCAGCCTTCCGGGGCTTGTGGCGATTTTCAGTTTTTCCTTTGTCAACATCTGGAATGAGCTGTTCCTCGCGGTGATGCTCATGTCCACGGATACCAAGATGACCGTCCCCGTGGCGCTGAATTCCTTTATTTCCAAGGCGGGTATAAGCTGGGACATTATGAGCGCGGGCATTGTTATCGCGCTGCTGCCGACGATGGTGATTTTCGCGTTTGGCCAGAAGTACATTGTCGCCGGTTTGACCGAAGGCGGCGTAAAAGGATAGTTCATGGACAACGATAGCTTGAGCCGCGTTCTGCACCACCTGGGGGAAGATGACAATCCTTTCGGCGCGGTGAGCCCGCCGATTTATCAAACGTCGATTTTTTGTTTTAAATCCTTCGCCGAATTCCGGGAAGCGCTGGTGAACGAAGTTGATCATTCGGTTTACACCCGGGGCAACAATCCAACGGTAACGCTGGTCGAACAAAAACTCGCCGCGCTGGACGGCGCCGAACGGGCGAAACTTGTTTCCTCCGGCGTCGCGGCGATTTCCCACGCGATTATGGCGTTTGTCAAATCCGGCGATCACGTTGTCTGCGTGCGTGATTGTTACAGCTGGTGCGGCGTTCTGCTTGAAAAGTACCTCCCCCGTTTCGGCGTAACCCATACGTTTGTTGATGGTACTGACGCGGAGGAAGTGATCGGTGCGGTACGGCCCGAAACGAAGGTGATTTACCTTGAAAGCCCCACAACGCTTACCTTTACATTGCAGGACCTGCCGGCTATCGCGGCGGAGGCGAAAAAACGCGGCATAAAGACAATCATAGACAACACCTGGGCGACGCCGGTTTTCTGTAACCCGATACAGCTCGGCATCGATATAGTTGTCTATTCCGGCAGCAAATATTTCGGCGGCTCAAGCGATATTATCGCGGGGGTCGTTGCCGGCGGCAAGGCGGACATTGACCTGATTCAGCGGCAGGAATTTTTGCAGTTGGGGACCGTGCCCGATCCGTTTATGGCATGGCTTATGCTGCGGGGCCTGCGGACCCTCCATATACGCATGAAAACGCACTACGAGAACGCGCTTTCCATCGCCTCGTATCTTGAAAAACATCCCAAGGTAGAAAGCGTGCTTTACCCGATGCTGCCCTCGTATCCCCAATACGAGCGGGCGAAAAAACTTTTCCGGGGCGGATCGGGCCTTTTCAGTTTTCGTCTCAAAACAAAACAGTTTTCCGATGTAGTTCGTTTTACGGACACGCTCACCTTATTCAAGCGCGCGGTCAGCTGGGGGGGCTATGAAAGCCTTGTTTTCCCCAACGCCATAAAGTATTACGAAGGGGACGATATTCCGCCGGAACGGTTGTCTCTGATCCGGGTGCATATCGGCCTTGAGCAGGTTGATGACATAATTGAGGATTTGGAGCACGCGCTGCGATCGGTGCATGGGTAAAGGATGAATACAACGCGGGAAACGGGGTGTTAATCCCCCGGGCCTGTCCAGTCCCCGGCAAAAAGCACCTCCCGCTCCAGCTTAAGTCCCAGGGCGGCGAAGACCCGTTCCTCCAGGGTTTCCGTCAGGGCCTTGATGTCCGCCGCCCGGGCCTTTCCCCGGTTGATGATGATATTCCCGTGCCAGGGCGCCACTTGGGCGTCTCCCGCGGAAAGGCCCCGGAGTCCCAGTTCGTCGATGATCTTCCCCGCGGGTTTTCCAAAGGCCCGGTTATTTTTAAAGACCGATCCGGCGCTGGGAAAGCGGTACTGTCCTTTTTCTTCCCGGTCCCTCCGATGGGCCGCCATGGTTTCCCGGATCAGGGGGGGATCGCTTTTCCGCAGGGCAAAGGCCGCCTCAAGGATTATCCCCTCCCGGCCTTGGAAGGGGCTTGTTTTATAGCCAAAATCTTCCTTCCTCAGCTTGAGGATACGCCGCGCCGCGGCGGGACTTTCCGGGGTTCGCGGGCCTGGCGGCCTTTCCAGATATACCGCCTCCACCGCGGCGTCGGCCATTTCCCCGCCGTAGCACCGGGCGTTCATCCACAAAGCGCCCCCCAGCGTACCGGGCATACCCGCCAGAAAATCCAGCCCCCCAAGTCCGCGCCGGGCGGCCTCCTCCGCGGCGTCATCCGCGGCGGTCCCGGCCCGGAACCGCAGAACGTTTCCGCCGGGGTCGTTTCCCGCCGGGCCTTCCTCGGCAGAGCCCGCCCCCTGGTTCGGGGGGGGGACTAGACCGGTCAAGGCCGTGGTATCCAGCGTTACCCCCCGGATCCCCCGGTCGGCCACCACCAGGTTCGCCCCGGCCCCCAAAACGTACACGGGGATTTCCGCTTCCCCCGCGGCTTCCAGGAGCAGGGCCGCTAAGGCGGCGAATTCCTCCGCCCTGGGCCGGACCCAAAGATCCGCCGGCCCCCCCACCCGAAAGGTGGTGTGGGCGGCCAGGGGTTCATCAAAACGGAATTCCCCCTTAAAGGGACCGGGCGCGCCGGCGGGTCCGGTTTCGCCGTCCCGGCCATCCTCCAGCCGGGAATTGATGTTTTTCCATAATTCCGCTACAGTGGGCACAGGGATACTATACCATGGCTTTGCGTTTGTTTAATACTCTGGGCCGGAGGGTGGAGGAATTTAAGCCCCTTCGGGAAGGGGAAGCCGGTTTTTACGGCTGCGGCCCCACGGTGTACAATTACGCCCATATCGGGAACCTCCGGGCCTATGTAACCCACGACATCCTTACCCGGGTCCTTCGGGAGCGGGGTTACCGGGTAAACCATGTGATGAATATCACCGATGTGGGCCACCTTTCGGGGGACGACGATTCCGGGGAAGACAAGATGATAAAAAGCGCCGCCGAACGGGGAAAGAGCGTCCTGGAGATCGCCGATTTTTATACCCGGGCCTTTTTTAACGACACGGACCGGATGAACATAATCCGCCCCGCCACGGTGTGCAAAGCCACGGAACACATAGCCGACATGATCGATCTTATCAAGCGAATCGAGGCCGGGGGGTACACTTATACCGCGGGGGGAAATCTGTACTTCGACATCGGCCGCTTTGAGGGCTATGGCGGTCTCGCTCTCCTGAGGATGGAGGACCTTAAAGCCGGGGCCCGTACGGGGGTGGACGAGAACAAGCGCGGCGCCGGCGATTTTGTCCTGTGGTTTACCAGGAGCAAGTTCGCGAACCAGGCCCTGGTCTGGGACAGCCCCTGGGGCAGGGGTTATCCGGGCTGGCATATTGAGTGTTCCGCCATGAGTATCCGCTATCTGGGGGAACAGTTTGATATTCACGCCGGGGGAATCGACCATGTACCGGTCCACCACACCAACGAGATCGCCCAGAGCGAGGCCGCCACGGGAAAGCGCCCTTGGGTCCGTTACTGGGTTCACAATGAATTCCTGGTCCTTGACAAGGGAAAGATGTCCAAAAGCGCCGGGGGCTTCCTGACCCTGCAAAGTCTGGTGGACGCCGGTTACGACCCTTTGGATTACCGCTATTTCCTTATGGGGGGGCATTACCGCAGCCAGCTTCAGTTTTCCTGGGAGGCCCTGGACAGCGCGAGGAATTCCCGGCGCTCCCTGACGGACCGGCTGTGTACGCTGGCCGCCGCCGGGGGCGGCGTGAACGCCGCGGCCATCGCCGGTTCCGCGAACGGCGTTTCCAGCGCCGTCCAGGCCAGGCTCGCCGCCTTTCACAGCGCCCTGGACGATGATCTTTCCACCCCCCGGGCCCTGGCGGAATTGTGGGGCCTCCTTCGGGACGCCATCGCCCCCGGGGAAGCCCTTTGGGCGGCCCTTCAAATGGACAGGGTCCTGGGCCTTAAACTCGCGGAGGCCCTCCAGGCGGCCCTGGAGACGAAAAACGGCCCGGGGGAAAGCCCGGAATTCGCCGCCGAAGTGGAAGAATGTATCGCCCGGCGGGCGGCGGCCAAGGCGGCCAAAGACTTCGCCGCGGCGGACGCCATTCGCGGGAAATTGAAAGAAAAAGGCGTTATCCTGGAAGATGGCAAAAACGGTACGGTCTGGCGGCGGGTAAAGGCTTAAGGCTATGGAACATGTAACAATTAGGGAAGAATGTTGTTTACAGATGTAAGATCGGGGTTTCCGCTGGAAAGCCAGGAGGAAGAGTTCCGCCGTCTCTATACCGCGGTTTTTCCCATTCTTTTTCGGGTGGCGTACCGTATAACGGAAAGCGAGGAGGCGGCGGAAGACCTGTGCCAGGAGGCTTTTTTTCGCTACCACGAGAAAAAAATAGTCTTTCCCAACGGGGAAGAGGCGAAGTTCTGGCTTATCAGGGTAGTAAAAAATTCGGCTTTGAATTATGCTAAACGGAAGGAGCGGGAACGGCGGGCCTATCAGCGGGTCTTTAGGGAAAACCAAAGAACCGAAGAAACAGGGGAGGAGGAACTCCTTAAGAAAGAAACAAGGCTGGAAGTATCGGAAGCCTTGAGGGCGCTTCCCGAAAACCTGCGTATGGTGTTAGTATTAAAGGAATATGGGGAATTAACCTATAAGGAAATAGGCCGGACTTTGGGGATCAGCGAGGGAAACGTAAAGGTCCGGGTTTTCAGGGCCAGGGAACGATTGGCGGCCCTGCTTTTAGAAAAGGCCGGGGAAAGTTCCGGCGGCGCGGGTTAAGGATGGGTACTATGTGTCCTGATCGTCAAATTCTGTCGGTTTACTTTGACGGGGAATTGAATTCTCCCTGGAAAGAAAAGCTTGAAAATCACTTACAAAACTGTTCCCCATGCCGCGGGCGGCTGGAAAGCTACCGGGTTACCCGGCAAAGGCTTGCCGCGGGAACGGATCTGTCCGCCGGGGCCGCTATGGAAAGGGCCATGGCCAGGGTCTGGGAAAAGACCTATTTGGCCGGGGAAAACCGCGCCCCCCGGTACCGGCGGGGAGAGGGCGGGAATTTCTGGACAGGCTACATCGCCGTCCCCATACCGGTGGCCGCCGCCGCGGGGCTGGTTATGATTCTGGCTTTGGCGGCGCTTATCATCCTCCGTCAGCCGGTAAGGGCCCCGGCGGAGCCCCAGTTGGCGGGGATGGAAGTCCAGGACCTGGCCCCGGTAAGCGACATGGCGAGCGTCCTTCAGTACCTGGGGACCGGGGATTCCTCGGATATGGTCATCATCCGCCTGCCCGGCACAACCTTTAAGAACGCCGGAGAACCCCAAATGCTCCGGGCCGCGGACTATTCCAGGGCCGGCGCGGGCGGCGGCCGGGACGGTTATTCCCCATGAGGCGCGGCGGGCGGATCCGGGGATCCTTAACGCTGGTTCTTGTCCTGCTCTGCGCCGTTCCCGGGGTGGAACTCCGGGCCCAGGACCTGTCTCTGGAGGAACTCCCCGCCCTGAAGGACAAGGCCATGGTCCTGCGAATCACCACCCGGATTGAGGAAAACAGCCAGGAAGTGTGGAACGCCTATAATTCCAAAATAACCATTCCCGGACGGCCCGTAAGCATTAAACTGGTGGGGGATAACCTGGTGGTGGCTATCCAGTTCACCCCCTATACCCGGGGAGGACAGGGCCAGAACGTGCTGGTCGCCCAGGGCCAAATATGGGTTTACCTGCCCGACAAGGGGATGAGCTATAAAACTACCATGCACTCCATGCCTATGGATTTTGGGGAGGAGATCTACTACTTCCCCCTGGGCTCAAACGCCCCGGCGGACAATCCCCGGATAGAACTGCGCCTTACCCTGTACCGCTACGGGGAAGAGCCGGAACAACAGACGGCGCCAACGGACCCCTCTCCAGAGAGCGCCCCCGCCCCCGCCCCGGGGGCTCCCGCCGAAGCCAAACCTCCGGCAAAAGCCCCCGCGGCGATTAAGGCCCCGGGGGAAGCGGGAACCGCCGTTAAAGCGCCCCCGGAAGTCCGGGCCAAGCCGGAGACCCGGTGATGGTTACCGTCATTTCCCTGGGCGGCTCAATCGTCGCCCCCGAAGGGGTAGATACCGGCTTTTTGCGGAGCTTCCGGGCGCTGATCGGTCAATTCCTGGAAAGGGACGAAAAGCGGCGCTTTATCCTTGTGGTGGGGGGTGGCGGTCCCGCCCGGGCCTGGCAGAGCGCCTACCGGGAAACGGCCGCCGCGGTAAAGGACGAGGAAGCGGACTGGATAGGGATCATGGCCACCCGCCTTAACGCCCAGCTTGTTAAGGGGATTATGGGCGACTGGTGTTCCCAGGAGGTGATCACCGATCCCTCCAAGGTCGATCCCTTTGTGAACCGGATCCTTGTGGCGGCGGGGTGGAAACCGGGTTTTTCCTCCGATTACGACGCAGTGCTTTTGGCGGAACGCTTTCAGGCCGAATCGGTGATCAACCTTTCCAACATCCAGCGGGTTTATACCGATGATCCCCGGAAAAATCCCCAGGCCCGGCCCATAGACGCCATTTCCTGGGAAGATTTCCGGGCCATGGTGGGGGACGAGTGGACCCCGGGCAGGAACGTCCCCTTTGATCCCGTGGCAAGCCGTCACGCTGCTAAATTGGGCCTTAAGGTGATCTGCGCCGCGGGCCGGGATCTGCCCAACCTGGCCCTTATCCTGGAGGGGAAGCCCTTTCTGGGCACGATCATCGGGGGCTAGGCGTTTTGGGGAGCCGGCGGCGTTTGACGCGGCGCGAACTATCCGCGCGGACGCGGGCGGCCCGCGCCGCTAGCATCGCCGTCCATGGAAGTCTCGTACTCTGACTTTCCTGTTTTTATGTTATGCTTGCCTTATAGCGTCGCCCCATCGTATGGCGGCGCATCCCTGTGAAGGTCTTGCTTGGAAGTTTGCGCTTGGCGCGGACTCCAGGGACGCGAAGCATGGCGGTGATCGATCCTGAGGTATCGCCCATACGCATATTCTCTACACCCCATTAGCCGGTTCCACAAGCTTTTTTGCTTTTTTTGTTTTTCGTTCCCGGCGGCCCGGTCCGGAGTCCCCTTGAGGAATATCCCCCTTTCCGGTATACTGGTCCCATAGTCGCGCGGAGGTTTGGCGGCCCCCCGGCGGTTACCGCCAAACAACTCTAATCTCGCATAAGGAGTGCCCATGGAAACCTCAGTACTTCAAAGGTTTCGTTACGCCTACAAACCAAAGCTGCCCGCCATCCTCACCGGGCCGATAGAGGAAATAGCCCTTGAGCTGGGGGAGCCCACCTCCTCTTTGGACGACGCCGAGGCCCTGGAAGAGCTTTTCCAGATGACCTACGGCAAACCCATCGCCCGCTTTGTCAGGGGAAAAAACGAAAAGATCACCGGCTCCCTCACCGTGGGGGTGATCCTCTCCGGGGGACAGGCGCCGGGGGGGCACAACGTAATCGCCGGACTCTACGACGGCATGAAACGGGGAAACCCCGCCTCCACCCTGCTGGGTTTTCTGGGGGGTCCCAGCGGCCTCATCGAGGACAGGGCCATAGCGTTTACCGCCGAACAGATCGACGCCTACCGGAACACCGGGGGGTTCGACATTATCGGTTCCGGGCGGACCAAGATAGAAACCCCGGTGCAGTTCGCCGCGGTCCTGGAAACGGCCCGGCGGCGGAACCTGGACGCGCTGGTGATCATCGGCGGGGACGATTCCAACACCAACGCCGCCCTCCTGGCGGAATACTTTATCGCCCAGGGTTCCTTTACCAAGGTGATTGGCTGCCCCAAAACCATAGACGGGGACCTGAAAAACGAGTTTATCGAGGCCTCTTTTGGTTTTGACACAGCCTGCAAAACCTACAGCGAGCTTATCGGCAACATAGAACGGGACGCGGCCAGCGCCCGGAAATACTGGCACTTTATCAAGCTCATGGGCCGCTCGGCAAGCCACATCGCCCTGGAATGCGCCCTCCAAACCCAGCCCAACGTGTGCCTCATCTCCGAGGAGGTGGAGGCGAAACAGCTTTCCCTGAACGACATCGTGGGGGAGATCTGCGCTTCCATCGTTAAACGGGCGGCGGAAAAAAACAACTTTGGGGTGGTGCTTATCCCCGAAGGGCTTATCGAGTTTGTACCGGAAATAAAACAGCTGATCAAGGAACTGAACGATCTTATGGCGGATCACGAAAGGGAACTCGCGGAGATCCCCGGCTTTGCCGACCAGGTCCACTGGCTTGACCGGCGTCTTTCCACCCAGTCCGCGGACATCTTTAAAACCCTGCCCCCGGAAATCGCCCGGCAGCTTCTGGCGGACCGGGACCCCCACGGCAATGTCCAGGTTTCCCGGATAGAAACCGAGCGGCTCCTCATCGGCATGGTGGAAAAAAAGCTGGCGGAACAGAAAAAAACCGGGGCCTACCTGGGCAAATTCAGCGCCCTGGCCCACTTCTTTGGCTACGAGGGCCGCTGCGCCTTCCCCAGCAACTTTGACGCGGACTACTGCTACTCCCTGGGCTTTACCGCCTTTGTGCTGATCGCCTCGGGGCTGACGGGTTATGTTTCCAGCGTCCGGAACCTGACGGCCCCGGCGGATCAATGGATCCCCGGCGGGGTGCCCCTGACGATGATGATGAACATGGAACGCCGCCAGGGTTCCTCCAAGCCGGTGATCAAAAAGGCCCTGGTAGAACTGGAGGGCGCGCCCTTCAGGGCCTTCGCCTCCCGGCGGGAGGAGTGGGCGGTAGAAACCCTGTACCACTTCCCCGGGGGCATCCAGTACTACGGCCCTCCGGAACTGTGCGATCAAACCACCAAGACCATACAACTGGAACGGTTGTGAAAAACCTCCTGTACCCCGCGCTGGTCCTCCTGGCCGTCCTTTCCCCGGGGGCCCGGGGGGCGGCACACGGGGAGGGCGGGGACGCTCCCGGCCTGCCGGTAAAACGGATCGCCCTTTTTTCTTCCGGGGTGGGCTACTTTGAGCATGCCGGCGCGGTTTCGGGAAACGCAGAGCTGTTCCTTTCCTTTGACCTCGAGGCGGTGGACGACGCCCTCAAGTCCCTTACCATCAACGATCCCGCCCCGGGAACGGTGTTCCCCCCCGGGGGCGGGGCTTCCCCCTCGGTAAGCTACCCCTCGGAGGAAACCCTGGAACAAACCCTCAAAAGCCTGGGGGTTGACCTTTCCGGCAGCCCCGGCGCGGCGGCGATCCTCGCCGCCCAGCGGGGGGCGGACCTGGAGGTTTCCGCCCCCAACCCCATCAGCGGGCGGATCCTGGGGGTGGAGTACCGGCGGGCGGCCCCGGAAGACTGGGAACGGCCCCCGGCGGGCGAGGCCTTCCTGTCCCTCTACACCGGCGGGGGAATCCGGATCATCGCCGTCAAGGACATCGTTTCCTTTCGTTTTACCGATCCGGCCCTGAACGCCGGCATCAGCCGGGCCCTGGACCTGATCGCCGCCCACCGGGGTTCCAAAACCCGGCGGCTCCGGATCAGCCTCCCCGGCGGCGGGAACCGGAACGTCTCCCTCAGCTATGTTATCGCCGCGCCGGTCTGGAAGGTCTCCTACCGGCTGGACCTGGGGCAGGCAAAGCCCCTCTTCCAGGGCTGGGCGATCATCGACAACGACAGCGACGCGGACTGGAACAACGTGGAACTTTCCCTGGTTTCGGGCCGGCCCGTCTCGTTTATCCAGCGCCTCTACCCCCCCTACTACCTCGACCGGCCCGCCCTGCCCCTGGCCATCGCGGGGGCGGCCCAGGCCCGGGGCCACGATCCGGGCTACGCCCGGGACGAACGATCCCCGGCGCTCCGGGAGGAGGCGTACCTGATGGACGCGGAGGCGCCGGAGTACAACGCCCGCGCGGCAAAGGCCATGGCCGCTCCGGCGGAACCCAGGCCGGCCCCTCCCCGGAGCAGCCTTACCGGGGTTCCGGCGGCGGCGGCGGGAAGCGCCGCGGGGGACCAGTTCGCCTATACGGTAAAAAATCCCGTTACCCTGCCCCGGCGGCAAAGCGCCATGATCCCCCTGGGGGGAGGAACCATGGGGGCGGTCAAAACCCTCATCCTGCCCGGGGCCAGGGCCCTGGGAACGTCCATACACCCGGAGCTGGCCGCGGAGCTGACCAACACCACGGGGATGAAACTTCCCGCGGGGCCCATCACGGTTTTTGATGGCGGCGGCTACGCCGGGGACGCGCTGATCGAGTTTTTTGGCGAAAACGACAAGCGCCTGATCAGTTACGGGGAGGACCTTTCCGTTACCGCCCAGGCGGCCCTGGCGCTCAGCCGGGAGATCAGCGCGGTAACGATCAGCGCCGGGGTGATGACGATCCGCCGGCGGCAGGTCCAGGAGCGGACATACACGGTAAAAAACGCCGCCGCCGAGGCCAAGCGGATCATCATAGAACACCCCATCCTGGGGGGCGCGAACTTAACGGAGCCAAAGCACTACCTGGAAAAAACCGCCTCCCTGTACCGCTTTGCCCAGAACCTTCCCGCGGGGGGGGAACTGAGCCTCCAGGTCCGGGAAGAGACCCCCCTGGAGGAACGGATCGTCCTGGCCCAGCTTAGGCTGGACAGCGTGGCGGCCTACGGCGCAAACCAGGAGATTCCCCCCCCGGTGAGGGCCGCCCTGGCCCGGGCGGCGGAATTGCGGCAAAAGACGGAAACGGCGAAGCGGGTCCTCGCGGACCTGGAAAGCCGGCGGACCAGGCTGTACGCCGATCAGGAACGGATCCGGAACAACCTGAGCGCCGCGGGAAGTTCCAGCGACGCGGGCCGGGAGTACCTGCGGCGGATGACCGCCCTGGACGGGGAGATTGAAACCCTGAACGGGGAGATCGACGCCGCGGGCGTCCAGGTCCGGGACGCCCAAAAAGCGGCGGAGGACTACATCGCCTCGCTTATGCTCTAGTTTCCCCGGGACCCCGCCGAACAGACAACGGGCCATTCTGTATTGACAATGGGCGTTTCCCGCAGGCCAGCGGGGGGCCTAGAACCCCATGCCCAGGCTAAAGGCAAACTGGGGCCGGCCGGAGTTCATGTTGTAGGCCAGGTTCAATCCCAGGGCGGGGATGGCCAAGCGGCTTAGGTAAAAGCGGATTCCCCCGGAGGGGCCGTGGTCAACCTCGTCTCCCCCCAGGGGGCCCCGGGAAAACACCGCCTGCCAGGTGAACAGGGCGGAGAGCGTTCCCTGCCGGGTTTTGACCAGGTACTTCTCGAAGCCCCCGGAAAAGCCGGTATAGTGGAGGGCGGAAAAGCCCCGGGGCAGGATGTCTACCAGGGCTTCCTGGGGGCCGGACTCAAAAAGGCTGTCCGCGCTGGAATTCCACACCGCCCCGCTCCGCAGGTTCAGTCGGAAACCGGGGATCAGGGACTGTTCAAAGATCCCCCGGAATTCCGCCTTGTGATAGGAGGAGCCCTCCAGGGCCAGGTAGCAGGTGTACCGGAGGGAAAGGCTCCGCTGGGAAAAGAGGTAGCCGTCCCAGCCGCTGGCCCGAAGGGAAAGGCCCGGGGAAAACCCCAGATGCGCGGCCCCGCCGGCGGGGGCGTTGAGGGGGGAGTCGTTTTCCGCCAGGGTAACTCGGGTAAAAGAAAGAGCCGCGGCGGCGGAAAGCAGTTCGGTTAGAGAATACTGTAAACCCGCGGAAACATGCAGGGAATCGGCGGTATAGCGGCGCAGGGTTTCCTCGTCCCGGTTCTGGTCTTTCCGTTCCTGACGGTTGTACATGAACAGGGCGTTCCACCCCGGCGGCCCCCGGCGGTGGGGGGTGTGGTTGTAGAGCGCCAGGGCCGTCCAGCCCCCGGAACCGTACATGCCCCCCAGGACGGCCTGGTCCCGCAGGCCAAAGGCGTTGGTGTCCGCCAGGAAGAGGCCGAAGCTTGTCCCCCCGGAACCGGCCAGTATCAGGGGGACGGGGAAGAAGGACCACTTCTCCGCTACGGTAACCCGCAGCACCGGGCCCGCCGCCGTTTCGGCCACTTCCACCGCCAGGCATTCCAAGACCCCCGTATCTTTTACCGCCGCCTGCACCTCGTTGGGGTCCAGGGTTCCGGCGTCCTGGCCGATAAACTTTTCCAGGGGATACCGGGCGGCCTGGGGCTTGGTCCGCCGGAGGCCGCTTATCTCCACGTCAACGATGGGCCGCGGGGCGTTTCCCGGCGCGTCCGGGGCCTGGGCGCGCAACGGGAAGGAGAGGCAAAGCAGGAATAAAAACGTTACCCCCGGTCCCGGGAGTTTTCCGGGAAACCCGCAGGACCGGGGGGGCGGAAGACGGCTCATGTCATCTTTAGATGACCGGCGTCATCCACCCCTTGGGGTCGGGCAGGAGGCCGTACTGTATACCTTTGAGGGTTTTTTGAAGTTCCAGGGTCAGCTCCCCGGGGCAGGTAAAGGCCGCTTTTTTTTCGTTGTACGTCAGGGAGGACAGGGGGGTGGCCCCGGCGGCGGTACCGCTGACAAAGCATTCGCTGGTTTCCGACATCGCCTCCTCTATGGTGATTTTCCGCTCCGTTACCCGTATCCCCCGGTCCCGGGCCAGCTCAATCAGGCTTAGGCGGGTAATGCCGGGGAGGATCGTGTCCCCCAGATCGGGGGTAACCAATTCCCCGGATTTCAGGTAGAAAAAGATGTTACACGAGGAGCCTTCCTCAATGTACCGGCGGCTTACCGCGTCAAGGAATACGCACTCCATGTAGCCCCGCTCGTGGGCCTCGTGCTTGGCCAGGGCGGCGATAACGTAGTTGGAGTCCGCCTTGATCCAGCCCGTGCCCTTGGGGGTGGCCCGGATTCGCTCGGTTACCACCGCGTCGGAGCGGCCCTCGGTAAAGTAGGCGCTTACCGGGGTGCAAATCACCACCACCCAGGGCTGCCGGGAGATGTTCACCCCTATTCCCCCCTCGGTATAGGTAAAGGGCCGGATGTATACCGAATCGGCGCTCATAAAGGAATCTTTTTCCCATTCCGCCCGGTAGGGGGGGCTGAAACCCAAAAGGGTGTTGCGCCTGACCGTTTCCACCAGGGCGTTGACAAAGGTTTCCCGGGGGAAGGGGGGCATAAAAAGCCCCTCCATGGAGTTATAAAAACGCCGGGCGTTTTGGTCCGGCCTGAATATGGCCAGTCCCCCGTTTTTCTGGGGCAGGGCTTTGACCCCCTCAAAACAGCCCAGGCCGTACTGGGTAGTGTAGTTGACCAGGGGCATATCCGCATAGAAGTTACGGGATTCCGCGAGCAGGACGGCTTCGGCGGGGGGGAGCCGCGCCTCCTCCCCGGGGGTTTTGTGGGGTTTTTCCAGGAATTCTTCTCTCCACTCCCCGTTTTCCGTGTACTTTGCCCGGTACGCGACCGGATAGCTGTTTAGGTTAAAGGCCATATCATTCTCCCCGGTTAGCGTACCGGAAGAAGAACCCAGGGTCAAGGTCCCTTACCAGGGTCTGTACCGCACTCCCTCGTCGTATACGTCCACCCCCTCGGCCTTTTTCAGGGCGTTCACCGCCAAGTAGGTCGCCGGGGTCAGGATCACCTCCAGGGCGCACTTAAAAAGGTAGTTGGTCAACACGAGGGTCAGGAAGAGTTCCCAGCCAAAGACCCCGGTGAGGCTGGCGATCAACACAAAAACAAGGCTGTCCAGGAGTTCCCCCACCAGGGTGCTGCCTATGGTCCTGGCCCAGAGCAGGCGGCCCTTCATCAGAACCTTTACCCGGGAAAGGACAACGGAGTTGGAAAATTCCCCCGCCAGGTAGCCCGCCAGACTCGCGAGGACGATGCCGCCGGAACTCATTCCCCCCAGGATCGCCTGGTAGGCGGCGGACCCGGCGTAGGATTCCCACACCGGGTCCGGGGGAAGGATCCGCAGCACAAAGAAGATCGCCGCCGAAAGGGCCAGGGCGGCAAAGCCCGTCCAGATCACCCGGCGGGAGGCCCGGAAGCCATAGACCTCGGTCAGGATGTCGCCGAACACGTAGGACAGGGGAAAGAGGAGGGTGCCCCCGTCAAAGGCCAGGGGAACCCCCAGGATGGAAAAGCCCAGGTTTACGATCTTCGCCGAGGAAGCCACGTTACTGGTTACCAGGATCACCGAAAAAAAGGCGGTAACCGCGCCCAGGTACGTAAAGGAGGCCGGGGAGGGGCCGGTTTCCAGGGGTTTTCGCGTTTTTTCAGGGTTCAAAGGAGCCCTCCACAGGAATCCGGACCAGGTTTACCATGGCGTTGGGGTGGCGGCCTATAAAGCCGGTAAGGCCGGTTTCCGCGGCGCTCTCAAAAACCGCCACCTGGAAAACCCCGGTCTCGCTAAAATAGGGAACCAGCACCGCCACATGGTAGTGCTGGCGCTGGGGCGGGACCGTGGGGCGCTCGTTGTTTACCGAGGCCAGGTAGAGGCAGCCCGGTTCGTCGATAGCCAGGGTATAGAGCAGGGGCCGGATCCCTTCCAGACTGAACCCCGCGTTAAGGAGAAAGCCCGGATAGTTCTTGATCGCCGCGCTTCCCCGGCTCCGGTCGATCAGGGAGGCGAAGCTTTCCCGCCGGACTTCCACGTTTTCCACCCTGGCAAAACTGGAGGATCGCAGGACCCTGGCCGCCTCCAGGGCCAAGTTTCTGGTCCAGTCCAGGCCAAAGAGAGAATCCCGGTTTTCAAAGTTCGCCGCCAAAGAGGAAGTCCTGGGGGTTACGGGCGCTTTAAGGGGGGCAATGGCAAGCCGTTGTCCGGTTACGGGCCGCAGCATGCCGTCCACCACCCACTTGGCGAAACCGGAACAGTTAAGCCCTGGGTCCTCCCCCTGGGGCCGGAGGTTTTCGATAAACACATAGCGGCCATTTTCGTCCAGGGCCCCATCATCCTGGAAAGCAAGCCCCGGCAGGCCGGCCCGGATCCGGGAGACAAAGGCGCGGATGTTCCGGTACTGCCGGGGATCGGGGTCAAAGTAGCGCCGGGGAAAGCGTTCCCCCGCGAAGGCCAGGGCCTCTTCCAGGGGAATAACGAGGAGCCGGTCAAAGGGGACCCCCAGGGCCAGGCCCCGGATCACGTAGGCCTCGTGGAGAACCACGTCCATCAGGCTCCTGTCCCGCCCCAGGGGCCGGAACTGCACATAGGCCAAGGGATCGCTCCGCAAAAAAACCCGGATCCGTTCCGCCTCGCCGGTGGTCACTTTCCGGGTATAGATCCAGGAGCCTTGGGCGGTGCCGGTATAGGTCCCGTTCCGTTCCCGGGCCAAAATCACCATAAATTCATCCCCCCGGCCCCCGGACCGGACCTGGACGGGGACCCCGCCGGGGAGGTTATAGATAAACGGTTTGTTTTTTAGGACCTGGGCGGGACTCGCCGTCAACCAGCGGTCTTTTATGGACTGCCGGAGAATCGAGTCGTCCTGGATGGAGGCGGTGGGCGCGTCCGCTTTTAGGGACTGGGCACCAGACAGGGGGGGGGTAAAAAAAGCCGGGGCGGCGAAAAGAATCATTCCCAAAACGAGCATTTTACGCATACTGTATATATGGCGGACGGAATTCATCTCTACTATACAATATCGGCAAAGAAACCAGAGAGACAAGTACCCGTGAAAACAGTTTTAGCCCCGGATGATTGGAAGGCGGGGGTCCATACCCCGCCGAACCGTCAGACCTTTGGTCCGCGGTTCGCGCTTACCCCCGGGTTCTTCATTCCCGCGCCAGGGGAAGTATCGCGAAAACACCTTCCCGAAACTGAAAATCTCCCGCCCGGTCCTTGAATGGGAAGATGTTTATCGGGAAATTCGTTAAAATAGCCTTACAATAAATATATAAGAGGAGGCGGCTGTGGAACAGCATATCAAACCCTTTATCGGCGCGTGCCTTAACGTGTTCAAGGAATTCCTGGGGGCGGACCTTAAGGTGGGCCGGCCCTATTTCAGCGAAACCAGCGCTGTCAACGAATGGGACTTATCCGCCGTGATCGGCCTTACCGGGGATGCCCGGGGGGCGGTGGTTATGTCCATGAAAAAGAACCTGGCCTTAAGGATAACCAACATCCTCACCGGAACGGAACACGCCAGCCTGGACGATGATGTGGTGGACGCCATCGGCGAGGTCCTTAACATCATCGCGGGGAACGCGAAGAAGGGGCTGGAGGAAAGCTTCCGGCTGGTGATCAGTCTGCCCGCCATTGTGGAAGGCGGGGAACATGCCATTAGGTGGCCCAATTCCCAGGCCCGGATCATGCGCATCCCCTTTGATATTTTTGACCATGACTCGTTTAACCTGTCCGTGGCCCTCGAGGCGGTAAAGAAGCCATAGGAAATGGCGGCCCCGGGAAAACCCGCAAAGAAAACCCGGCGGGGCGGCTGGTCCGGTTCTCAACTTCAGGGAAGACGCGGCGGGGATCATGGGCCGCAATCGGGGGGCGGTACGCGCGGGAAACCTTTTTCTTAGGACTCCCCGGAGTCCTCAAGAACCCAGCCCATGTCTGAGGAGGAGTCCAGTATCAGGGCTTCGCTGGCGCTTGTTTCCCGGATTTTATTTTTCCCCTCCCCCCGGAACACAAAAATCGCCGCGCCGGAAGAAGCGGCGTTGGCCTGGTCCCCGGGAACGTCGCCGCCGTAGATCTTGCCCCCGGTTTTGACAAGGGAGCCGGCGGTAAAGACGCCCCCGCCCCGTTCCGCGGCCCGATTGGCGGCGATAAACCCGCCCTGGATGGTGAGGGAACAGGTGTTATCCGCGGCGATACCCCCGCCGTGTTCCGCCGCCTGATTACCGGTGATTTCGCCTCCCTTAAGGGCAAAATTCCCGTTTTCCAGGAGGACCAGGCCGCCCCCCACGCCGGAGGAGCGGTTCCCCCGGATAAAGCCCCCCTCCATGGTAAAAGCGGCGCCCCGGTTTACCATGACCCCGCCGCCGGCCATGTCCGCCGTGTTGTTTTGGACCACGCCCCCGGAAAGGGTACACTGGCCGCCTTCATAAACCGCCACACCGCCGCCGCCCTGGGAATGGTTGCCGCTGATCTCCCCGTTCCTGATTACCAGGCTGCCGGAAGTTCCCGCCACGGCGATGCCTCCGCCCACCAGGGAAGAACGGTTGCCGGAAACAAGGCCCCCCTCAAGGTAGAGGGTTCCCCCGGGGGCAACCACGGCGCCTCCCCCCAGGTTATCGGAGTTGTTGTCCCTGAGTACCGAGCCGGGACCCAAGGTTACGGAAGAGCCGGGGCCGATCCCTATCCCTCCCCCCTCGCCAGAGGCCCTGCCCCCGGAAATTTCGATTCCCTCAAAACGGACCTTTACCGGACCCCTTACCAGCACCGTCCGCCGTCCGCTCCCCGCGGCGGACAACACCGCCCCCCCGGTGGAAACCCCGGTCCGCCCCGCGGGGTTTGCGCCCCGGATCAGGATCTGCTCCGCCCCGCCGCCCTGGATCAGGAAGACCCGTTCGGGGTGGGAAGACTGTTCACTGGAAGCGTCCAGGGTTCCAATGACCGTAATGATTTTGACGGGGCTGTTGGCCGCCATTACCACGGCCTTAAAAAGGGACCTGAAGGGGGTTTGTTCCGAAAGACCGTCATTGCGGTCGCTGCCGCCGGCCATGACATAATAGGTATCCGATGGGGGCGCTTTTGGAACGGCGGCGCAGCCGGAAAACAAGACCGCCGCCGCCAGAAACGGTACAAGTACGGGGATTTTCATAAACCGGCTCAGTTTAGCACAGAAACGGACTGCCGGCAATCGCCTCAAGAACCAGATCGTAATCGAAATTTTCGATGTAGGCCCGGATCCGTTCCACAAATTTATCGGTTTCCTCATCAAGAAAGGTTTTGGCCGCCAGCTCTTTCCCCAGGGCGTCGGCGTCAACACTGTTGCCGGTGGAACAAGCCGTTTTAAGCTGTTCCAGTTTTTCCTTAAGGTAGGGAATGGAGGCTTCTTCCCGGGGCTTTTCCACCTCCCGGGTAAAGAGAAGCGTGGAACGCAAAGCGCTGGAAAACTTCCGAAGGGCCTCCACACACACACCCATTTCCGCGCGGCTTCGGGCATAGTCCCCTTTCCTAAAGGCGGCTTCTATTTCCTGGGTCCTCTGGGCCAGCTCCCAGGCCCCCACCCCCGCCAGGGCGCCCTTAACGGCGTGGAGGGCCTGGGCGTATTCCTTCCAGTTCTCCGTTTCCAGGGCGGCGGACACCGCCCGCGTCTTTTGCTCCAGCTCCCCGCAAAAGAGCCTTAGGGCGTCGGCGTATACCCGCCGGTTAAGACCTACATGGGAAAGCCCCTCCCAAACATCAAGGCCGTCAATACGAATGAGCTGGTTGTAGAGTTTGGCCAAATCCATGCAACATACTACCACGCCAAAAGGCAAACCGTCAAAGCCCGCGGAACCTCCAGGATGGGGAGGTTTATCTTCCCGCCCGCCTTCCGGCTGCTTTTCCGTTGAGGCGGGGCGCGGCTATGGAGTTAAGGGGAGATGTTATGGTACAATAAGAACGGAGGCGAGGGATGAAACTATACAGCCGCGGCCAGGTTTTTCTTTTTTCCGTTTTTAGCGCCCTCATCGTGATCATGATCGTCCTGGGGGCAGGTTATTGGGTAAAGGCCGGAGGCCTGGAAGCCGCGCCGGGCTCCGCGGGCTCCAGCGCTTCGGGGGAGGCCCTTTCCCAGGATCCGTCCGCCGGGACTTCTGACCCGGCGGAACGGGACATCAAAAGCCGGACGGCGAACTCCCAGGGCTATACCGCCGCGGAACTCCAGCCCTACAGCGCCGACGAGCGGGAAAATATTTCCGTTTACGAACAATATAACGAGGCGGTGGTAAACATAACCACCGAGGTGGTGGGAATCAACTGGTTCCTTGAGCCCGTTCCCCAAAACGGCGGCTCCGGCTCCGGTTCTATCATCGATACCCAGGGTTATGTGCTGACCAACTACCATGTAATCGAGAAGGCTTACAAGGTATTCATCAACCTCTTTGACGGTTCCCAGCTTGAGGGTACCGTTACGGGCACCGACCCGGAAAACGATCTCGCGGTGGTTAAATTCACCCCGCCCCGGGGGGTAAACCTTAAAACTATTTCCTATGGCGATTCTTCCACCCTCAAGGTGGGTCAAAAAGTACTGGCCATCGGGAACCCCTTTGCCCTGGAGCGGACATTAACGGTGGGGATTGTTTCCGGCCTGGGACGGCCTATCCAGATTTCCCGGCAGAACATTGTCCGGGACATGATCCAAACCGACGCCTCGATTAACCCCGGCAATTCCGGCGGCCCCCTGCTGGATTCCCGGGGCAGGATGATCGGGATCAACACGATGCTCTACTCCCCGTCGGGGGGTTCGGTGGGCATAGGATTCGCCGTGCCGGTAAATACCGCCAAACGGGTGGTGGCGGAACTGATCAAGCGGGGCAAGGTACGCCGGGGCTGGATCGACGCGTCGGTGGTACAGCTTTTTCCCGCCCTGGTGCAGTACGCCAAACTCCCCGTTTCCGAGGGCCTTTTGGTTTCCCGAACCAAGCGGGGGGGGCTCGCCGAAAGGGCGGGACTCCGCCAGGGCGCCGAGCCGGTACGCTACAGCTCCAGCGTGATCTACCTGGGCGGGGATATTATTACCATGGTTGACGGCATGAAGGTAGCCGCCCTGGCGGATCTCTACTCCGCCCTGGAGGATAACAAACCCGGAGATCCGGTGGAGGTGGAGGTTATCCGGGCGGGGAAACCGGTAAAGCTCACGATCACCCTGGCGGACCGGGAAGAAACGTTGAACCAGTAAGTCCCGGAGCGGGTGGACTTGCCGAACAGCCTCACCCGGCCGCTAAAGCCGGCGCGGTTCACTGGTCTTTCTCCGGGGCGGGGGATGGTTCGGCGGGAAGTTTCTTCTTTTCAAAGAAGCCCATCTCGTAACCGATGGTGAACACGATCATACTCCGCTTGTAGAGGACCTCCCCCGTGTCCCTTCTCCTCATCTCCGACAAATCCGCGGCCCAGCGCATATCAAAAAAGATGGAACCCGGACCCGCCTTTATGCCCATGCTGAAACCCAGGGTATAGCCCAGGGGCAGATTTAGACTGTAGGCGAAGCTTCCCCCATGGGCGTCGTTTTTCATGTTCCCCAGGGGAAGGATAAAGTACCCCCCTCCCAGGACCGAGGCGTGAAAAATGTCTTTGCGGATAGTGTACTTAACCACCAGGGGGAACATCATGGACATGGAGGTGAAGGGGGCGGTTTTTACCGTGGTCCCCGATAGTATGGCAAAGGGAGCGTATTCGGTATTCCAGATAATTTCCCCCTGGATATCCAGAAAAGGAAGGGTATGAACAGCGGCCTGGACGGCGATGTTCAGGTTGTAAATGTGCATCCGCCGGTCTTCTATAAAGGGGTCCCGGTCTTTCCGGCTATAAAAACGGAGGGAGGGTCCGGCCCGCAGGCCCACATAGAGCCATTTTTCCGGTTCATTTTTTCGCGGTTCCTCTTGCCGCGGCTCCTCTTTTTGCGGCGGGACCTCCGCCTCTTTTTGGGGAGGGTCGGGGGGTTTAAGCCAGGAAAAGAGCCATCCCAGCAGGGAGGGCATAACCACTTCGCAGCCCGCGCGGTCCACGGCGGCCAGTTCATCGGAACAGAGGAGCCGGTTCGTGGCCATTTCCCAAAGGTAGAGCCTTAGGTGATACATCCCGTCGTCATCATTATGGTTAAGCTCCCCCGTTAGGGCATAGGGGGCTTGAGCCATGGAAGGGCTGGGACAAACATAGGGAGGGAACCCTCCCTCGGGGACATCCGGGGGCAGATTGTTCATGTCCACCGGGACGGCGGTGTAGGGACCCACCTTGGGCAGGGCCTGCCGCATCACCTGCCCGAACTGGTTAATGATATCATCGTCCCCGGTCCCGCTCCCTTTAAAGGGGACAGCGGCCACCGGGGTTGGGCTTTTGGCCGCCCCGGACTCGGTGTTTTGTGAATAAACTAAGGGCAAGCCGCAAAGGAAAAAGAACAAAAGCCCTGAACAAAGCGCCTGTTGCCTCATGTAATTTTTACCTATGATTCATTCACGATTTATAAGCGTAAATACCCCTTTAATTATTGGTGAATGGTACCGGTAAATCAAGAAAACCGTTTGGCGGAGTGTAAAAAATTCCCCCCGCGGGAAGTCCCTGGGGCCGTCCTTTAATAAAGCACCCCAAGGCTTGCCCCAAAAAAAGCCCCCCAGGGAGAAAGACCGTCCCCGCGCCAGGCCCCCCCAAAGAGGGAAAACACCGCGTTGGAGAGGGAACACCTGAACTCCGCCGCCGCCAGCGCCGGGCCGGGGCCGGGGGCTTCCGTTCCCGGCGGGGCGTAGTCCCAGCGGAAAGAAAATCCCCCGGCGATATTCCGGTAACTGAGCAGGGCCCCGGCGCCGGCTCCCACCCGGGGAATGGGACCTTCCGGGCGGCCCTCCGTCCCGGCCCAGAGAACGAAGGGGCAGAGGAGCAGATCCAGGGACAGGCCGCCGGCCCCGCGGGCCTGAGCGCCGTCCCCCCCGCCGCCGGGGATGATCCGGTACAAGAGGGGCAGGCGGACCCCCGGTCCGGTTCCCATGCCGAAGGCCGTGTAGGGCCCGGCATCCGCCCAGGCCCAGGAAATTTCCACCGCCGCCCCCAGGGCGTCCAGGACCCCGCCGGACCGGCGGGGGACTTTCGCGAAGATCCACTTAAGAGAGGCCCCGGCGCCCCAAAGGGCGGAACCGTCCGCCGGGGAATCGCTGGAAAACCGGGGGGCGGCGTTAAAGGCCGCGGCGGCTTCCAGGTTGTCCAGAAGGGAAAGCCGGAAGCCCGCGGCAAAGGGAAGGCTCTCCCAGGACCCCTGGGCGGGGGGCCTGCCCCCCATCAGGGCTCCCTCAATTTGAAAGGAAAGAGCCGGCAGCGCCGCCGGGGAGGAGACAAAAAGCAGCCCCGGGGAGGAAGAGGCGAGGCTCAAGGGTTTTGTCTCCAGGGAAGAATTGATCCACACCGGCAGTTCCAGGGTTTGGGCCTCCCCTTCCCTTTCGGCCCAGGCCCGGACCCTCATCGTGTAGCCGCCGTCCTCCGCCATTTCCCCGCTGTCCCGCCGTCCATTCCAGGAAACCCGCTGACGCCGGGCGGTAAAGGGGCCCAGGGGCTGGGCATGGATCAGCCTCCCCAGTCCATCCAGCACCTCCAGATCCCCCTGGCCCGGCCCGGAAACCTCAAAGTCCAGCCCGGCGCTTCCCAGGGGACCGGGACTTTCCGGGTTAAAGCGCCTTCTTCGCAGGACCCCGCCGCTGAGGGTAAAAGCCGCGGGCTTAAGGATCAGTTCCAGCTTTTGGGCCGATCCTTCCCCCACATAAACGCTGGCGGCGGCTTTTTCCCAGCCAAAGGCCTCTACCGTAATGGTCCGCCACCCTGCGGGAAGGCTCAGGGTTCTTTCATAGACCCGTTTTCCATCGGCGTATAGTTCCGGCGAGAAGGCCAGGGCGGGAGGGGCGGAGGGGTCCCGCCCTATCTCCACCAGCACTTGACCCCGGGCTTCCTCCAAATCCAGGATCAGCTCAACCCGGCTATTCCCCCGGATTACCACCCGGAAACGGCGTTCCACATAGCCCTCCTTAACAAGCCGGACGGCGTATTCACCGTTCCGTATGGAAGGAAGGCTTAAAGGGGTGTTTCCCCGCTCTATCCCGTCAATAAACACCCTGGCCCCGCCGGGTTCGCTGCCGACAAACAGCCCCGACCCCTCCGTTTCATCGTAGCGATCGGGAAAGGCCGGGGAGGGAAAAACCAGGGCGAGAAAAAGCGCCGCCGCGAAAAAGCGGATGCCGGAAACCATACCCTAACTGTCCTACACCCGGCGCAGGATGTCCAGGGGCTTGAGTCTTCCCGCCCGCCGGGCGGGCAGCCAGGAAGCCAGGCAGGAACAGATCAGGGTAAAAAGGCCGATAAGAAAAACCATCTTCCAGTTGATGATCACCGGAATTTCCTGCAGGTAATAATCGGGATCGAGGATCCGTACATCTTTTCCCCAGGGGGAAGAAAAAAAGGAAAGGATCTTTTCCAGCCCCCGGATAAGGGGATTAATCTGGCAGCCAATCACCAGTCCCAAAACCAGTCCCCCAAGGGTTCCCGCCAGACCGGTAAGGAAAGAACCCCAAAGAAAGATGCCTTGGATCAAGGGAGGACCCGTCCCGCTGGTTTTAAGGACCGCGATGTCCCGCCGCCGTTCTATGACCAGCATGGAGGTGGCGGAGGAAACATTCACCGCCGCCACCAGTACCAGCAGGGCCATGATAAAGAGGAGCATTTGCCGGGTGGAGGCGAAGGAACGGTACAGGGGACGCTGGAGTTCCTTCCAGGTAAATACCCCATAGGCGGGTCCCAGACGGATATTCGCCTCCAGGGCCGCCTTGTCCACCTGACCATAGGGGTCATCGACCTTGACCACCAGGAAGGACCGGTACAATTCCGGGGAAAGAAGTTCCAGCCCCGCCTGGTAGGTTACGACGCACCACAGGGCGTCCAGCTCCCGGTAGCCCGAGGAGATAATTCCCTTGACGGTAAAAACCGTTACCCGGGGAAGCTGGTTTCCTTCCTCGTTTACCCGGACCGTCATCAGCCGGACCTTGGATCCCGGCGAAGCCCCCAGGGTTTCCGCCAGCCCCCGGCCCAAAAGCAATTCCCGGTCCGACTCAAGCTTAAGGCCGCCGGAAACAAGCTCCAAAAAGGCGGCGCTTCCCGGATCTTCCCAGAAGCCGCTTTCCACCGCCCGGACCGTGGCCCCCACCCGGCCTTCCCCGTTTAGGATAATCCCCAGGCCCTGACGTTCCCGCCAGATCCCCCGAACCCCCGTGGTGGAGCGGAGTTCCTCTTCTTCGCCGCCGGAAAATTCCCCATTCTCGATAAAATCGTAAACCTGTAGATGCCCTGTCCCCAGTTCCAGATAGCGGCCGGTGATCCCTCGGATCATGCCGTCCGCCACAATGAGGGTAACGATAATCGGCACCAGGCTAAGAGCTATGCCCGCGGCGGCGCCCCGGAGGTAACGGCCCCCTTCCTTGGCCCGGCCCCAAAGGTAGCGGAGGGCGATGTAAAACGCTGGGCCGCCCCGGATCATACCAGGGTCCCGCCCGCCAGCTCAAAACGGAGCTTTGCCTGTTCAGCTATCTTTTCGTCATGGGTTACCACCACCAGGCTCATCCGCCGGTCCTCGACGGTCCGGTAGAGCAGTTCCACCACGGCGGCGCTGTTCTGGGGATCCAGGTTTCCCGTGGGCTCATCCGCCAGGATCAGCTCCGGATCGTTTACCATGGCCCGGGCCACCGCTACCCGCTGCCGTTCCCCGCCGGAAAGCTGGGAAGGGTAGTGGCCGGCCCGGTCAGCGAGTCCCAGATCGGCCAGGAGGGCGGCGGCCTTTTCCAGGGCGATCTTTTTTTTCATCCCGCCAATATAGGCGGGGATCATCACATTTTCCTGGGCGGTAAAATCCCGCAGAAGGTAATGAAACTGAAAGACAAAGCCCAGCTTCTTTCCCCGGTATTCGGTCAGGTCCTTCTCTGGAAGGCCGGAAATAGCAAGGCCCCCCACTTCCACCAGCCCCGAATCGGAACGGTCCAGCCCCCCCAGGATATTAAGGAGGGTACTCTTTCCACAGCCGCTCTTTCCCCGTACCGCCGCGGTGGTTCCCCGGGGCATGGTAAAACTTAAACCCCGGAGGATCTCAAGGGTCTCCGTCCCGGACTGGTACGTTTTAACCAGGTTTTCTACCCTAATAATAGCGTCCACCTCCGACTCACTCATAACGCAGCACCTCCGCGGGCCGGATTCGGGAAACCTTGCCGGAGGCGAACCACGCCGCCCCCAGCGCGGAACCCAGGCCAAAGAGAAAGATCGCCAGGGCTTCGCGGGGAATCACCCGCCCTTCTATTTCTTTAATGTAGAACACCGCGGGGGAAAAAATCGCGAAACCCTCTCCCCGGTTAAAAAGAGAGAGCAGGCCGTTAACGGCCTTTTCCAGGAAGGTAAAAAACGCCGCGATGTTAAAACTGACCAGGAGCCCCAGGATCATCCCCGTCCCGGCCCCAATAAAACCGGTGATAAACCCGTCCCAGACAAAGATCAACCTAACGGACAGGTCCCTGGCCCCCACGGCCCGGAGCAGGCCTATCTCTTCCCGCCTTTCCAGGACGATCCGGCGCTGAGCCTGATAAATGTTCAGGCCCACCACGATAAAAATAAGCCCCACCAGCATAAACATAAAAAGCTTTTCCGTCCGCAGGGCCCCAAAAAAGGCCCGGTTAAAATCCCGCCAGGTCCGTATCCGCGGCTCCTCCTCCCCGCCGGTCTTTCCGGCCAGTTCGGCGATGGCCGCCGCGGCTTTTCTGTCCTGCCAGCGGTCCTGAAGTTTAATCCCCAGGGTATAATCCTCCCCCGCAAGTTCCCCCGCTTTTTCCAGGCTGATAAACCCCCAGCCCAGATCGTACTCATAAAAACCGCAGCGAAAAATCCCCCGGACGGTAAAGGAGGATTGGGAAAAGCCGCCTCCCTCCGCGCCGCCGGCCATGAGGGCGGTCCCGCCGCTGATGGAGACAAGCTGTACCGTGTCCCCCAGCCCGGCCTGAAGCCGCCCGGCCAGTTCCGCGCCAAGGAGGATCGAATCTTCCCCGGCAAAATCGAAGGAGCCCTCCTCAAAGACAAGCTTTTCCGCCATCCCCGGGTCTTCCCTCAGCGCCTCCGGGGGAAGGCCCCGGATTACCGCCCCCTGCTGGCCCTCTTTTCCCCGGATCAAGGCCTGGATTTCCCTAAAGGGAACCACCGCCTTTACCCCGGGGAGGGCCCTGATTTTTTCCAGCAAGGCTCGTCCTTCTTCCCCGGACGGCGGGGAATCGACCCGGACATAGTAGGAGGAAATTTCCAGGATGCTTTCAATAAAACCCAGTTGAAACCCGTTCATCACGGCGATGATCACCATCAGGGCTAAAACCCCCGCGGCGATGCTTAAAATGGAAAGCGCCGGCGGCGGAGCGCCCCGCTTGTTCGCCGTCAGCCGGGCGGCGGCAAAACCAACCCAACCGCTCACCTTAGGCGCTCCTCGGAAATTTTTCTTCCCTCTTTCCACACCGCCCGGAGTATGGGCTTTCCTTCCCGGTAAATTTCCTCAATTTCCTCATCCCCCTGTTTTCTTACCTTCCGTTCCAGGACTCCGTCCCGGTAGTCCTCTTCCAATACACGGTCCCCGGAGGAGTAACTAAACTCGATCCGGCCCGACTCCCCGCCCGCGGACCAGCGGATGGTCTTGAGCCGGTCCCCGGCCCATTCATTGGCGATCTCCGCCAGGATATTCCCCTCCGCGTCCTGCCGGGTTTCGCTTATCACTTTGCCCTTGTCGTCCGTCCCGTAGAGTACCTTGGCGGCGGGAACGGCGTAAACCTCGTTCAGGACATCCGACATGGTACTGTAATCATAGGGTGATTTGGAGCTGACAAAACCCGCTATGGGCTGGGGTGTCCGCAAATCCAGGGAGGAGGCGACATCCTGTACCGCCGGAGGGGTGGAGCCGTGCCCCTGAATGGCGGCCAGGACGGTTTCGGAGGCGTGATAATCCCGTTCCACCCCCCGGAGTATATAGGACCGGGTATAACGGTAATGATCGGTCCAGAGGGGTTTTTTGTCCAAAGAAGTTTCCGCCCTGATCAAAAGATCCTCCCTATAGAAAAACTTGGTAGTATAGACCCCCGCGGCCAGATGCTGGTGGATCTCCATTAGGGACCGGGCGGAAGAAAAAACTTCCACAAAGGGGGGTATTTCCCCATCTTCCGCCGCCGGCTCTTTTTTCGGCGGCTCAAGATTCTCCGGCAGGGAAGCGTTGATCCTGGTGGTTCCCGCTTTGTCCCGGAAAATCCATTGCATCCGCTTAACTTTACCCCGCTCATAGAGGGTCCGCAGTTCCCGGGAATAGCCGGAGTTATAGTAGGGCTTTATAAGCTCCGGCGGGGCGATCCGGGGGGAACGATCCACCAACAGGGCCCATTCCTGATGAAGGGCCACGGTCTGGGAGGCGATCCGCTCCAGGGCCATCCCCGCGGGGTTGGACCGGTACCATTCCTGGGCCGCCCCCCTTCCCAGGACCGCGAGAAACAGGACCGGAACCAGCGCCGCGGGGAAAAGTTCCCGCCTAGCCGAGTCCCGCAAAATCTTCCGCGAAAGCGCCGGAATCAAAAGGCCGGATATGATTGTAACCCTCGCCGTCACAAATAAAAAGCGCCGGGAGCTTTAGTTCTGAGGCCAGGGAAAAAATGATCCCCCCCCTGGCGCTGGAATCGTACTTGGTCAGGACGCAGCCGTCCAGGGCCACCGCCTGGTGAAAGGTTTCCGCCTGGGTCAGAGCGTTGCGGCCCGTGGTGGCGTCCAGCACAAGCCAGCGGAAACGCCGGGGTGTTTTTCCCGCCAGCTTTGTTTCCAGCACCCGGTCTATTTTTTTCAGCTCCTCCACCAGCGCCGTTTTGGTGTGCATCCGCCCGGCGGTATCGGCGATGATCAGATCCCCGCCCCCCGCCAGGGCCGCCTCCGCGGCGTCGTAGACCACCGCCGCGGGATCCCCCCCCTGCTGGTGGGCCACCACCCGGATCCCCAGCTTTTCCCCGTGGATTTTAAGCTGGTTAACCGCCCCAGCCCGGAAGGTATCCGCGGCGGCGAGGATTGGCTTTTTTCCCAGGGAGCGGTAACGGGAAGCGAGTTTTGCCGCGGTGGTAGTCTTGCCCGCGCCATTTACCCCCAAAAGGAGAATCACCGCAAACGCCTCTCCCCCCACCGCCCCGTCGGGATCCGCGGAAAGCAGCCCCTCCCGAAGCAGGGCGATGAACCGTTCCCTCAGCGGGGCCGGTTCGGTTATCCGCTCCTTTTTGGAAAAAGCCCTTAGGGCGTCCACTAGTTTTAACGCGGGAACGGCCCCAAAATCCCCCTCAATCAGCAGATCCTCCAGGCCCTCAAAAAATTCCTCCGAAACGGAACGACCGGGGCCAAAAAACCGCTTTAACGTACCCGCGAAATTCACCATCCCTCCTATTTCCACAGGGGAACCGATTCCTTACTTGCGGTATGAATATAAATACCCATCCGCAACAGGGATTCGGCGAGGAAAACCCCGGTTACCACCCAAGCTCCCTGGGAAACATAAGAGAGCGTCTGGGCGGTTTCTAATATACCCGGCGAACCGGTGGTATTATAGGTGTTGATATAGGACATGGCGATGCCGTTGAGCAAAAAAGCCGCGGGCAGGGCTATCCAAAACCGGCCGTAGGCGCCGTAAAATTTTCGCCGTTTCACCTCCACCGGTTTATCGTCCTTGCCGGGCAGCTTCCGGGGCTTCATCGTCACGATCCGGGGCTCCCCCCCGTCCCGGGCCGCACCCCGGATAATCACTTCCCCGGTAAGACCGTCTTCCGTTTCGAGCCGCACGTAGCGGTACTCCCCCGCGGGGATCCTTACCTCAAAGGGTCCCTGTTTTTCGGGGGATTCCCGGGTTTTCAGGGTTTTGGCGGCGGTATCCATCATAACCGCGGCCCCCACGGCGACCGCCGCCGTCCCCTTCGGAGCGGTTGTCCCGTTCGTCAAAGGTTCTCTTGGCGGCGGCCTGTTTCCCCCCGCATACCGGGCGCCCATGTATACGGAGGAGTTGGGTCCCGGCAGGTTAACGCCCACCTTTTCCATAGTCAGGGGCCTAAGGGCGATGGAGTACTCTTCTTTATCGCCCCCCTCCAGTTCCGCCTCTATGGTCTCCTCCCGGTATTCATCGGCGCTGACGGTAATGTTCACCGGCCCCGGGGGAACCTCAACTTCCCCGCCGTTTTCTACCATCCTCCCGTTTACCCGGATCTGGGCCTTTTCCGGCTCGGCGCGCAGAACCAGCCGGGCGGGTTCCGAACCGGCCAGGGCGGCCATAAAACGGCTTTTTATTTCATCCGCCGCGGCGTTCAGGTCTTCCTGGGAAAAGATCGTGGAATCCTCGTACCAAAAAGAAGCCCCCCGGGTAACAACGCGGAATTCGGTGTAGACCCGGCCATAGAGGAAACGGACTTTTCCCATGAGGAAGGCGTCCACATCCTGGGATCGCAAAAAAGCCTCTTCCCCTCCCGGCTCCGGCGGCGGGGGAAAACTCACCTCCCCCTTTTGCCCGCTGGAACCGTCGCCGGCGATATTCACCGGGCTTATCTTAAAAAGGGGCCTTCCCTCAATAAAGGGCCGCTCCACCTCGGCCTTATTGCAGGCTTCTTCCAGGGCGGGAATTTCCTTATCGATCCGCCGGAGTTCCTTTCGGTATTTCCAGCGGGGCAGGGACTGGTATAAAAGGGTGTCCCGTTCCTCCCGCTTGGCCGCCAGTTTTGCCGCCGTGTCGCGGACCGCCGCGATCCAGGCCATTTCTTCGTAGCGGGATATTTCCTCCCCGCTTCGCAGGCGATGGTGTATCCGGGCCAGGTCGCGGACCAGTTCCCGCTGGAGGATGGGACCCAGGACCCGCTGGCTTGCGGACAGGGAAGATACATCCAGGGCGGTGATCAAAAGGACATACTCGGCGTTCTGGGGCTCCACCTTTTCCCGCTCCCGCGCGCCCCTGGCGTTTAGGGGCAAAGCCAGGATACAAAGAAAGAGTGCCGCGAAGAATCGCCCTGCTTTCAACCGTCTTCCCCCTATTTACTTTATGTACCGTTTCTTATAGAAAATTTTAAATACTCTTCTATGAACATATCAATATCCCCGTCCATCACCGCCTGGATATTTCCCGCCTCCGCCTTGGTCCGGTAGTCCTTAACCAGGGTATAGGGCTGGAAAACATAGGACCGGATCTGGTTCCCCCAGGAGATGTCTTTTTTTTCCTGGGCAAAACGCTCGTTTTCCTTTTCCTTTTCCCGCTTGTAGTACTCATAGAGACGGGCCTTGAGCATACTCATCGCTGTGGCCCGGTTCATGGTTTGGCTCCGTTCATTCTGGCAGGCCACCACGATCCCCGTGGGCAGGTGGGTAAAGCGCACCGCGCTGTCGGTCTTATTCACATGCTGCCCCCCCGCGCCCCCGGAACGGTAGGTGTCTACCCGAATATCTTCGGGCCTGACCTCCACCTCAATGGAATCGTCCAAAAGGGGAAAGGCGTAAACCGAGGCGAACGAGGTATGCCGCCGGGCGTTGGCGTCAAAGGGGCTGATCCGCACCAGCCGGTGTACCCCGCTTTCCCCCTTAAGGTAGCCATAGGCGTAGGGCCCCTCGATCTTGCAGGTGGCGGACTTGATCCCCCCCTCGGCCTCCAGCATATCCACCTCCTCAATCGCGAAACCCCGGCGTTCCGCCCAGCGAAGGTACATACGGTAAAGCATCTGGGACCAGTCACAGGCCTCGGTTCCCCCCGCCCCGGAATGGATGATGAGGAAACAGCCGTTTCTGTCCACTTCCCCGGACATCAGCTCCAGGAGGTTTTGTTTTTCGTAATCCCCGGTGATTTTTTTAAGGTTCTCTTCTATTTCGGCGCTCTGGGATTCGTCCCCCGCCTCGTTGGCCAGCTCCAGCAGGGCCGCCAGATCATTCACGGCGGCCCTAAGGGCCTGCCAGGGTTCATAGCGGTTTTTTAGGGCCTTGAGTTCCCCCAGAACTTTTTCCGCCCGGGAAGGATCACCCCAGAACGAGGCCCCGCCGCTTTCCTCTTCCAGTTCCCGGATCCGTTCCTTTAGGGTTTTCCCCCCTATTCCCTTTTGGGGCTCCTCAAAGACGCCTCCAGGCGTCGAGGATCTTGGCGGAAATCTCCGCCACGGGGCTTCCCAGTTCAACTAACAGCATGGAGTAAGTATAGCGCGCAACGGCGGCGGCGGCAAGGGGCGGGCGTTTAACCCCGCGACGAACGAGCCTCCGCAGGGCAAGCCCCGCGGTATACTGCCGCGGGGGCTCATTGGGAACCCTTAAGAATGGGTCCCAAAGCCGCCTTTACAGCCGTATCCCAAAAGTGCCTCCCATGCCTATGGAACGGCCCTGGCCTGTATAGTTCTTGTCGTCAAAGGCGTCGGCCACCAGGAAATCAATGGCAAAGGTAAACTTACCCAGGGCGGGGATCTGGCTTAAATCCACCCTGATTCCGGCGTTTAGGACGCCCCGCGTCCATGCGTCCGCTCCCCAGGGATCGGCGCTGTAGCTGAAGTTGGCAAAATCAATGACAAGGTGAAGAAAATCGCCCAGATATTTGGGAAGAAGAACCAGATCAAAGCCCATGCCAAAGTCAACATTGCCTTCGTTGTGATTTTCCACAAAGGTATGCCCCACCATCAGAGTGGTGGACGCGGGCCAGCTGAAAAACTTCGCCCCGTAGGTTACCGCCAGGTAGACCTGAAAAGCCCAGTGATCCACATTACTCCGCCCCATGTCGCGCCACTGGAAATTGCCCCCCAGGGCTATGGGCACCGCCAGGGGAATTTGAATCTTAAGCCCCGTAAGAAAATCGTGGGGATCCTTTCCCCTCACGGTATCGGGTTGAAAATCGAGGGCGGCGAACAATTCCACCGTCCGTAACAGGCTAAAATTAGCTTTTATCAGATGGTTCAACTCCGCCCCGCCGCCGGTGGGTTTGAAGATATTGGTGTGGTACCCGCCGTTAAAGCCAAAGGCCGCGTCGGAAAAACCAACCCGGGCGGTGGGAACCACGTAAAGCCCCGTGGTCCCGTTAAAGCCCATGGCGTTAAGCGGCTTGGTTCCCCCCTCGTCCTGGGCCGCCAGGGGAAGCGCGAAAACCACAAGTCCAAACAGCGCGAGAATACCCGCCTTTTTCATAATCGCTCCTTAATACGATGATACCAGGGTTTTAAGCCCCTCAAATACCGTTTCCAGATCATTGAAGCGCGAAACCGCGTAATGATCCATGGGGGTTTCCATATCGTTGACGATCACGATCCGCCCCCCGTTACGCAGGGTAAGCTGAGGCAGGCCCGCCGCGGGAAACACCGTTAGGCTTGTTCCCAGTACCAGCATCAGATCCGCCCGCTCCGCCTCTTTTTCCGCGGCGGCCAGGGCGTGGGCGGGGAGGCTTTCGCCAAAAAAGGTGATCGCCGGTTTAAGGACGCCGCCGCATTTACCGCAGCGGGGAAGTTCTCCCCTTTGTACAATTTCGGCGGCCTCACCGAATTCCATAAATCCCCGTTTCCGCACCTCCCCCGCGAGGATCGCCTCTTCCGCCGCGGCGGAACGCTGGCATGTGGGGCAGTAGTGGGCCTGGGGGGAGCCGTGGATCTCGATCACCCTTTCGCTTCCCCCCCTGGTGTGGAGCAGGTCGATATTCTGGGTGATCAGGGCTTTGAGGAGGCCCCGCTTTTCCATATCCCCCAGGACCGTGTGAACCACCGAGGGCCGCTTTTCTTCCAGGTCGTAGATAAAATGTTTGGCCTGGGAATAGTAAAACGAGGGATCCTGAAAAAAGTAATTTACGTCAAAGATCTTTTCCGCGTCCATTTCCTGGTAAAGGCCGTTTTTACCCCGGAAATCCCGGATCCCCGACAGGGTACTTACCCCCGCGCCGGTCAAGGCGGCGCAGCGCTTCGCCCCGGTAATAAGGGCGAACAATTCCGCGGTTTTTTTATCCGGTTTTTTCACATCCATGGCGGCCGCCCTATTTCGCGGGATTCCAGGTGTAGCCCTGTCCTGCCGCGGTGACTGTCCCAATGGCGGGATAAACCAGATGCATCCCCGCGATGGGAATACGGTTTTTCACCGCGTACTCCAGTATCTTCTTTCTGGTTTCGGCGGCCATGACGGGATCGACGTCGTAGGTGACGGAAATATCGGGCCGGGGAAACTGGATATCCTGGACGTGCGTTAAATCCCCCCAAATAAGGAGGTCGCCGCCTTCCCCGGAAACAAGGAAGACCGTGTGGCCCGGCGTGTGGCCGTAGGCGGCGATAGCGCTGATACCCGGAAGTAGTTCCGTCAGGGTGGAACCCAGTTCACCGGGGGTAAAAACGCGAAGGCGGTTTCCGTAGGGTTTTAAGGCCGCGTCCGCCGCGGCGTTGATGTTGATCCTGGTCCAGTAGTCCCGCTCCAGGGCCGCCACATACACAAGGGCCCTGGGAAACAGGGGCTTTCCATCCCTGGCCAGGCCTCCGATATGGTCCCCGTGCAGATGGGTCAGGAGCACAGCGTCCACGTCCTTGGGCTCCACCCCCAGTTTCCTCATGTTTTCAAAAACCGCCCCGCCAAAACCTGTATCCACCAGAACGATCTTACCCCTTCCTTTTATAAGAAAGGCGTTAACTTCGGACTGAAAATCCGCGGGAAGGTAACGCTTTTTTAAGGCGTCACTGGCGCCAACAAGGATCTGGGACCGGCCGGGCCCCCTGTTTTCCACCAGGGTATAAACCTCAAAGGCGCCCGCTTTATAAAGGTACACCGTTTCCTCCCCGGAAAAACCGCGGGCGCTTAAGGCAAAGCAGGCGAGTATCCACAGATTCTTTTTCATGGCTTCCTCCCCCAGCATTATACAGAGAGCGGGTTTGGAAGTCCAGCCGGTGCCTTACCTATCCTCAGCCGGGATTTCCGGGATACCGCCCCTCGCCGTTTTTCCGCGGGGTACTGAACCCATCCCGGGGTTATGGTATGGGTTTCGGCGATGATCCGCGCAAGATCCGTTTTCTAAAAAAAGAGCGCCGCCAAGCTAAAGCCGCGGCGGCGCCCCAGGGTTCAACGACGGCAAACGGCCGGCGTTACATTAGATGGCATAATTTTTCTTGAGGTCCTCTTCTCCGTAGAGTCCCCACTTCTCAAGCGCAACCCGCAGTTCCTCGTGGGATTTGGCGGCTTCACGAAGGGACAGTCCTTTCAAAGTGGTGTCAATAGCCTGCCGGAACGCGACGGCTCCCGCCGTGGGACCCATTGGATGTCCGTGAATACCCGCCCCAACGCCCAGGAGAATGTCGTTCCCGCCGTCCTCAAGCAGGGTCGGCACAAGCCCGGCTATGACGCCGCCGCCGATAAAGGGCAGCATCGTCTTGAGGTTTCCCATCTTGCTGGTACAGGCGGTGATGTTTCTTATGTACTTTGAGAAGGTACTGTCGAATTTAGCATAAGGTGGAACGATCAACACCGTGTCGGCGCCGCAGAGACGGATCAGTTTGTTAAGGGCCAGGGAGCTTACGCCCTGAAACGGTGATACGCTCTGAGCCCCGCCGTAACACCAGTGGGCCAGAATCGGAACCGTGATCGCGGGGTCCTCGGCCAAGTCCCGCAGGGCCGAAAGCCCAACGGCGAACACGTTTACCATGATGCCGTTGACGCCGGCCTTAATAGCCCTTAACGCGTTGTCCTTCAGCCGGTAAACCTCGTCCGTGATATTCACGGTGTAGATCGTCTTTTCTTTCTTGACCTTCTCCGCCTTCGCCGCCATTTCCATGTTCAGTTTGACCCGGTCCTCAAGTTTGTTAAAGGCCCGGTCGCCGCCGATAAGCTCGTCGTCCTTGATAAGGTCAACGCCCCCCACCGCCGCGTCGTAAAACAGCTTGGCTCCCACATCCGGCGTATACCCCGTGCAGGGTTTAATCATGTTGTTCAGAAGCGGCCTGTCGTACACGCCCAGTATATCCCTGATGCCCTTAAGGCCAAACTTGGGACCTTTAAACCGCTTGATGAAATTTTTTCCAAAATCAATGTCAAGCAGCCTCAAGTAAGGCATGGCCGTGATATTCCCCGCGATGGTGGACAAAAGGAGAGGTATGTTATCCTCAATATTCACCACCGGATACCCAATGCGCATAATGTAGTACCTGAGCGCGCCGTCCTTGACCTCGTGGCCCATGGGCGTTTGCAGTTCGTAGTCAGGTACCTCGTAAACCCCGAGTATCTTCGCGGCGTACTTCACCCGCACCTCGTCCGTCTCCTCGGGCACATCCGCCCAGGAACCCGTGGTCTGTTCCACCCCGATACTCGCGGCTTTTATGATCGGGTTTTCGTTTTTTTCGGCGGCCACCAAATAGGTTCCAACGCACAGATCGTCAAGCTCAACACCCTCATAAAGGGGATTCAACATGGGATCATAAAATCGATTCATCTTGCTTTTCCTCCATTGTTCTACGCTATATCTCTCGTGGCAACAACGGCCACGCCCGTCTCACACACATTATCAAGTACCACGTCCCCCAGTTTTACCGGCGCAGCCGCCCGGACAGAACAGAGTTCCATGATACAGTCAAACATTTTATTTTTTGGAATAGGCTCTTTTGTTTTTACCGGCAGCAGAGGAAGATCCCCGCCGGAAATTTTTATCGTGGACGTTAGTATCCGTACGGGCGACTCAAACTCATTCTTTGCGTAGGTTATCCCCTTCTCGCACGCGTTTCCGCTCATGCCCTCGATAAGGCCGCCGCCATGCCGCACTATTATGTTGCAGCCCCTTGGACAGTTGGTACAGATTATCCTCGTTTCCGCCATGTTACCCCCTTTCGGATGAGATTGTCAAGGATCTTGGATGATCCGCGATACATTGAGCCGGCAGTGAAATTGACTGCATTGCCCCTGGTTCCACAATGTCCCTTGGAAATCGCGCGAGAATTTTCCCGCCGCTGTTTTTTATGGTGAGTTTAACGTTTTCATCAGGGTTTTTTACCCTCATATGAAATCGTATGGTCTTCCCGTCAGTATTTTCGGATCCCAGGGACTGGGGAACGACATAGCCGATATTTTCACCGGCGATAACACCGATGGAAACCGGTTTCACCTGATACTTTCCGGTAACATACCCCGCGGCCGAACGTCCGGCTAATTCCGCTTCTTCGGAGACATTGTCCACCAAATCATGAACGTGCAGCACGTTCCCGCAGGCGAATATCCAGTCAACGCTGGTTCTTCGCTTCTCATCCACCACGGGACCCTTAGTCACGGGATCCAGCGTTACCCCGGCTTTTTTGGAAAGCTCGTTTTCTGGAATCAGCCCAACGGAAAGCAGCAAAGTGTCGCAGGGTATATATTTTTCTGTTCCGGGGACAGGGGCCTTGGACTGTATGTCGACCCCAGAGACGAACACTCCCTCCAGCCGCTGTTTTCCCACCGCCCGGGTCACGGTATGGTTGAGGTACAGAGGAATACCAAAATCGTCCAGGCATTGTACTTTGTTGCGGATAAGTCCCGTCGAATAGGGCATGATTTCAAGCGCGCACTTGACATTGGCGCCTTCCAGGCTTAGCCGGCGGGCCATAATCAGCCCAATGTCCCCTGAACCAAGGATCACTATTTCCCGCCCCGGCATGTACCCCTCGATGTTCGTATAGCGCTGGGCTGTTCCCGCCGTCATTATTCCAGAGGGACGATCTCCAGGGATCGTGATAGCTTCCCTTGTCCGTTCCCGGCATCCCATCGCCAGGATCAGGGCCCCCACGTCCACCGTGAAAAGACCATCAGTCTGATTCACGGCGACGATCTCCTTGTTCTTCGAAATATCTATCACCATGGTTTCCAGTTTTACGTCAATATCGCTCTCCCTTAACCGCTGGATAAAACGATGAGCGTATTCCGGGCCGGTCAGTTCCTCTTTAAAATAGGACAAGCCAAAACCATTGTGAATACATTGTTCCAGTATGCCGCCTAGCCTTGACCCCCTTTCACAGATCAGAACCTTTTCCGCCCCGTTTTCCCGCGCCTCAAGAGCCGCCGCCATACCCGCTGGGCCGCCCCCAACAACCGCAATGTCATAGCTTAACTTTTTCACCCCGGTATTCTCCTGTCAACAAGGACGGGTCCTTTGTCTGTCCCGTCAAAACACGCGATTCCTTTCCCTTCTTGGTCAGTTCCAGCGCCGAAACGCCCAGTTCCCGCCGCAATAACGCCATTACCCGGGGTCCGCAGAATCCGCCTTGACAGCGTCCCATTCCGGCCCGGACCCTGCGTTTCACCCCGTCCATATCCATGGCTGGAACCGGCCCCCGCAGCGCGTTCAGAATTTCCCCCCTGGTTACAGTCTCGCAGCGGCAGATAACGGTACCGAAGTCGGAATCCTGTTGTATAAGTTTGTTTCGGTCCTCGTTTGTCATATCCCGAAAAAACACGGGTTTTGGCCTCCCCTCCCGATGATCTTCCCTCTCCGTAAAATCAAGCGCCTCTCCCGAATCCCTCGTCAGTTCCTCCACCATTTCCGCGATGGCCGGACTGGAAGAAAGCCCGGGTGACTGGATGCCAGCTACATTGATAAAACCCCGAACGGTTTTGGCGCGGGCAATGATAAAATCCTCGGTATCGGAAACAGCCCTAAGTCCCGTAAAGGCTGTCACCACGCTTTCCCGGCGCGGCAGTTTGGGAAAATGCCGGTAAATCAATTCACGGTATATATCTTCCATTTCTTCCAAAGTGGTCGATTTGTCTTCTTTGTCTTCCATGGAAAGTGAGTTTGAGCCGGCCAGGATGTTGCCCTCCGTGGTAGGAACAATGATCATTCCTTTGGATATCTTCGTGGGAGATGAGTAGATGCAGTGACGGACATGTCCATTCCATTCCCGGTCATACAAAAAATACTGTCCTTTTCTTGGCCGTATAGTCCAGTCTATTTCCTCCACCATAGCCGCTATTTTATCCGAGTAAATTCCCGCGGCGTTGATTACCACCTTGGGCTGAAAAGCGCCCCTGGTTGTTTCCACAGATTGAATTTTTCCCTCCTGAACGTTGATGGCGGTAACTTCCGTATTGCGGAAAAATTTAACCCCATTCATGACGGCGTTTTCCGCCATGGCCGCCGTCAACTGAAACGGATCAAGAACGCCGGTGTTTGGATTATAAAGCCCAAATTTCGCCTCGGGGTTTAAATTGGGCTCTAACTCCAGCAGCTGATCCCGGTTTACGATCCGCAGTCCCCCGATCCCGTTTTCCACGCCCATGGCCATCTGTTCATTGATGGTACGTATGTCCTCGTCTTTAAAACCGACAACGATTGAACCCGCGTTTTCATTATGGGGAACAAACAAATCTTGGCACAGCCGCCGGTACAGGGGGTGAGATTTTAGTACCAGCTTGCCCTTAAGTTTATGGCCGTCAACATTGTAACCATCGTGGACC
The DNA here is from genome assembly GCA_031257195.1 of Treponema sp. Taxonomy (GTDB): domain Bacteria; phylum Spirochaetota; class Spirochaetia; order Treponematales; family Breznakiellaceae; genus JAIRPD01. The sequence continues at coordinate 17,102 of JAIRPD010000041.1, read as the reverse complement.
ATGGACGAATTCGCTTTACTTGATCCCATACAAACGTCATTTTCTTTTTCCACCCAGACTATGTCCAGGCGATACCGGCATAAACGGTACGCGATGGCCGCGCCGGTAACGCCGGCGCCGATTATCAGGATGTCGGTCTTCATTAGTATTTACCTATACCTCCCCGCTGGATTAAAGAAAACGCCTGGACGCGTTTTCACCGTTTCGGCCTCCCTTACCAGCCGCCATGGGTTATCTGGAATCCTCAGTTTCCAGATAACCTCCACTGAAATCAACAAAATGGGGCGTTCACCGGCCGCCTTGATGGCTGACCTGTCCGGCGGACGGTGGGTTTGAACCGCCGAACAGATCCAACGTACCCGGAAAACGCCCGCGATATTCTATTTGTTTTTGCTCCAGGAAAGTATGGAGTTCACGGCGCGTTTCCAGCCCCCATACAATTCCGCGCGGCGATCGGCGGAAATTTCAGGTACAAAAACCTTGTCAACTTTCCGCAGGCCGGTGATTTCATCCAAATCCTTCCAGAATCCGATAGAAAGGCCGGCGAGATACGCCGCTCCTGCGGCGGTGGTCTCCACGTCGCTGGGGCGCTCTACATCAATACCGGTTACATCGGCGATAAACTGTACCATGAGGGTATTTTTGCAGGCGCCGCCGTCAACCCTAAGCAGATGAATGGGTTTCGGCAGGTCCTCGTTCATGGCGTCAAGCATATCCCGGGTTTGGTAGGCGAGCGAATCAAGGGCGGCCCGGATAACATCGTTTTTCTCGCTTCCCCGGGAAAGGCCCAAGATAGCGGCCCTGGCATAGGAATCCCAATAGGGGGCCCCAAAACCGCTGAACGCCGGAATAAGGTATACCTGGCCTACCGTCTTCGCCTTAAGAGCGAAATATTCCGAATCCCGGGATTCCTCCACGAATTTCATCTCGTCCCTAAGCCACTGTATTGTCGATCCGGCATTGTACACGGTGCCCTCCAGGAGATATTGCACTTTACCTCCGTATCCCCAGCCTATGGTGGTGAGCATACCGTTTTTGGAAACGATTGGGGCGCCGCCGGTATTGACGGTCATCGTACCGGCCGTGCCATAGGTAAATTTGCTGAATCCCTCCTGGAAACAGCATTGACCGAATGTGGCGCTCTGCTGATCGCCTATACAGCCCTCGATAGGTATTGGCGTGGAAAACACCGTGGAAGAGGTATTCGCGAAATGACCGCTGCTGGGAAGGACTTGGGGCAGCATACTTTCGGGAATGGTGAACAACTTCAGCAGGTCCTTATCCCATTTCAACTCGGAGATATTGTAAATCAGGGTACGGGAGGCGTTGCTGTAATCCGTGACATGGGCTGAGCCTTTTGTCAAATTCCAGATGATCCAGCCGTCAATATTAGAAAAAAGGAGGTCACCTTTTTCGGCCCTGGATCTCGCTCCATCCACGTTATCCAAAATCCACTTGATCTTCGTGCCCGAAAAATACGCGTCCAGAACAAGACCCGTTTTTTGTTTTATCATGTTTTCGTGACCAGCCCGTCGAAGCTCCTCGCAGTAGTCAGCGGTCCGCCGATCCCCCCAAACAATGGCGTGGTATATGGGTTTACCATCGTTTTTATCCCAAACAACCACGGTTTCACGCTGGTTGGTCACGCCTATAGCCTTGATTTCGGAATCGTTGAGGCCCTTTTGCTGAAGGGAGCGTTTAATAACCGCGCAGGCCGCCGCCCAAATATCATTGGCGTCGTGTTCGATCCAGCCATTTTGGGGGTAGTGCTGCTCAAACTCTTGTGCGGCAATGCTTACACATTCCCCTTTTCTGTTATAAATAACCGCCCGGACGCTGGCCGTGCCGGCGTCAATCGTCATAATATACTCACCCATAATACCTTCTCCTCCAACGTAATATACAGGCCCCTACGAGCCGCACTAGAATAGTCTACCAGAGATTTCCCAGTTGTCAAGGAAAAAAACAGAATTTTTATCGATTTTTTTGTTTTTCGATCATTATTTCAGACATTTTTAAATGGTATGGGAATTATTATATGATTTTTCAATCAAAATACGAAGAAATACTACAAAACAAACAATATATGTTTGAAATTTATGATTAAATTGTTCGTTTATTTGTTTGTGATCCGGCCGTTTCCAAAAACAGCCGGGCGGTTATCTTTCGCTTAAAAATCGAATATACTCGCTGGTAAGATGAAGAAGAAGTCTCAGCGCTTAGCCAGCCTTGTATCCATGCTCCGCGTTCAGGGTATTATGCGGGTATCGGATATCGCCAGGCAATTAGGCGTGTCGGAAATGACCATACGAAGAGACCTGAATGAGCTTCAAAAAAATAAATTTGTTGATCATCTTCATGGAAAAGCCGCGCTTCAAACCAGCCAATTAACCGGGGATTATGGAGCCGAGGAGGCTTTTTATAATCTTTCGTTTGAAAGCGCTAAGATGAACGAGGAGAAAAAACGCATTGCCCGGCACGCGGCGTCGTTGATCAAACCCGATGACATTATCATATTGGACGGGGGGTCAACGACGGAAAAAATACTGGACTATATCCCTGGTGAAATGGCCCTTACGGTTGTCTGTTACACGCTTAACATCGTTACCAAGCTGCCAAAGAACGAAAAAATTAAGATCCTGCTCGCCGGGGGCCACTACCATCCCGGAGTTCAGGTTTTTGAATCCCCGGAGGGCGCCCAGTTTTTAAAGAACATCCGGGCCCATAAGCTGTTTCTCGCTATTTCCGGCGTTCATCCCACCCTGGGGATGACCTGTGTCAATAACTTTGAGATCATGGTAAAAAAGACTATCGTCGAATCCGCTTTAACCAAAATCCTGGTGACCGATTCCAGTAAATTTGGCGAATTAAAGAGCAATTTTTTCGCGCCAATGGATGTTCTGGACATGATAATAACCGATACGGGGATTTCCGGGGAATGGACAGAGATAATAAAAGAAAAAGGCATTGAATTGATAACCGTGTAAGCCTAGTCCTCCGATTCCCCCCGGTCCGCCGCCGCCAGAAACCCTTCCCACAGGCGGTCCATTACCGGGGGATTGGCGCTTACCCGGATAAGGCGTTCCGGCGCGGAGGGGTCCGGAAAGTGGAGCGACCGGGCGTGAAGCCGGAGGCCGCCGCCTTTTTCGCTTCGTTTGGCGCCGTACTTCAAATCCCCCTTGATGTGGAGACCCAAGGCGGCAAGCTGGGCCCGGATCTGGTGGCGCCGGCCGGTGATAAGGGTTATCTCCAGGAACCCATAATGGCTTCCCCGGCCCAAGACGCGGTAGTGAAGGACCGCTTCCCCGTTCCGGGCGGCGGGCCCGGAAAAGGCGCGGGCGGAGGCTTTGTTGATTTTCCCGTTCACCTCAATCTGGTGGCGCAGCTCACCCCTTTCGGGGAGCGCCTCGAAGGCCGGGGAAAGTTCCACCGCCGCCCAATAGATCTTTTCCACCCCGGAGACCGCGCCGCCCTCCTCCCCCGTGCCGGGGGCAAAAACCCCGCCTAAAAAGGCCGCCGTCCGAGGGGTCCGGGCAAAGAGGGCGCAGCCCGAAACGGGAACGTCCAAACGGTGAACCGCCGCGAGGAAAGTCCCCCTTCCCCGGTCCCGCCCGGCGGAGGCGGCCCCAGCCGGAAAAAGGCCAGCCAAAAGCCGGGGAAGATCGGCCATCCCTTTTCCCGCCCCCTCCATGGCCTCGCCGGGCAGTTTGTTGACCGCGATAAGGGCCTCGTTCACCAGGAGGATCCGCCCGCTTAGGGGAGGCGGGGAAACCTCCTCCCGGAACCGGTCCTTCCCGGGGGAACCGCTCACTGGATAAGCCCGTAGCGAATTTTTTGGTAGAGGATCCGCTCCGCCGCTTCCCGGAGCCGTTCCTCCGTAAGGTCCCCCCCGTCCAGGGCGGCCAGGAGAGCCTGGTGGATTTTTCTCAGATCCGCCGGCCAGGCCATGATCATGTCCACCCCGGCTTTAAGGGCCTTTACGGCGCAAACCTCCACCAGATCCCCCGCGGCGGCCATGATAAAGTCGTCGGCCAGGATGATCCCGTTAAAGCCCAGGGCCCGGAGCCGCCGTACCGCCCCGGGGGAAAGACTGGAGGGCCTGGTGTCCCAGGAGGGGACGATCACATGGGACAGCATCACCACCGCGGGGGACTCTTCCCGGATCACGTAGGCGAAGGGGGCCACCAGGGCGTTAAGCTCCGTCCCGGAAAGGGCAAGCTCGGCCTTTTTCCGGTGAGGGTCCGCCCCGGAATTTCCCGGAAAGTGCTTAAGGGTACAGGCGACTCCCACCCGTTCCATTCCCCGGACAAAGGCGGCGGCGGCTTCCCGGGTGAATTCCTGGGAGGGGCCGTAGGAACGGTCCTGGATAAAGGGACTGTTTTCCGCCGTAAGCGGTTCCGCCAGGGGCGCCAGGTTGAGGTTTACCCCCAGGCGGCGCAGCTCCCTTCCCGCCAGGGCGGCGTTGTTTTCCACGGCGAGGATCGTCGCCCGCCTTTCAACGCTGTTCTTCCCCGCTCCCCCGGCTTCCGTCGCGGCCTTTTGAAAATTCTCCCAGTAGGAAAGGGGCGGCGGCAGGGCAGCCTTGTCCCGAAAACGCTGGACCCTTCCCCCCTCCTGATCCGACGCGATAAAGGGAGGGACCGAAAGGGACGCTACGCATTGGACCAGCGCGCCAATAAAGGTCCGGGAATTCTCCGGGTCCTGGGAAACATTGCGGGAAAAGAGCATGATCCCCCCCGCGGGAATTTCCGAAAGCAGCTCCCGGGTCCGCGGGGGAACCGAACCCCGGCCCTCCACGGCGGTAAGGATCACCTGGGCGGCGAGTTTTTTCCTGTCCAGGGAGGCGGCCAGCTCCGCGGCCCGCTGGCGAACGCGGGGGTCCTCGCTGTTTTTAGCCGCCGGAGACGGAGCGGCCGCCGGGCCGGCCTTTTCCGCGGCGGGAGCGGCCTCGCAGGAGGGGATGACTCCTATCATCAGAACACTCAGAAGTATCGGCGGGACTTTACGGGGCAAAATCCCGCGGCAAGGCGGATTCCGAGCGGCCCGGTCATTGGCCCGGCGTAAGCGGCGGATCATGGACCGATTGTACCATAAGCGGAAAATATATGGTACACTGAATTTTGTGTCCCTGAACTGGAAAGAGATAAACCTTATCCTGGAGGAACTTCGTCTGGAGGGCGGTCAGATTCAGAAGGTCTACCAGAGCGCCTATGACGCGCTGGCCCTCCAGGTTTACGGGGGAAATGATTCCGGGGGGGCGGGCGCTCCCCTTCGGCAGCGGCTCATCCTGATTTCTCTGAGCCCTCTGGCGTGCCGGCTCCACGAGACGTTCCGCCCGGTTCCCAAGAGCGAAAAACCCCTGCGCTTCGCCGAACTCCTTAAATCCCGGATTTTAAACAGCCGGATTACCAGTGCGGTTCAGTTGGGAGATAACCGCATAGTCTGGCTGGGACTGCGCCGGGGAGAAAACCTTTACCGCCTCTACATCCGGCTCTGGTCCAACGCCGCCAATGTGATCCTCACCGGGGAGGATGGGACGATCCTGGACGCCATGCGGCGGCTTCCCCGGCGGGGAGAAGTAACGGGGGGCTTTTACCGGCCCGAAGACGCCCCGGCGGGAAACACCGGACCGGCGGCTCCCGGGGGGGACCGGGACGTCAAGGTCTACGAGGTCCGGGAACTGCCCGGCGAGGGTTCCTTTAACCGGCGGGTAGACGACTGGTACGCTGAACGCGGAGGCCGCCTTTCCCTGGACCAGCTCCGGGAGGAAGGGCGGCGAATCATGGGGAGGAACAAAAACCGCCTGGGGGCGGCGCTGGAACGGCTCCGGGAAAAGGAGGCGGATTACGCCGGCGCCGGACGATACAGAGAATGCGGGGACCTGATCCTGACCCTCGCCCCGCCGGAAGGCTCCTCCTGGCTTGACGCGGCGGTTTGCGCGGCGGCCCCCTCAAAGGGGGCCGCGGAGCCCGCCGGGCGGGCTTCGGCCCTGGAAACATCCGCCGCCCAGGACGGGCAGACGCTGCGCATTGAGCTGGACCCCGGGAAAAACTTTAGCGGAAACGCCGAAGCCTATTACGAAAAATACCGCAAAGCGAAGAACGGCCTGGGCGAAGTCCGGGAAGAGATCGCCGCGGGCGAGCGGGAACTGGAACGGCTGAACGAAACCGAGGCCCGGCTTCTGGCCGAAACCAACCCCCTAATCCTGGAGCGGCTTCTTAAAAAGGTCCGGCGGGGCCTTCCGCCGGAGACTGGTGAAAGCCCGCCCGGGAAGGGGAAAAAACCCGGCGGCGGTTCACCGGCAGGCCGCCCCGTACCCGGTCTGTCCTTCCAGAACGGGGACTGGCTCATCCTGGTGGGCCGGGACGCGCGGGAAAACGATGAACTCCTCCGCCGGCACGTAAAGGGCGGCGACCTCTGGCTTCACGTCCGGGACTGGGCGGGGTCGTACGTGTTCATCAAGCAGCGGCCCGGTAAATCCGTACCCCTGGAGATCCTCCTGGACGCGGGGAACCTGGCCCTGTTCTACTCCAAGGGCAGGAACAACGGCAAGGGCGACCTGTACTACACCCAGGTCAAATACCTGCGCCGGGCGAAAAACGGCCCCCCGGGGTTGGTGATCCCCACCCAGGAAAAGAATGTAACCATCACGCTGGATCAGGCCCGGCTCAAACGGCTGGAAAGCGCCCGGCGGTAAACAAAGCCGCCGGGAAAAGCGGGAATGGCGGCCCCCGCCGCCCAAACCGGCAAGGGCCCCGCGGACAAACCCCGCATCTTACCGGGACAGGGCGGCCACGGCGGCGCCAAAGAGCGAAGCCTGTTCCACCGGGGCGATAACATAGGACCGGGGGCTTTCCCGGTTCAGCATCACGTTAAGCGACGATTCCAGGGCTTCCCGCATCCCCCGGTAGATCATGTAGGTGGTGCCCTCCACGGCAATGCGGACCGGGACAAAGGGATCGTGCCCCGCCTTCATCCGTTCCACCGCGGCGGCGATCACCGCCGCGGAGAACAGCGCCCCCCGGCGGGTAACAATACTGGTCAGGTAGGCGAAGGTCCGAATCGCGTCCAGCTCGTCCCCGGCAAAGAGTTCCCCGATGGGACCCTCCCGGGACAGGGGGGCGTGCGAGAACTCGTTGAGGGTCCGGGTTTCCAGAACCGGCCAGGCGGCGAATTCCGCGGAGCGGCCAAAGACCAGGACCCCGTCGGCGATGGCCTGTTTAAGGATGTGGAAGGTCAGCGGCCCCAGATAGGCCCCGGCGGCGGCCTTTTCCAGCAGGTAACAGCCGGGGTGTTTTGTGCCCGCGTCGAATTCCTTATCCAGCGTTCCCAGGTAGCGGGGCAGGCTGTTTCCCGTCTCGCAGACCACGATCTGCGGCGCTTCCTCCGAATGGAAACCGATTTTGGGAATATCCTTTTCCGGGTACGCGGTATTAAACCCCGTTCCCAGGATAAAGCCCACCACGGCCCCCCCGCCCACGCCGTACCGGTCCGGCCCTTTGTTCCGCCCCCCATCGGGGGGGATCTCTTCCAGCCCGGAAAGGAGGGTGGCCACCGTATCGTTTAAAAGGACAATCCGCTCCGGGGCCTTGATCCCCCGGCGCGCCAGGGCCTCCCGCAGCCCCTGCCCCATGGACCTGCCCAGCACCTCGGGGGCGTCCACTTCCTTGCTGAACCCCGTAGGCAGGCCGTCCCCGTCTTCTTTCATTTTCATGGGATAGGAAAAGCAAAAACCGATTCCCTCAATATCCTTCTCCGCTTCCTGGATCAGAGGTCCCGCCAAAGCGGCGATTTGGTCAAAGAATTCGGCGGCGCCCACCCTTCCCTTGGTTCCCGGCATGGGGGCCTTCCGGGTCCCCTCCGCCTCGGGTTTTCCCGCTTCCCTAAAGCGCACCCGGGCGGCCCGGAGGTTCGTTCCCCCGGCGTCCAGGGCAATCACCGTCTTACCCAGGGGAACCTGGGACCCGGGCCGCAGGTAGGAGGGGATCATCAGCAAAGGCGAAGACTGGCCCTTAAGGCCCCGCTCCATTTCGAACAGCACATCCCGAACCAGCGTTACCGGATCGCAAATGTCATAGTGAAAACCATAAGACCGGGCAAAATCCGCGGCCAGCGCGGGGTTAAAGGAAGAAGCCATGGCCTTAGTATAAAACCTCCGGGGAAGCGGGATCAAGTCTCCCCCGGGTCCGGCCGGCCTCCCCCCCGCCCGGCGCCCGCCGTTGCCCCCCCGCCCCAGGGCCGGGACGGCCCGATCAAAGCCCCCCGGCGATTACCGGCGGCTCACAACCCCGCAAGCGTCCGTAACGCGTCCACCTCCGCCGCGCCCGGCGGCCGGGGAGCCGCTCGCTACAACCGGGGAATCACTCACTACGACCGGGGAGCGGCTCGCAAAAACCGGGGAACCACTCACTACAACCGGGGAGTGGCTCACTACGACCGGGGAATCACTCGCAAAAACCGGGGAGTGGCTCACTACAACCGGGGAATCACTCACTACAACCGGGGAGCCGCTCGCTACAACCGGGGAATCGCTCGCAAAAACCGGGGAGTCACTCACTACAACCGGGGAGCGGCTCACTACAACCGGGGAGCCACTCACTACGACCGGGGAGCGGCTCACTACGACCGGGGAGCCGCTCACTACAACCGGGGAGCCGCTCACTACAACCGGGGAATCGCTCGCAAAAACCGGGGAGTCACTCACTACAACCGGGGAATCACTTGCGGGGTGTTTCCCGGGCCTTCCCCCGGGGGCGGAACGGGCCCCCGCCTCCGGGGAGGGGTTCCCCGGGGAAGGGGCGCGCGCCGTTACGCCCGCAGTTCGGCCAGCTTGGCGAACACCCCGGCGCCCTTAAGGCCCTCGTAGGCGGCTTTGTAAACGGCGAAGCTCCTGGTGTACACCGCCGCGTTGGCTGGGATGGGGTCGTAGGTCTCGCCGAAGTGGACCATCTTTTCCACAATCTCGTCCAGGCTCCGGTATATCCCCGCCCCCATGGCGGCCAGGCCGGCGGCGGCCAGCACCGTGGCGTCGGGCACGTTGAGGGTGCGGACCTTCAGGTTCAGTACGTCGGCGATAATCTGGCACCACTCCGCGCTCTTGGAGGCCCCGCCGGTAACGGTGATCACCTTTTCCGCCTTGACCCCGGTGGCCAGGGCGGACTCAAGGATGTTCCGGGCTTCCAGGGTTACGCCTTCCATCACGGCCCGGACCATGTCCGCCTTGGTGTGGGTGCTGCGGAGGCCCAGGAACATGCCGGTGGCGTTGGTGTCCCAGGTGGGGTAGCCGCTGCCAAAAAGGGCCGAGTAAAACAGCACCCCGTTGCTCCCCGGCGGGCTTTTACGGATGTACTTTTCCGTCATCAGGATGTACGGGTCCACCCCCCGGGCCTCCCCTTCGGCGATCTCCTCCGCGCACAGGGTGTCCCGGAGCCAGCGGTAACACACCGCCCCGGATACCTGGGCCCCCTCCATCTGGAACACCCCCAGCGCCGGGGTGGTGGGCATCATCAGCCCGTACAGGGCGGGGAAGTCCGGCTTGGCAAGCCCTATGGTAAGCTGGCCGTAGGTGCCGATGGTCAGGGACATGGCGCCGTCCCGGATTACCCCCGCCCCCATGGCGCCGCACTGCTGGTCCCCGGAACCGGCCACGATCTTTGTCCCCGCGGCCAGGCCGGTTTTCCGCGCCACCTCGGCGGTAACGGTTCCCACCACCTCCCCGGGCTTAACCAGGGGCGGGAACTTGGCCATGTCAAACCCCAGCTTTTCCGCCACTTCCTTGTTCCAGTCCAGGGTCCGCACGTCAAAGAGCCCCGTTACCGTGCCGTTGGAGATTTCCACGGCAAAGGTGTCCGCCCCAAAGGCGCGCTGCATGTAGCATTCCACGGTGGCCAGGTACCTGGTTTTGGCGTAGGTCTGGGGTTCGTTCTTCATAATCCAGTACAGTTTGTCGATGGCGTAGATGTTCGCCCCCGGCAGGCCGGTGATCTCGCTCCGCCGCTCGGGGGAAATCTTCGCGTTCAGCTCCTCCATGACGCTTTCCGCCCGGGAATCAAGCCAGACGTAGAATTTGTCGTCGATGGCCGTGAGGTTTTCGTCCACCAGGGTAAAGGTGGAACGCTGCACGGAAAAGCCGATGGCCGCTATTTCCCCGGGGTCCACCCCGGAATCGGCCACCGCGTCCTTCACCGCCTCAAAGGTGATTCGCTCCAGGAAGGCCGCGCCTATCTCTACCCAGTTCGGCCGGGGCTCGCTCAGGGTGTACTCCCGGTAGCCTTTGCCGATGAGGGCGCCCGTTACATCAAAAACCATGGCCTTGGTTCCGGTGGTTCCCACGTCTATGCCCATCACATACGTTCCCATACATACTCCTTACAGGGTGATCTTGTTGAAGCCAGTATATACCCCGGAGGCGGGTTGTCAAGGTTTTTTTTATTCTTCCGCCGCCGGGGGGGGCCCGTAAACCTGATCTTCCCGCAGACCGTAGCCTTCGGTCTGATCGTTTCCCGCGGGCTCTACGTGGATCATGATGTCGAAGATGCCGTCTATCCGGGCTTTGACGGCGGTTTCTACCTTGTTGGCTATGTCGTGGGCCTGGGCTATGGTGAGGGTGGGTTCCACTTCTATGTCGATGTCTATGTCCCAAAACCCCGCGATGCGCCGCATCCGGGTCCGGTGGGGGTTTCCCGCCCCGGGGACGGAGCGGACGGCCTCAAAGAGGTGCCGGTAGGGTTCGTCATCCACCGCGCCGTCCATGAGTTCCGCGTTGGCTTCCAGGAAGATTCGGAGGGCGTTTTTGATTACCCAGATTCCTACGAGGATTGCCGTTACCAGGTCGATGGCTCCGATGTTGAGGAAGATCGAGAATCCCAGGCCGGCGAGGACGCCCAGGGAGGTGATGACATCGCCGAGCATGTTTTTGGCGTTGGCCCGCAGCATGGCGGAGCCGGCTTTCCTGCCGAAGTAGTGCTGGCTCCAGGAGAGGAGGGCTTTTCCTCCTATGGAGACGCAGGTTACCGCCAGCGCGGCGGGGCCGGGGGCTTCCCCGCTTTTTCCCTGGATGAGGCTGGCCGCGGCGTTGAGGATGAGCTGGCCGCCGGCGAAAAAGAGGATCATCGACAAGAGGGCGGTGGCTATGGTTTCCGCCCGGCCGTGGCCCCAGGGGTGGTCTTTGTCCGCGGGTTTGGCGATGACGGTGGCTACGAAGAGGGTCATTATGGCGATGAGTACGTCCATGGAGGAGTCGATGCCGTCTCCCAGGACGGCGAGGCTGTTGGCCAGGAGGCCGGTGATGATTTTGGAGAGCGCCAGGACGGTGTTGCCCGCGAGGGCGATGATCGAGGCGGTTCGTATGAGGGCGGCTTTGCTGGCCGCCCCCCCGGTTTGAAAAGCCACCGTTCCAGCTTACCCCAACCCCCAACCCCCATACAAGGGTCCCTCCGGGGTCCCTTCAGGACTGTTTAGAACGGCCCAGCGGTTCCTTCGGGACTATTCACAGCGCGGCGGTGTCCCTCATACCGCGATGGGGGTCTCTCCCACACCGAAGGGAGCCTCTCCCACACCGATGGGAGACCCTCCCGCACCGAAGGGAGAACCTCCCGCACCGAAGGGAGACCCTCCCGCACCGAAGGGAGCTTCTCCCACACCGAAGGGAGCCTCTCCCGGGGCAAAAAGAAGCCCCCCCACACCGGTGGGGGGGCCTTGCGCGCGCCGCGGCTGTGGTTATTTAAACAGGGGGGGCGCTTTTTTCCTGAAGGCGTACTTGATGAATACCCCCAGCATCGACGTGGTTTCGTCGGGGTAGATGCCCATGGAGAACTTTATGCCGGCCAAAAACGCGTGGTTTTTGCCTCCCAGGTCCACCGCCGCCGTGGTGTTCCAGGCGAATCCCGCGGCGCTGTTGTACATATCATAGTTTGCTACTTCCGTGTTGTTGCGGGTCCAGGAATACCCCGCGGTCAATCCCAGTTGGACCAGGGGGATGGGGTAAAACAGCACCCCGGGGCCGACGATGTACGAGTTGTAGAAATAACTGTCGTCCAGTCGCCAAAGCATCTGGACCGTCCCGGCCAGTTCCAGCACGGCGTACAGCGGCAGGTCGCCAAAGGGTCCCCAGCCGGCTTTCGCGCTCAGGTCCATGGTGAACTGGTGTATGTCAGGGATGTCGTCCAGTTTATTTCCCTCAACTTTTGTCCACGCTTTGCCAAAGCCAAGGCCGGCGTCAATATACAGTCCCTGCGCGAATACCGGCAGGGAAACCGCCGCCAGGACTATGCCCAGCATTATCATCTTTTTCATGTAAAACTCCTTTATACACTATGAACGGGAACCGGTACGATCCCCGCGTGATACCCCAGGCCCGGCATCCTGGCCGGACCCGCTCCGCCGCCGCCTGACCGGGACGGCGCGCTCCCCCCGCGCGGGGGTGTTTGTTTACAAATGATTCTTCTCAATGTTTTTCTCCTTAGCCCTCCGCCTCCGGGTTCCGCCCGGCGCGAACGGCGGGGTAGGGCTTCCCTGCCCCTGTTTTAAGATAGCGGGCCAACGGCCCCCCTTGCGTTACGCCCAGCCGAGCCCCCGGGGAGGCGCCGTTGTACCAAAGCCCGGCCTCCCCCCTGGCGGCATGATGCCGCAGGAAATGCAATATGCGGTCAATTATAATGTTATGTACAGTCATTAGTCAATAGGTAAAAAGAAGCTAGGATTACTTAAAAGGTACTTTTGTTGAAGCGCGGGGACACGATCAGGGACATATTGGCGGCCAACCTAAAAGAAAGCCGCCGGAAGCGGGGGATAACCCAGGAGCAGTTCGCGGAACAGGCCGGCGTTTCCACCCACTATATCGCCATGATCGAGACCTGCAAGGCTTTTCCCACCGCCGATATGCTGGAACGCCTGGCCAAGACCCTGGATATTGAGACCCACCAGCTTTTTAGCGTCCCCGAGGAGCCCCACGAAGCTTTTGAACGCCTGTTACAGCGGGGTATCACCGACATAAAACAGGCGGTCCTGGAAACGATTCAGGAAACCCTCACCGTGTCTCCCCCCTGGCGGCCGGGTCGCGGGGATCCCCCTTCCCCCGGCGGCTGCCGCGGGGGCAAAGACCGGGTGTAGCCCCCCGGGGGGCCGCGGCGGGAGGGCTTGCGGTGGGGGCGGGGAGGAGGGTATAGTTACCATAAGAGGAACCTGTATGTACGCCACCTACCACCTGAACGCGGACGAACTTAACGCCGATGTTATCCAGGCGCTGAAAAACGCCTTCCACCAGCGGGAAATCGTCGTGCTGCCCAAAGACGAATATGATGAGATGGAAAGGGCCCGGCATAACGCGGCCTTTACCGGGAAATTGCGGGACAGTATCAGGGAACTTGAGGAAGGCAAGGGTATCGTCAAGACCATGGCGGAGCTTGAGGCCCTGGCGAGTGAATGATATTAGTTTTTCTCCTATCGCCATGAACGATTATATGGAATGGCAGACCGAAGACCGAAAGACGCTCAAAAAGATAAATGACCTTATCAAGGATATCCAGCGCAACGGATTAACGAAGGGCATAGGAAAACCGGAGCCGTTAAAATACCTGAAAGCCTACAGCCGCCGTATAGATGACGCGAACCGCCTTGTCTATTCAGCCGATGAAGAACATAACCTGCGTATTATTTCCTGTAAAGGCCATTACAAATAACGCCGGGCCGGGCGGCCATCCCCCGGGGGGCCGCCGGAGGGCTTGCGGACATTCTTTTGGGGCCTTACTATCAAAGCGGGAGAGTAACGGATGTTCGCGGTTCAGGGGATCGTAGAGGCGGAGACGTATCATGCGCCCCTTTGAAGTGGTTTCGCCCTTTAGCCCCGCGGGGGATCAGGAGCAGGCAATTTCCACCCTGGCCAGGGGAATCAGCGCCGGGGACCGCTTCCAAACCCTCCAGGGGGTTACCGGCTCGGGGAAGACCTTCACCATGGCCAAGATCATCGAGGCGGTCCAGCGGCCCACCCTGATCATCAGCCACAACAAAACCCTGGCGGCCCAGCTCTTCCGGGAATTCAAGGGCTTCTTCCCCCACAACGCCGTGGAGTACTTCGTCTCTTACTACGATTACTACCAGCCCGAAGCCTACGTGGCCAGCCGGGACCTGTACATCGAAAAGGACGCCTCCATCAACGAGGAAATCGAGCGGATGCGCCTTTCCGCCACCAGAAGCCTCATGGAGCGGGAGGACGTGATCATCGTGGCCACCGTGTCCTGCATCTACGGCCTGGCCACCCCGGAGGTATACCGGAAGATGACCGCCCAGTTCGGCGTGGGGGAACGGGTAGACCCGGAAGCGCTGCTCCGCCGCTTTGTGGAACTCCAGTACGAGCGGAACGACGCCGTCCTGGAACGAGGCCGCTTCCGCCGCCGGGGGGACACCCTGGAAATCTACCCCGCCTACCTGGAGGAAGCCTACCGGGTAGACCTGGACTGGGACAGGGTGGAGCGGATCCGCCGGTTCGACCCCGTCTCCGGGGCCTTCCTGGAAGACCTGGACCGGGCGGTCATCTACCCCGCCAAACAGTTCGTCATGCCCGAAGACATGGTCCGCTCCGCCCTCTCGTCCATAAAAGAAGAGCTGGCGGAACGGTACGCGTACCTCACCGGCGCGGGAAAAACCATGGAGGCGGAACGGCTTAAAACCAGGGTAGAGTACGACCTGGAGATGCTGAACGAGATGGGGTACTGCACCGGCATCGAGAACTACTCCGCCCCCCTGGCGGGACGGAAACCCGGGGACCCCCCGGACACCCTCATCGACTACCTCCCCAAAACCCCCGGCGGCGCACCGGGCCACCTCACCTTTATCGACGAAAGCCACGTTACCCTGTCCCAGGTAGGGGCCATGTACGCCGGGGACCGCAGCCGCAAAGAGAACCTGGTGGACTACGGTTTCCGCCTGCCCTGCGCCCTGGACAACCGCCCCCTGCGGTACGACGAGTTCGAGGCCCGGCTGGGTCCCGTGGTTTTCGTCTCCGCCACCCCCGGCAAAACGGAAACGGACAAATCCGTCCGGGTGGTACAGCAGCTTATCCGCCCCACGGGCCTCCCGGACCCGGAAATAGAAGTCCGCCCCAGCGAGGGCCAGATGGAGGACATCTACGCCGAAGTCCAGAAACGGATCAAAGCCGGGGAGCGGTCCCTGATCCTCACCCTGACCAAAAAAATGGCGGAGGACCTCACCGACTACCTGTCCGGCCTGGGCCTCAAGGTACGGTACATCCACAGCGAGGTGGAAACCATCGAGCGGGTGGAGATCCTCACCGCCCTGCGGGCCGGGGAGTTTGACGTGCTGGTGGGGATCAACCTGCTGCGGGAGGGAATAGACCTGCCGGAGGTGTCCTTTATCGCCATCCTGGACGCGGACAAGATAGGCTTCCTCCGGTCCCTGACCAGCCTGGTGCAGATCATCGGGCGGGCGGCCCGGAACGCCGCGGGAAAGGTGATCATGTACGCCGACCGGATGAGCGACGCCATGGAGGCGGCCATCGCGGAAACCCGCCGCCGCCGGGAGATTCAGATCGCCTACAACCGGGAGTGGGGCATCACCCCCGCCACGATCAAGAAAGAGGTGGCCAGCATCCTGGAACGCCGGGCCGAGGAGGCCGCCGGGGCGGTGGGCCTTTCCATAGAGGCCCTGAAGAAATCCTACAACACCCTCATCCCCGCCCAGCGGAAACAGCTGGTGAAAGCCCTGGAGGCGGAGATGCTGGAGTACGCCAAGCTCCTGGAATTCGAGAAGGCCGCCGCCATCCGGGACGAGCTGGAAAAGCTGCGGAACCAGGGCGGCGCGGGTTAGGCCTGCGCGGCGAGCGGTATACCGCCGTTTTCAGCCCTTGACATATTATCCCGCTATCGGCTACAATGACGTTGCTATGAATAGGGCCCCGGCGTTGGAGCGGACCTCTCCCAACAGGCAGGGCAATCCGCCTACGGCGGATTGCCTCGGAGTTTCGGGCAAGCCCGAAACTCCACCAGCAAGCGCCCGCGTGGAGTTTGCCCGCGGCAAACTCCGAGGCAATTCGCGAAGCGAATTGCCCCAACAGGCGACAGGCGACAGGCGACAGGCGACAGGCGACAGGCGACAGGCGACAGGCGACAGGCGACAGGCGACAGGCGACAGGCGACAGGCAATTATGGGGCCGCTTTTCACTTTGTCAACCCCCTAACAGCGCTATTTCCCCTTTTTTATCAGCCTCTATGCAATCCCGCGAGACGGACGGGCCCCGAACCCCGCTCCCTCAAAACATACACCGCTTACGGGTGTGAACCCCGCTATGACAAACCAAAAGGAGACCAAAATGGCAGTAATGAATGAAGTTACCGAAGTCCTGCACAAAATCGAGGCGAAGCTCTACCCCAACTATCTGGGCAAAGGCGAAGGCGCGTATGTCGCCCGCAGCAAGGCGGAAGCGCCGCTCTCTATCGAGGACGTATGCGCGTCCGCCAAGAACCGGGGCGGATTTACCGGGCAGTACGAAGACCTGGTAGAGCATACCCATGTCTTTATCAACGAGATGGTCTACCAACTGCTGGACGGCTTTTCCGTACAGGTGGGCGGATATTTTTCGCTCCACACCCGCATCGGCGGGACGTACAACAGCGAGCGGGATGTTATCGGCGCGGACAAAATCGCCGTGTCCTTCCGCGAACTTTCCCGTCTTAAAACCCTGCTCTCGCAGATACAGGTGGAAAACGAAGGGCCGGCGGGAGACGGGGCGTTTATAGACGAGGTGGCGGACGCGCACAGCGGGGCGCTCAACAGCGCTGTTACCCCCGGAGGAATGGTTCATATCACAGGGCATAAAATCAAGGTCGAGGGAACGGACGCCGCCTGCGGCGTGTGGTTTGTGAGCGCGGCGGACGGGGCGCGGACCAAAGTAGCCGAAAACCTTGCGGTTAACCGCCCTGTCGAAGTGGTCGCGCTTGCGCCCTCCTTAAGCGCCGGGAAATACACGCTGGAAATTGTAACGCAACATTCGCACAGTAGTACGCTGCTCAAGGAACCCCGCGCTATTAAAGCGGAACCGGAGTTGACTGTCGCGTAAAAAAGGCGGCGCATTGAAACCCGTTTAGGTT
>JAIRPD010000134.1 GCA_031257195.1 Treponema sp. | reverse complement strand
TGAGCCGTGAGCCGTGAGCCGTGAGCCGTGAGCCGTGAGCCGTGAGCCGTGAGCCGTGAGCCGTGAGCCGTGAGCCGTGGGTTGCTAAAAATCGCTCCGCGATTTTTAGCTTGGAGTTTGCCCGCGGCAAACTCCAGCGTGGGGTGTGGGTGCGGGTTGTCTCGCGGTCAAGTCTGCCCCGGAACATGGGGATAGTGTAGCGGTTACGGGAAAATCGCGCAAGCCCCGTCTAAAGCTATACTAACGCCGCCGTCCGCGGCGGGTGTCCCCGCGGCCCATCCGTGCCGTTATCCGCGGCGAAATAATGCCGTCTATCAATAACTAACAATCCCGTGGTATACTAACCATAAGGAGTGGATATGGCCGCCAAGCTGGAAGTAAGGGACCTGGTGCAGGTTTTTAACAAACAGGAGGTACTGCGGGGTATCAGCTTTTCCGTCCGGGACGGGGAATTTCTCTCGATCCTGGGGCCTTCGGGCTGCGGTAAAACCACCATCCTCCGGGTGCTTATGGGGCTTTTGGCCCCCAGCGCCGGGGTTATCCTCAAGGACGGCCAGGACATTACGGGCCTTCCCGCCTCCAAACGGGGGATGGGGATTGTTTTCCAGAACTACGCCCTGTTCCAGAACATGACCGTCCTGGGCAACGTGGAATACGCCCTGCGGTTTAACCGGGAACTGAGGGGCCAGGCCCGCTCCAGGGCGGAAAGCGTTATCAGCCAGGTGGGGCTTACGGAGCATATCCGTAAAAAGCCTTACAAACTTTCCGGGGGTCAGCAGCAGCGGGTGGCTATTGCCCGGACTCTGGCGATGAACCCGGAGATTATCCTTTTTGACGAGCCCATGTCCGCCCTGGACGCCGCCACCCGGCTTCTCCTGCGGGACGAGCTTAAGGAAATCCAAAAAAAGTTCCGTTCCACGATGATCTATATTACCCACGACCAGGAGGAGGCCTTTAGTCTTTCGGACCGGATCATGGTGATGGATTGCGGGATAATCCACCAGATCGACGCGCCGGAAAATATCATCCAAAACCCCGCCAATGACTTTGTCCGGGATTTTGTGATCGCCAACCTAAGGCGCAAAATCGACTCCCTGGCTAAATATATCAACGCCGCGGAAACCGGCCTTCCGGGACGGGGCGCGGGGGGTAAAACGCCTTGAGCGGTCCGGTTAAGCTTTTCCTGGGGATTTTTCTCGCGGTCTCCCTGATCTGTCCCCTGGGGGGAATGCTCCTGAGTATGGCGGAGACCGGTATTGGCGATGTGGTTTCTTCCCCCCAGTTCCGGGCGGCCCTGCGCCACTCGGTTATAGCGGCGGGGACGGGGACGGTTATCTCAATTTTCTGCGCCTGGTTTTTTGCCCTCGCGGTGGTCCGGTCCAGAATGCGGTTCCGTACTATCTTTGCCGTCCTGGGTACGGTTCCCATGCTGATCCCCTCAATTTCTCATGGCATGGGGCTGGTCCTTCTGCTGGGTTCCAACGGAATCCTGACCAGGCTTTGTAAGCTTCCCCAGGCGATCTACGGTTTTTGGGGTATCGCGGCCGGCTCGGTGCTGTACGCCTTTCCCGTGGCTTTCCTTATGCTGGCGGATATTCTGACCTATGAGGATGGTTCCCCCTACGAGGCCGCCACGGTCCTGGGAATTCCCAAAAGCAGGCAGTTCGCGGCCATAACCTTTCCCTACCTGCGCAAGCCCCTGATCTCCGTGGTATTCGCCGTCTTTACCCTGATCTTTACCGATTATGGGGTGCCCCTGATGGTTGGGGGCCGGTACACCACCCTCCCGGTATTGATGTACCAGGAGGTGATCGGGCTGCTCAACTTTAGCCGGGGCAGCGTGATCGGTTCCTTTCTCCTTATTCCCGCCCTGGCGGCCTTTCTTTTTGATGTACTGAACAAGGACCGGGGCAGCCATAGTTTTACCGTCCAGGCAAGGGCGGTGGGCGAAAACCGTCTTCGGGACTGGGCGGCCGCGGTTTACTGTACCGCCGTCTGCGTAATTATCGCGCTGCCCCTGGCGGTCTTTGCCGTGCTCAGCTTTATCAGCCGGTATCCCACGGATATGTCCTTTTCCCTGGCCAACATAACCCGAACCATGCGGCTGGGGGCGGGGCGGTATCTGGTCAACTCGGTACTAATCGCCCTGGCGGTCTCCCTGCTGGGCTCGGCGCTGGCTTATACCCTCGCCTGTTTTACCGCCCGGACCGGGGGTAAATCTTCCAAGGTTCTTCACCTTATCTCAATCACTTCCCTGGCGGTTCCGGGGCTGGTGCTGGGGATTTCCTATGTGTTGTTTTTTAAAACCTCGTTTTTGTACGATACCCTGGCGATGTTAGTGTTGGTGAACATCATTCACTTTATGGCCTCCCCCTACCTTATGGCCTACAATTCCCTGGGTAAGCTTAACCCCCACCTGGAAGACGTGGGCCTTACCCTGGGGGTTCGGCGTCTCTTTATTATCCGGGATGTGCTGATCCCCCAAACCCGGCTGACCATCCTGGAAATGGCGTCCTATTTCTTTGTCAATTCCATGATGACCATTTCCGCCGTATCCTTCCTCAGCACGGTGTG
Organism: Treponema sp.; assembly: GCA_031257195.1. Lineage (GTDB taxonomy): Bacteria > Spirochaetota > Spirochaetia > Treponematales > Breznakiellaceae > JAIRPD01. Next base: position 5,726 of record JAIRPD010000134.1, on the reverse strand, counting down.
GAACAAGCCCGTCTCCTTGATGATCACCCAGTTCGAAGCCCAGCTTTTCCTGGAGGGGGCGGCCTTTGTTTCCATTTTGATCCTGGGGTGTAATTTAATCGTGAAATTGCTAATATACATGGTAAAGAGGTTCAGCGCCGAATGACACTTTCAAGACCCCAGTTTGAGGTCCTTAGCTTGCTTGAGTATTTTCACCGCTCAACACGAGCCGGCGGCGACGCCCCCAGGGGCGCGGGGCCTAAAACCGCGGAGAAAGAGGGGGGAATCACCCAGCGGGCCCTGGCGAAACAGGCGGGCCTTTCGGTGGGAACGGTAAACAAAACCCTCACGGTCCTGGACGAGGCGGGATATACAGAAAACAACCGCATCACCTCCCGGGGAATTGAGGCCCTGGAACCCTACCGGGTCAAAAGGGCGGTGTTTATCGCCGCGGGATTTGGTTCCCGGCTGGTACCCATTACCCTGAACACCCCCAAGCCCCTGGTCCGGGTCCGGGGAAAGCGGATCATAGACACCCTGCTGGACGCGGTTATCGCCGCGGACATAGAAGAGATCATCGTTGTCCGGGGCTATTTGGGGGAACAATTCGATCAGCTCCTCTACAAGTACCCGGGAATCAAATTCCTGGAAAACCCCTTTTACAACGAGTCCAACAACATCTCCTCCGCGATGTGCGTGCGGTATATGCTGAAGAACGCCTATGTACTGGAATCGGACCTGTACCTGAGCAGTCCCGGGCTTATCGCCAAATACCAGTACGCCAGCAACTACCTGGGGGTTCCCGCGGAAATCACCGACGACTGGTGCTTCGAAACCCGGAACGGTTACATCTCCAAGCTTAAGGTGGGGGGCAAAAACTGCCACCACATGTTTGGCGTTTCCTACTGGAACGAAAACGACGGCGCCAAAATGGCGGAACACATCAAGGCGGTCTACGAAATGCCCGGCGGCAAGGAACGGTACTGGGACCAGGTAGCCCTGGAGTATTTTATCAAAGACTACAGTATAGAAGTACGGGAATGTTCTTTTGATGACATCATCGAAATAGACACATTCACCGACCTAAAAAAACTCGATCATACCTACGCGGTATAATCGCTCAAGGAGAAACCTATGACTACCCGTGTACGCGAACAATGCCGGCCTTTTCTGGCGGGAACCCGGACCCTGGGCGTCCGGCTGCTCTGCGTCCTTGCCCTGGCCGCCGCCGCGGGCTGCGCCGGCAGCCAGCCAAAGGATCCGCCGGAAACCGCGTCCAGCCTCGGCCCCGGCCAATCCGGCGGCGCCGTCGACCTGAAGATAAGCCCCATCCTCAACAAGGAATGGCGGCTGGTGGAAATTCGCGCCGCCGGCAAAACCACCGTGGTGGACCGGGACAAACTCAGCGCCGGCGGCTTCGGGAAATTCTTTACCCTCACCCTCAGCGCCGGCCATTTAAGCGGAACCGCCGCCCCCAACCGCTATAACGCGCCATACCAGGCGGAAACCGGCGGCGGCTTCACCATTGTTCAGCCCATCGTCAGCACCAGGATGGCCCTGCTAACCAACCCCGGCGTCCTGGGGGAATTCGACTATTTCCGGTATCTGGAAAAGGTAAACCGCTGGCAGCTTGTCCGCGGCAGGCTGGAACTGTACACCACCGGGGCGGACGGCAAAGAGGCCGCCCTGGTTTACGGTGAGTAACGCCGGCGGTTAAAGACCCAAGGCGCTTAAAACGGTCCGGGCCGCCGGAACCCCCGGGCCGCGCCCTAAAACAGCGGGGGCGCTTTCTTCCGATACGTGTACTTTACAAAGATACCAACCATCGACGATTTCTCCACCGCCCTGGTTACCTTGAGGGTGTTTTCCGCGTAAAAGTACTTTATCCCAATCAGGCACCCATGGTTTTTCTTCCCCAGGTCAATCGCCGCGAAAGCGTTCCAGGCGTATCCCTCTTTGCTGTTAAGCGCCTTAAGGCCCGGATAATCCGTTACGTTCGCGACCAGCGAATAGCCCAGGGAAACCCCCAGTTGAACCAGGGGGAGAGGATAAAAAATCACGCCGGGACCAATCAGGTACGAGTTGAACTGAATATAATAGTCATCGTCCCAAATCCGGTGGGCCATCACCGCCAGTTCTCCCACCAGGTACAGCGGTACCCTGCCAAAGGGCCCGTACCCGGCCTTGAACCCCATCTCAATGGCCATTTCGCTGGTATTGTACCCGGCGTCCTCAAGGGCCTCCACACAATCTTCTCCCCCGCTCTTCGTCCAGCCCTTGCCAATGCTCCCCCCCACATCAAGGTACAGCCCCTGCGCGAAAACCGGCAGCACCGCCGCGGCGCAGAGTATACCCAGCGCGATCAGCTTTTTCATATTCCGCTCCTTCATAAACGATAGTCTGGATCTGTTCAGCGCCGAAGGACACTGAACAGCACTTCCGGGAGAAATCCCCGCTTTCCTTGAGGTATACCTTCCCCCCTTCCCCCCTGTCAAGGGCCCGCGGGGAAGCGGCGGGGGGACCGGGGAAAAAAAAGCCCCCGGACAAACCCCGCGAGGTTCATCCGGGGGACCCGGCCTGTTCCGCCCCTCCGCCGTCCGGGGCCCCGCCCCGGGAAGGGCGGCCCCCGGGTCCGGCCTGTTCCGCCCCCCCCGGGCGCCGCACCGGGACGCCGGGCCGACCGGCGGCGGCGCCCTAGGGAACAACCGTGGCAACGCAGGGACAGCGCGCGCCCTCCACGCCGGTACCGTTTTCCCAGGCCGCCGAAAATACCACCCGCCGGCCCCTCAGGCTGTTGTCAAAGGACTCAATGTGGGGCGACCGGGTAACCAGCCGGCTCGTCTGCAGCTGCTCCGGCGTCGGCTCGGCCTCGCCCTCCTCCAGCACCTTCCAGTACAGCACCAGCCCATTGTAACTTATCTGGGGCCTCGCCTTGCTTCCGGTCTCCACGCAGCGGTAATCCACCCGGATCTCCGCGGCCTCGTGGGGGTGGGTTTCCAGTTCCACGTGTTCCTCCGGGCGGCCGTGCCGGGTATACGTGCGATCCCGGATGGGCAATTCCATGCTTTCCAGGTCCACGTTGGTTACCACGTCGTCGGCGTCGTAGAGATACCGCTGGATAAACTTCCGCAGCACCGGCTCGGCGGCGGCCCGGACATCGTTCTTTTCGGTGGTGTCCACCGAGGTGTGGGGCCCCGCCATCTTCGCGAAGGCGGTCCGCCAGGCCGTAAACAGCCCGGTCAGCTCCGCGACCTTCTCCGCCGGTATATGTTTCCACTCGGCGTTGTTTCCCCCCGCGGTCTTCTGGGAAACCACCTGCTGGATCAGCGCGAACCGCTGATCAAACCCCTCGTCCGAATTGGGGACCACCATTCTTTGTTCAGCCATATACAACCCCTTATAAGCCGTTCAAGATTTAATACCAGCGGCTCATAATTAATTGTCGGCGGCTCACCACTATTTCTGAGCCCCCGCCTATTATTTCCCGGCCTCCGCCCCTTATTTCTGAGTCCCCGGCAATTAGTTTTCCGCCGCCGCCCATTAATTCCGGGGGCCGCCAATTTAATACCAGCCGCTGACAATTAATGATCAGCGGTTCAGAATCAATGGGCGGAGACTCAGAAATAGTGGTGAATCGGGGGCCCCCGGGGGCGGTTCCCCCCAAAGGGCCCGGGGGGCCGGGCCGGGCCGGGGGCGGTCCCCTGTTTCACGTGAAACAAAAGCCCCCGCGAAGGCGGCGGCGGGAGGCTAGTATTCCAGGATGATCCTGCGGCGAACCGCCTCGGTCCGGGTGTCGCAGAGGTCCACCTGCAGGCGGAGGGTCCGCCCGCCGTTGGGGGCTTTTACCTCCTCAAAGGGCGGCATATAGGCGAAAAGGCCGCCCCCGGATTTGCCCGCCCTTTCCTGGATGGTGATGGTTCGAAAGGCGGCGGTCTTTCCAAAGTCGGCCAGCTTTTCCAGCGTTACCCGTTCGGGGTCCGCGGCGTCTTTCCGGTACAGGACGATTTCCCAGCTCTGGGTCTCGTCGTGGATATACAGCTCCGCCCGTTCGTACTGGGAGGCGGTTTGTTTTCTGCCGCCGCCGGTACTGATGAGGTAGGAGGTTACCCTGAAAGGAATGGGGGCCTGTTGGGCAAAGCCCATCCAGCCGCAGAGAAACAAAACCGTAACACACATCAACTGTTTCATAATCCGCCCTGTCCGCGTGGTTTTGATCGCCGCCCCGGTGGTGTTGCCTTTTTCGCGGCGATCCCGCATGATTGATTATATTGGAAACAAGACCTGTTCGGGAACCCGGTTGCCGCCCGGACAAACAAATGAAGGAGTTAACATGAAAGACCGGCGCTTTTTTTTCACCTCGGAATCGGTGGGAGAGGGACACCCCGATAAGCTCTGCGATCAGATTTCGGACGCTATCCTGGATTCCTGCCTGAAGGACGACCCGGAAAGCCGGGTGGCCTGCGAGACTTTTGCCTCCACCTCCCTGGTTTTGGTGGGCGGGGAAATCACCACCAAGACCTTTGTGGACTTTCAGGACGTGGTGCGGAGGGTTACGGAGGAGATCGGCTATACCCATCCCGACTACGGCCTGGATTGCCATTCCATGGCGGTGCTGGATATGATCCACAGCCAGTCCCCGGACATCAGCCAGGGGGTTTCCGGCTCGGGGCTCAAGAAGTACCGGGGCCAGCAGGGGGCCGGGGACCAGGGTATGATGTTTGGCTTTGCCTGCAACGAGACCAAGGAGCTGATGCCCCTGCCTATTACCCTGGCCCACAAGATTCTTATCCAGGCTGCCAAGGTCCGCAAGAACAAGACGATCAAGTGGCTGCGGCCCGACGCGAAAAGCCAGGTTACGGTGGAGTATGACGGCCGCAAGCCGGTGAGGATTGACGCGGTGGTGGTGTCCCATCAGCACGACCCCGATGTTTCCTACAAGGAGATTGAGGAGGGGGTGATCGAGAGCATCGTTAAGCCGGTGCTGGAACCCACGGGGCTGCTGGACAAAAAAACCAACTACTACATCAACCCCACGGGCCGCTTTGTGGTGGGTGGTCCCTTTGGGGACACGGGCCTTACGGGGCGGAAGATCATCGTGGATACCTACGGCGGCATGGGCCGGCATGGGGGCGGGGCGTTTTCCGGCAAGGACCCCACCAAGGTGGACCGCTCCGCCGCTTACGCCGCCCGCTACGTGGCGAAAAATGTGGTGGCCGCCAAACTGGCGGAGCGCTGCGAGGTGGAATTGGCCTACGCCATTGGTGTTCCGTTTCCTGTCTCGGTGATGGTGGACACCTTTGGAACCGCCGCCGTGGAGGAGCAGCGGATTGAGGACGCGGTAAAAAAGGTTTTTGACCTGTCCCCCGCGGGAATTATCAAGACCCTGGACCTTCGCCGGCCCATCTACCAGAAGACTGCGTCCTACGGTCATTTTGGCCGGGGGGAATTCCCCTGGGAAAAACCCAACAAAACCGAGGACTTGAAAAAGGCGGTGGGTTAGGCCCGGCCGCGCCTGAACGGCGGTTGGGCGGCGGCCCATTTACACAAATCCCTTTAGGGGGTATACTGGGCCGTACTTAAGGGGCGGCCCGGGAAGGGCCGTTTTTATGGAGCGGTGTCCGAGGGGTTGAAGGAGACGGTTTCGAAAACCGTTGAGATAGCGTGGGTTCCCGCGGGTCGAATCCCCACACCACCGTGGTTAAGCCCCCCCCGGGGGGCCGGGTTGGGGGAGGGGGCGGGGGGGGGGG
>JAIRPD010000067.1 GCA_031257195.1 Treponema sp. | reverse complement strand
ACTTTAAGGGCGGCGTTGATGAACGTCATGTCCATCAGCGCCCCCAAACAGGGAGAGCACATGGGCACTGTTATAGAAAAAGCCGCCCCGGCGTACGCGATCGCCGCGGCGCTTATCCTCCTGGCGGCCGGCTGCGACGACTTCAACCGGCCCCTGGAACCCTACGTCAGGGAGAACCTGTCCAAGGTCCGGGCCATCAGCGTAAGCCCCGCCCAGGCGGGGGTTTCCCAGGGGAGGTCCCGGCAATTCACCGCCGCGGTAACGGCCTTCTACGACGCCACCACCACCGTTACCTGGAGCGTTACCGGCGGGAACGACGCCGGCGGCACCAGCATCAGCGCCGAGGGCCTCCTCACCGTGGGCGCCGGCGAACTCGAGGCGACCCGGCTCACCGTGCGGGCCGTCTCCACCTGGGACCCCCGCAAGAGCGCCCAGGCGGTGGTTACCGTCCGGGGCCCCTACACCGTTACCTTTGACCCCGGCTGGAGCGGCGCCAGCCCGCCGTCGTCCGTTATCTACTACTACGGGGAAACACCCGTGAGCAGGCCCGATCCCAGCGCTGGCCCGAACCCTCCTTCCAGCGGCTTTACCCTCGCGGACTGGTACACCGCGGCCGGCGGCGGCTCCCCCGTCAGCTTTCCCTACCGGCCGGAGGCAGACATCACCCTCCACGCCCGGTGGAAGCCTCCCGGCGGCACCGTCGGCAGCGCCGCAAGCTGGGCGGCGGCCATCAACGCCGTCAACGCCACCACCACCCCCCCCGGCAATTACGTCATCGACATCGGCGCGAACAGTTTTGCCGTAGACCCCAGCGGAACCCCCGGCAACAACCCCCCCGTCGCCGCCAATCGTACCCTCACCATCACCGGAACCGGGACCATCTCCCTGGGGTCAGCCGGCGGCCCCCTCCTCGAACTCTCCGGCGCCGGCGTGGACGTTACCCTGAACGGCCCCACGCTGTGGGGAACGTGGTCCGGCTCCAACAGTACGCCGGTGGTGCGGCTTACCGGCGGCTCCTTTACCCTGCAAAACGGCTCCATCAAGGAGAACCGGAGCACTGGCGACGGCGGCGGGGTGCGTATCATGAGCGGGGGAACCTTCACCATGAGCGGCGGGACCATTACCAACAACACCGCCAACTCTGGCGGCGGGGTGTATATCGTGGATGGAACCTTCACCATGAGCGGCGGGAGTATCGCCGGCAACACCGCCGCCCTCGCTGGCGGCGGGGTGGATATCGCGAACCCGGGAGGAACCTTCACCATGAGCGGCGGGAGTATCACCGGCAACACCTCTACCGCCGGCGGCGGGGTGCAGACCACGGGAACCTTCATCATGAACGGCGGGACTATCACCAGGAACACCGGCAACAGCGGCGGCGGCGGCGGGGTGCTTGTCAATGGGACCTTCACCCTCGACACCCCCGCCTCGACGGGCAGTGTACGCGACAATTTGCCCTCCTCCCAGTTCCAGGTCCTCAGGGCAATGAGCGGTACGATAGACGGCACCGCCTACCCGCCGCCGAATGGTTGGTAACGTCCGCTTCGCGGACGGCTTGGTAACAGCGCCATCCATGGCGCCCGCCTCCCCGCGGCCGGCCGGCGGCGGCCGGGGAGCCGCTCCCGTTGTATGGGGAGCCGTCGCCTATATATAGGGAGCTACTGCCTATATATAGAGAGCCGCTGCCTATATATAGAGAGCCGCTCCCGTTGTATAGGGAGCCGCCGCCTATATATAGGGAGCCGTTCCCGCTCTATAGAGAGCGGCGGCGTAACAAAAACGAGTACGGAGGACGATATGGCGGTAAACAAACACGGGTACTATATGCCTTACGGGGACCGGGAATTTTTGGCCTGGGCCCGGGGGTTCAAGGACGCGATCGCGGCCAACCAGGCCGCCTGGGGGCTTACGGCGGCCCGGGTCGCGGAGATTGCCGCGGCCTTTACGGTCTACGAGGAGGCCCTCAAGGTTATCGAGGACGGTAACCCCAGCCCCGCGGACCGGCGGGCCAAAAACGACGCCAAGGAGGCCCTCCGCCGGCTCTGCCAGGAGGAGGTTAACAGCGAAATCCGCTACAACCGGGCTGTCAGCGACAGCGGCCGGGCCGCCGCGGGGGTCCATGTGCCCGACCATGAGCGCACTACCCTCACGGCGCCGGACAAAACCGTGGGGTTCAGGACCGAGCCCAAGGAGGCGATGCAGCTCCGCCTGGACTTTTGGGTCCACGAGACCGGGGAAAAGGCTATCCCCTACGGCTACGACGGCGCGGTCTTCGGCATGAGGCTCCTGGAGCCCGGCGAGGCTGTCCCCGGGGACCCGGAGGAGCTTCCCAAGGGCGACCATTTTACCAAGACCCCCCGGGTCCTGGTCTTCGCCGAGGCCGACCGGGGTAAACGGCTGGCCCTGGCCGCCCGCTGGCAGAACCGCCACGGGAAGGGTCCCTGGTCGGTGATCCAGATCGCGGTTATCCCCTGATCTTCCCGGGATTCCGCCGGTTTCCACCGGGATGTGCCGATACTAAAAAGACGCGGGGAATAAAAACCTAAGGAGTATCATGGCGGCGAAAAAGGAACAGGGGGACGTAAAAATCCGTTTCCCCCTGGCGGTCAAGCTGGTCTCGATCATCACCATCCTCTTGTTGGCTTCCATCGGTTCCATCACCTTCCTGGTGGCCTACTTTGTCAGCGCGGATGTGCGGGTTACCGCGGAGGAAAATAACTTTAGCGCGAACCGGCGCTCCGCGTCGGAGGCGGAAACCCGGCTTAGCTCCATCCGCTCCGCCTCCCTGGCGCTGCTGGATATTCTGGACGCGCTGAACCCGCCCTCCCCGCCGCCGCCGGCTTCCCCGCCGGCCCCCGCCGGGGGCGGGAGCGTCCCCACAACGGTTCCGGCGGCTCCCGGGGTTTCCCCGGCCCCGGCGGTTCCCGCCTCCCCCGGGGGGGGAAACGCCGCCTCCCTCGCGGGGCGGGACATCTCCTTCTTCTTTAACCGCCACCAGGATATCGCCGCGATCCTCCTGGCCGGGGGCGAGGAGTTCCTCAACGCCCCCTACTTCCAGGAGAACGGCCTGGACCCGGCCCTGCCCCGGCGGTTCCTGAACGCCCAGGGGGAGGCGCTGGAACGGTGCCGGGCGGGGGAGACCCTGGTCCTCAACGCCGCGCCGGTCTTTTCCGCGCCCGCGCTGGCCATGTTCTGCCCCCGGGAGCCGGGGAGCGGCGCGGAACCGGCGGTGGTGTTCTTTACCGTCGACTCCCTCACGGACAACTTCGGCCAGGGCACGAACCCCTCGTTTATGATCAACGACCAGGGGGACCTCCTGGTCCACCCCGATTACGAGCTGGCCCGGGCGGGGGTGAATATGGCCAACCATCCCCTGGTGCGGGAGATGACGGCCTCCGCGGATGATAACCGCCAAACCCTGTACACCGGCGACGACGGGGCGCGGTACTTCGGCGCGTTCCAAAAGCTCAGCGTCGGCGGGCTGGCGGTGATCACCAACATGGAGTACAACCTGGTCTTCGAGGGGGTCAACCGGACCATCAGGAATATCCTCTACCTGTCGGGGGCGGTGTTCTTCGCGGCGGTGATGCTTATCTGGGTGTTCTCCAAGAGCGTCTCCCAGCCGGTCAAGAGCCTGGCCGCGGCGGCCCGGGGTATCGAGGCCGGCCAGTTCGAGCAGACCCTGAAGCCCCGGACCCGGGACGAGGTGGGGGCCCTGACCTCGAGTTTCGTCAAGATGTCCGGGGCCCTGGGTATCTTTGGCCGTTTTACCAACCGGGAGATCGCCGTCCGGGCCATGCGGGGCGAGATCCGCCCCGGGGGGGAGGCCAAGAACGCCACGGTGTTCTTCTCGGATATCCGTAACTTTACCGCCCTCTGCGAGCAGTTTACCCTGACCTTCGGCGACGGCGCGCCGGACCGGATTATCCAGTGGCTGAACGCCTACTTTACCCGGATGATCGAGTGCGTGGAAAAAACCCAGGGGGTGGTGGATAAGTTTATCGGCGACTCCGTGATGGCCCACTGGGGCACGGCCTACACCTCCGGCAGCCCGGCCCACGACGCCCTGAACGCGGTCCGGGCGGCGCTGATGATGCGGGCGGCCCTGCTGGATATGAACCGCCGCCGGGCGGCGATGGACCCGGGGAACCCGTCTATCCGTATTGGCTGCGGGATCAACTCCGGGATAGTAACGGCGGGGCAGCTTGGTTCCATCGAGCGGATGGAGTACACGGTTATCGGCGACCCGGTGAACCTGGCGAGCCGGGTGGAGGCCCTGAACAAGCCCCTGGGCACGGATATTCTGATCACCGAAAATACCTGGCGGCTGGTGGGGCGCTACCTCCTTACCGAGGAGATGCCTTCGGCCCGGGTTAAGGGCAAGGAAAAGCCCGTGCGGCTCTTCGCGGTGGTGAACATGAGGGCCGCGACGCCGGGGGCCGGGCAGCCCGCCCCCCGCACGCTGGCGGAGGTTCGGAAGGCCCTGGGGATTAAGCCGCCGGACCTGGAGAAGGTGGATGTCAACGCGGATGAGCGAAAGTACCAAATCGGCTAAGGGCCCCGCCGCCGGGGCGGGGGCGGGGGTTCCCCCCTCCCGGGAGGGGTGGTTTACGCCGGGGCTGATCCTGTTTCCGGTTTGCCTCCTGGGAATCCTCTGGTGTCTCTACTTCTTCTACGTTGATCTGAACCGCGGCCTGACCAAGCTTAACGAACAGCCCATCGCCCTGATCTCCTTCAAGCGCAAGGCGGCCCAGCGGCGCTTTATCGACCGCCGGCTCTGGGACCGGCTGCGCCAGAACTCCCCGGTCTACTCCGGCGACCTAATCCGCACGGCGGACCTTTCCGACGCCACCGTCCACTTCCCCGAGGGCGCGGAGATCAGCCTGGGGGAAAACAGTATTATCCAGGTCTTTCCCGGCCGGGTTGACCTTACCCAGGGGGTCCTGAGCCTGGCGGACAACGGGTCCGGCGGGGGGATCATCATCACCTCCGGCGGAAAAACCCTGGACTCCCCCCCGGGCCAGGCGGTGGGCGCCGCCGGGGAGGGCGGGGAAACCCCGGGGGCTATCCGGGCGCTCCGTCCCCCGCCGGGGGCTACCTACCTGGCGGGGGGGAGCGCGCCGGTCCGCTTTGGCTGGGAAACGCCGGGGGACGCGCCGGGGCCTTCCCGCCTGGAAATCGCCGCGGACCGGGATTTTACCCGGGCGGTAACCACCCTGAACGGGGAGGGGGGCGAGGCGGTGGCGGCCCTGGGAACCGGCGTCTGGTGGTGGCGGGTTACCGGCGGGGCGGAGGGCGCGGCCTCCCCGGCGATGAAGGTGGCGGTGGTGAACGCCCAGCCCCCGGAACCGGTGGCCCCCGGGGAGGGGACGATCTTCCGGTACCGGAGCAGGCTCCCGGAGATCCGGCTGGTGTGGACCGGGACGGCGGAGGCCTCGGCGTACCTGGTGGAAGTGGCCGCCAGCCCGGACTTTGCCGAGGCCCGGATCCGGGCCCAGGCGCGGCTTACGTCGTTTGTCTGTACCGGCCTGGAGGAGGGGACCTGGTACTGGCGGGCCCGGCCGGTTTTCTCCGGCAACTTCGCGGGAACCGTGGATGGGTCCCGGGTTTCTTCCTTTTCGGTGGCCCGGGAGTCCGGGACGCCGCCGGCGCCGGTCCTGGGGGGGGCGGGAAACGACGGGGTGATCACCCTGGACGGCGCGGAGGGGAACAACTACCTTACCTGGCGGCGGGACCCCGAGGCCGCGGGGTACACGGTATACATCTCGCGAAACGCCGACTTAAGCGATCCCCTGGTTGTCGAAACGGCGGCGAATAACTACTACACGTTCAACCCGGGAAAAAACGCCGCCGGGCCGGGGGTTTACTACTGGGCGGTAACCGAAACCGACGCGGGGGGCGGCGCTTCCCCCCGGTCCGCGGTGGCGTCCTTTACCGTGCGGGCGGGGACGGACGCGCCGCCGGCCCGGGCCGCGCCCCCGCCGCCTTCCCCCGCCCCGTCCCCGCCGCCGGCCCTGGCCGCGGCGGCCCCCCCGGCGGAACCGTCCCTGCCGCCCCCGCCCCGGCCCGCCGCGCCACCTCCGCCGGCCCCCGCGAAGCCGGAACCGCGCCCCGAACCGCCACCGCCTCCACCGCTGGCGGCCCCGGGCGGGCTGGTTCCCAACAACGCGGTCTTTACCCCCGCGGAACTGGTTACCATGGAACAGCTCGAGTTTACCTGGAACCCGGTGGAGGGCGCGGACGCCTACCTGCTTACCCTCTTCCAGCGGACGCAAGACGGCTCCACCAAGCGAATCCTCCGGACCGGGCCGCTCAAGTGGACCACCCAGAAGGTGGACCTCCGGCGGCTCGACGAGGGGACCTTTGAGTGGAGCCTTGAGGCGGTCCATCTTCTTCCCGACGGAACGGTGGACCGCCATGGAAACCCGGCGGAGGGGGTCTTTACCATCAAGCTGCCGCCGGTGGAGGAACTGGATACCTATGATTTTGGAACCCTTTATGGCTGGTAGGCGCTTCACCCTTTCCGCCCTTGTCCTTTGGACGCTCCTGTGCCGCGCCCCGGTGTTCGCGCCGCCGGCCCTGGGGGCCCAGACCCCGGGGGGGGCGGGCGCCTTCGTTACCATCACCAAAAAAGACGAAACCGGGGCGACGATCTTTATCCAGCGCCTTTCCTGGGGGAAGGCGGAATACGCCCGGGCCTACGAGGTTACGGTGGAGCGCCAGAGCGATTCCGGCTGGGAACGGGAAGTCCAGGAAAAGACCCAGGAGCCCTTTATCGAGCTTTCGCTTTCCAGCGGCGAATACCGCTATCAAATTCAGGCCTACGACTTTTTAAACCGCCCCGCCGGCAATTCCGGCTGGAAGCGCTTTTCCGTCCTCGCCGCGCTCAAGCCGGAGATCGACTCCTTTAGCCCCGCCCAAATAACCCGGGGAGGCGTCAAGGTTCCTCCCCCGCTGGTCCTGCGGGGAAAGGATTTTTCCCCCGGCGCGAAGGTCTTCTTGCGGGACCGGAACACCGGCGCCGTGGTGGAGCCCATGAGGGCCCAGGTGAACGAAACCCGGGAATTCATCGAGTTAAGCCTCGACCTCAAAACCCTGCGGATCGGGGAAGACTACGACATCCAGGTCGTCAACCCCAGCGGCCTGGAGGCCCTCGCGGGGCCCCTGAAGGTGCGGTTCTCCCTGGCGGAAAGCGTTGGTTTTACCTTCCAGGGCGGGTACACGCCCCTGCTGCCGCTGCCCTACGGTACCATGGGCGACCTTTTTTTCGGTATCGATCCCCTGGGCTTCTACCTCCGGGCGGGCCTGCTTCCCTTAAGGGCCGGTCCCCTGGATGGGGGGATTGAGCTTTCGCTTCTCTGGAACCTCCTGAGGAAGGACGGCATGGGATACCAGGCCAGGGCCCATTTTTTGGAAAACCGGCTCAACCTGCTGGCCCGGGGGGCGGTGATTCCGGAGCGGCTCTTTGTCAACCTGCGGCTTGGCGGGGGGCTTACCTATCTGATCAACCTTAATTTCACGGACGAGGACGGCGCGTCAAGAAGGTTTAGCGGTTTCTATTACTCCGCGGGGAGCGATCTTTCGCTGCAATGGTTCCCGGTAAGGGGGCCCTCGAAATTCGCGTCCCTCTTTGTCGAGGCTGGCCTGGGCTACAACCTTATCTTTATCACCGGCGAGGGAGCCCGGAACGGCATGCTGCGCTTCTTCACCGGCGTTGGCGCCAAGTACTAGGGAGCGCCGACCCCCTGCATTTTTCCCGCCCATCGGGTACACTGGTGAACGATGAAAACCCCCGGCCCCCTCTTCCGCCCCGCGGGGCTGTGCCTCGCCCTGGTCCTCGCCCTCTTCCCCGGCCCCGCCGCCCAGGAAACCGGCCCCGCCGCCGGGGGGGACCCCCTCTACCCTTCCTCGGACCCCCCCCGGCTCACCTCCCCCGGCGCGGTACTGATGGACGCCGCCACCGGGACGATCCTCTACGCCGCGAACCCGGACCTGGCCGTCCCCCCTGCGTCTTTAACCAAACTGATGACCACCCACCTGGTCCTGCGGGAAATCGAGGCCGGCCGGGCCTCCGCCGGGGACCCGGTGGCGCTGCCCCCGGAAACCTGGGCGGAAAACCAGCCCCCCCGGTCCAGCTTGATGTTCCTGGGTCCGGGGCAAAGGGTAACCCTGGGGGAAATCCTCCTGGGCATGGCGGTCCCCTCGGGGAACGACGCCGCCGTGGCCGCCGCCCTCAGCCTGGCCCCCTCGGTGGACGCCTTCGCGGGGATGATGAACGAGGAGGCCCGGCGGCTGAGGCTGACCTCCACCCGCTTCACCGAGCCCGCGGGCATCTCGGCGGAGAACAGGACCACCGCCCGGGATTTCGCCCGGTTCTGCCGGGCCTATCTGGAGGAACACCCCCGCAGCCTGGACCTCCACTCCGCGCCGGACTTCGCCTACCCCCGGCGGGCCAACACCGCCGGCGCGCCGCCCCGGACCATCGTCCAGTACAACCACAACCGGCTCCTGGGGGGGCTTCCGGGGGGCGTCCCCGGGGTGGACGGCCTTAAAACCGGCCACATCGCCGAGGCGGGCTACAACATCGCCCTCACGGCCCGGCGGGGCCAAACCCGGCTTATCGCGGTCCTCCTGGGGAGCCGTACCGAGGAGGCGCGAAACCGGGACGGGGAGGTCCTGCTGGAATGGGGGTTCGCCAACTTCAGGACCCGGCGGGCCGAGGCGGTTCCCCTGCCCCCCCTACGGGTTTGGGGAGGGGCCGCCCGGTTCGCTGTCCTCCAGCCCCTCCCCGGCGGCGAAGACGGGTCCCCCCTCGCCGCCGGTACGCCGGGCGCGGACTTGGTGTTCACCGCGTCTATTTACCGGGGGGAGGCCCTGGAACAGTCCGTGGAGTTCCCCCCCGGCGAACGCTGGGCGCCCCTGGCCGCCGGAACCAAAGCGGGGTTCCTGGTCCTCCGGGACGACCTGGGGGAACTGGGGCGGATTCCCCTGGTCCTAAAGGAGGGGGTGGAGCGGGGAAGCGGGTTCCGCCGCCTCCTGGACCGGATCGTCCTGTTCTTCGCCGGCCTCTTCCGGGGGAGCGGACATTGACAGAAACAAGCCTTCGACTTACTCCGGAAAACTCTTGCCTAAAACAAGCCCAAGGCTTCGGGGGCTTACTTGTTTTTGCTGAGCAGACCCGAGACGGTGAGGATCTCGTACCCTTCCTTGAACAGGGCGTCCAGCAGCACCTCCAGGCTGTTAAAGAGGTAATCCCGCCGGCCCTCGGGAAGAAGCCCCAGCCGGATGGGGATGATCGAGCCTCCCTCTTTGGCGTCCATGATCCGGTCGATCATGTCCGCCGCGGAAAGCTGTTCCAGGCCCAGCCGTTTCGCGTCGGCGGCGCGAATCCAGTCCCCGCAGTCCACGTCCCTCCCCGAGGTTTGGTAGCCCGCCGCCCGGGCCGCGGCGGCGATTTCCTGGGAAACGGCGTAATAGGGGGGGTGCCACAACAGGGAAAGTTCCTTCCCCGTGGCCTTAAAAAACTCGTCCTCGTTCCGGCCCAGCCCCTGGGTCACAAAGGACCGGTCTATCCGGTAGCGGGCGTCGGAAAGGTCGATGGGGGAAAAGAACATCGACGCGGCCTCGTGGCCCGCCTGGATAATGTCCCGGGCCGCCTGGGGGTGACGGCGGATAAATTCGCCGTTTAAAAAGAAGGTAGCCCTGATCCGGTAGCGGTGGAGGGTTTCCAGCGCGGCGCTTAAGCCCATGGCGTCGTCGTAGAGATCAAAACAGAGGGCCAGTTCCCTCACGTCCCGGCGGCCGTGGGTAAAGACGGAGCTTCCCCCGGAACCGGGGGGGAGGCGGCCCGGGGCGCCGGCGGTTTCCGGGAGCGGGGGAAGGGGGGGGGCGGCGGCGGTCAGCAGGGGAAAGGTTCCCACCAGGACGGTGTTCCTGACCATGGGAATATTCTCGTAGAAGGCGCTGTTCCCCGCCTCCAGGTACACCCGGTAACGCCCGGAAGCGATGGAGGCTTCCCGCACCAGGGGTTCGGGGTACTCCGTCCAGGGGGAAGTTCCGTCGGTAACGTACCAGACGCCGCCGGACAGGGCGAGGATTCGCCGCTTGACGCCGGCGGGAAGGGGGATGGGGGCGGTTTCGGGGAACCGCTCAAAGGCGTAGCGGGAAATGGAGGCCAGACAGAGGAGCCGTCTTTCCGCGGTGATGTCGCCGTTCAGCCGGAGCCGCTCTATCCGCTCCCCGCCCCCGGCGATAAGCTCGTTGTTCCCCGTCCACAGGGCGGAATACACCGGGGAGGTAACCAGCGCCGCCACGGGCCGCCAGGCCCGGTAATCGTAGAGGTACAGTCCCCGCCGGCCCCAGATGGCCGCCCTGGTCCCGTCGGGGGAAAGCCGGGCCGCCAGGGCCGGGGGGCTTTCCAGGACCTCGAACACGGAGGCCCCCTTGGTAAGCCGGTAGGCGATAACCCGGTCTCCCCCGGGGGCGGCGCTGATCAACGCGGTGATGATCCCCGTTTTGGACCAGAGGACGTTGATCCCCGCGCCGGAGCGGGGGGTCATCACGTAGGGAAGGGAGGCGTAGCTGGTTTCCGTGTCTTCCGTGATTCCCAGGGGGTAGTAAAAGAGGTTCCGCCCCCCCTCGCAGAAGAGCAGGGAAAGCCCGTCGGGGGCAATCCAGAAGCTGTCAAAATTCGGATCGAATTCAAAGGGAATTTTCCCCGCCACTTCCCCCAGCTCAAGAAAACCCCGGTAGAGGGCCCGGGCAAAGAGTTCCTCGCTCCGGATCCGGTACACCGTGGAATTCCGCAGATAATAAAAGGCGCCCCCGTCCCCCCCCCAGTAGAGGGAGGCGATTCCCCCGTCCCCCACCAGGCGGTAGCGCTCGTCCGGGGGGCTGGACAGGGCGTTGATGGTGTAAAAGTACAGCCGCCCTTCCTTGGCGTAGAGGAAGCCCCGGGAATCGGCGCTCCACAAAGCGGGAAAGCGCCTGCCGGGTTTTTCCACCCCCAGGGAAACCAGGACCCGTTTCCCCGTTTCCCCGTCCAGCAGGGTAAGGTTTCCCTTGGCGTAGCTGGAACTTTCCACAAAGAGGAGCCACCGGCCGTCCGGGGAGGAAGAAGCTTCTTCCACCCTGCCCAGGGCCCGCTCGCTAAAGGAGGAAAAACCGGGGAAGGATTGGGGAAGCCCCCCCTCCAGGGAAACCCGCTGGCTGCCAAAGACGTTGTGTACCAGGAGCGTTCCCCCCTCCAGGAGTTCCATCTTTTCCGGGAAAACGCTCAACTGGGCCAGGACCGGCCGGGGAGGATCGGGGGGCAGGGCCAGTTCCTGGGACCGCCGGTCCGGGGCGGCCTGGGGAAGCTGGGTGTAAAACAGGGCTCCCTGGGTTTCGGCGCCCCACCCGGAGGAATCGGCCTTAAAGAGCAGACGGTCATCCTCGGAAAGGTCCAGGCCGGAAAAACGGATCTTCCCCTCACCGGGGCGCGTCAGAAAAAGAAAAAAAAGGACGGCGCAAAAATATTTGAGCGGGGTTCCTAAACGCGCCTTCATCCCGTTTGTTTTCCCAACATCTCGTCCAGTTCCCGTTCCAGCGCGTCCAGGGCCGCCTCCATTTTTTGGATCCGCCTAAGGGAACCCTGGGTCTGCGTTTTTTGGAGGCGTTCGCACATTTGATCTAACAGAACTTCGAAGGAGGGGGTTTCTTCCGAGACTAGCACACCGTTTTGCCGGACGGCGTCCCCCGCGGATTCCCCGGCATGATTCCCGGTAAAAGGGAATTCCTCAATCGGTTTCACTGGATTCGACGGCCCCCCTGGGAAGAACCGCGCGGTTATCCGCGGTTGTCCGTAAGGATAACGCCTGGATGAACGTAATCACCGCGAGAAAGGTGATCAATATTAAAACAAGTTTCCGCATGGTTCCTCCATTTCTACTGTACCATCTATTTATTAAGCACTTCAAGGGGGTTAATCGCCCTGCCGTTCTTAAACACCGAAAAATGAAGATGGGGCCCGGTACTTCTTCCCGTGTTTCCCACCCGGCCCACCACCGCGCCCTGGTTTACGTACGCGCCCTTCCTGGTCAGGACCCGGCTTAAATGGCCGTACATGGTCTGGAACCCCCCGGCGTGGGTGATCAGCACGAAATTACCGTAAAGCCCATTGTAGCCCGTGGCGGACACCCTGCCGTCGGCGGAGGCCTTGACGGGACTTCCCATGGGGGCGGCGATGTCCTGTCCCGTGTGGCGGCTCCGCTGGCCGGTAAAGGGATCCCGCCGGATCCCAAAGGACGAGGTAAGCCGGCCCCGAAGGGGGATGATAAAAAGTTCCCCCAGCGCTTCCCGAAGCTCGTTCCTGTCCATCTTCGCCCCGGGAATGAACAGCGCCGTCCCCTCGCTGATCGCGCCGCTCTGAATATCGTTGGCGTCCAGAATCGCGTCCAGGGGAACTTCCAGGGCGGCGGCTATTTTGGCGTAGGAATCCCCCTTCTTTACCGTGTAGGGGATACCGTCCATGTTGGGGATCCGGATTTTCTGTCCCGCCCGGAATTCCCGCTTTACGTTGCGGAGTTTGTTGGAGGCGATCACCGCGTCCAGGGAAAGGCCGTAGCGCCGGGCTATGCCTTCCACCGTGTCCCCGGGGACCACCTTGTACTCCAGCCAGGCGAACCGTTCCGTTACGTCCAGGGGGATCCGGTCCCCCTGGTCTTCCGCGGCGATCCCCTGGCTTCCAATGGCGGGAAAACCGGAAACAAGCACATTCCGCAGCAGGGCGTCCTCGGGGGGATCCGGATCGGGAATGTACGGGAGGCCGCTGAGCAGGAACAGACAGCCCAGGACCGGCAGGGAAAGCCCTCCCCCCAGGATGGCGAGGAAGGTCTTTTTTGGCATCCCCTCCAGCCTGGACAGGAAGCCTGGTTTCACGGGTCTCCGCCGCGCCCCTTCCGGCCTCCGGCCCTCAAGGTCCTGGGAAAACCGGGCAAGTTCCGGCGCCGCCAGGCGGGAAACCATGTCCAGCGGGGTTTTTTTCCGTTTCCGGGGAAGTTTTTGATCGTCAATAAAGGACTGGATGGAGGACTGCTCCGCCAGGGCGCGGTACTTAACGGCGGCGGAAAGAAACGAGGGTCCCTCCCGGCCGGGAAGGTCCAGGGGACTTAAGACGCCCGCGTGGGGACCTTCCCGGCAAAAACTGAGAGAAACCTTGGGCCGCTGACAGACGCGCTGGGAAGCGATAACATCCATTACAACTATTTATCGACATAAACCGGGGGAATCATTATACTTGATATTTGCCGATGAATATGGAAGGGGAACAGACGATCCAAAACCGGAACGGACCCGGCCAGAACAGCCGGGGATCCCTAAAGGCTGTTTTCCTGGCTTTTTTGGCGGTCATGGCGGTTAAGGTCTTTCTTTTTGATCTTATGGTTACCCAGGGCAGGTCGATGCTGCCCACCCTTGAGCCCGGCTCGGTGCTGGTGGTCAGCAAGGCCGCCTACGGTTTTCGCGTCCCCGGCCTGGGGGTCTACCTGGTCCGCTGGTCCGTTCCCCGGGAGGGCGATCTGGTGGTTTTTATAACTCCCCTGGGGGAACGGGTGGTTAAACGTTGTTTTTACGTTACCGGGGACGGTCGTTTTTTCGCCCTGGGGGATAACGACCTGGAATCTTTCGATTCCCGATCCTACGGCCTTATCCCGCCGGATCATATTTTAGGCAAGGTGGTGGCGGTTAAATGAGTTTTACCCCCGACTTAAAGCAGATAAAACGGCGCTTCCTGGTGTTGGCCGTCCTCCTTTCCACGGCGGCCCTCTTGCTGCTGGTCCGGTACTTCGGAAAGATGATATCCCCCCCGGAAACGGAGAACCCCCTCCTGTCGGGGGGGGAACGGGGGGCGATCCTGGACCGTAACGGCCGCGCCCTGGCCCTGCAAACCAGGCTGGGGGACGTCAGCGTCTGGCGGCCCGATCTGACGGAACCGGAGGAAACGGCCCGGGAACTCAGCCCTATCCTGAACATCCCCGCGGAAGAGATCGCCAGGATGATCGACGGGGCGCCCTCGAATTTTCTCTACCTGGAAAAACAGGCGGACCAATCCACGATCCAGCGGATACAGCGCCTGCGGGCCCAGGGAAAACTCCAGGGGGTAACCATAAAACCGGTCCTGGGACGGATTTACCCGGAAAAGCGCCTGGCCGCCCATGTGGTTGGTTTTACGGGGGATGACAACAGCGGGCTGGGGGGGGTGGAGTACTCCTTTAACGCCGAACTGGCCCCCCGGGACGGGAAAAACGGCAACCAGGTGATCCTGACCATTGACAGCAACGCTCAGTACCTTCTGGAGGATATAGCCCGGAAGGCCATGGAAGAAAACAAGGCCCAGGCGGTGATGCTCATGGCCATGGACCCCAGAACCGGGGACATCCTGGGTTCCGTTTCCCTGCCGGACTTTGATCCCAACGACATCAAGAATTCCACCGAGGCCGCCCTGGCCAACCGGACCGCGATTTGGTCCTACGAACCGGGGTCGGTGTTCAAGGTCTTCTCCATCGCGGGCCTTTTGGATTCCCAGGCTATCGGCCCGGACTCAACCTTTTTCTGCGACGGCCACTACGAACGGGGCGGCCGGATCACCATTAAATGCCTGGGGGTCCACGGGAATGTTACCGCGGAGGATATTCTTGTTTTTTCCTGCAACGCCGGGGCGGCTTACGCCTCGGACCGGGTGAACGCCCCTCTTTTTTATCAGATCCTGGAAAATTTTGGCTTTGGCCGCCGGACCGGGGCGGGGGTCTCCGGGGAAACGCCGGGTTTGCTCCGGCCCGTAACCCAGTGGTCGGAGCGTTCCAAGCCCACCATGGTCTTGGGCCAGGAGATAGGGGTTTCCGCCCTCCAGATCCTCCAGGCCGCCACCGCGGTGGCCAACGACGGAATCCTTGTACCCCCCCGCTTTGTTTCCCGGGTGATCTCCGGGGACGGTAAAACAATCCGGGAATACCGGAACGGCCAGTCCCGGCGAATCCTGAGCGCGGAAACCGCCAGAAACGTGCGGGCCTACATGGAAAAGGGAACCTCCGACCTGGGGATAGGCCGCTTTGCCCGGATACGGGACATCCCCCTGGCGGTAAAAACCGGCACGGCCCAGGTCATAGACCCCGCCACCAAGGCCTATTCGGAAACGGAGTATGTCGCCAGTTGTCTGGCGATCCTCCCCGCGGATACCCCAAGCCTGGTTCTTTACATGGCGATCGTTAACCCCATGGGAACCTACTACTTTGGCAGCCGGACCGCCGCCCCGGCCATCCGGGAAGCGGCGGAGGCCCTGATCGACTACCTGGGCATTCCCCGGGGCAGAAATCCCCAGGTAAGCCACAGCGGGGTGGTGCCGATCCCCGTGGAGGAAATACCCGGCATCGAAGACCAAATTCCCAACTTTACCGGCGTTCCCCTGCGAAACCTGGCGGCCCTTACCCTGAGGGATGACATTAAGCTGGTTATCCGGGGGTCCGGCTGGGTGGTCCGCCAGTCCCCGCCGCCGGGAACCCCCTTCCGGCCGGGGATGACGATCATCCTGGAACTGGAATGAGCTTCCTGGAGGCAAACCTGGCCCTGCTCCGTTCCCGCTACCCGGCCCTGGGGGAACAGTTTTTCGCCGGGGACGGCGCTCATTCCGGCGGCCGCCGGAGCGGCCTTTTCCGGGTGGAACGGGCCGCCTCCGGGGACCCCACCCTGGTTTACGCGGGAAATAGCCCGGAGGATTCCGGAGCCGGCGTCCATATCCACTCCCAGCGGGACCCCGTCAGGGAAGGCCGGCGTCAGGCGGCGGCCGCTTCGGCGTCCAAAGAAGGTGGGGCCGCCGGAGAGGGGGCGGCGGAGGCGATCATCCTCCTGGGCTTTGGCCTGGGCTATACCGCCGAGGCCCTGGCGGCGGACGCGGCCCGGGGTTCCGCCGGGAAGGGCCGAACCCTGATCGTCCTGGAACGGCGGCGGGAACTCTTCCGGCTGGCCCTGGAAAGCCGGGATTTGCGGGATCTCCTTGGCCCGGGGAAGGCGGTCTTTATCTTTGGCCCCGCCGGTGAAAGCCCCGGAACCGGTTCCGGAGGCGGGGCGGTAACCGCGGCCCTCGCACTGCTGGAAAAATCCTCCCCGGGGATAAAACCGTTGATCCTCAAAAACCGGGCCCTGGTTTCCCTGACGGCGGAAGACGCGGAATGGTACGGCGAGGTGGAACGGCGAATCCAAACCTGGACATCCAAAGACGAGATCAACGCCGCCACCCTGCGGCGCTTTGGAAAACGTTGGACCCGGAACCTGGGGGCCAATCTTTCCGGGGTATTCTCCCTGCCGGGGGTGGGGTGTTTGGCGGGACTCCTCCGGGGTACGGGGATTCCCGTTTTCCTCGCCGCGGCGGGCCCCTCCCTGAACGATATGGAGAACCACCTGGAAGAAATAGCCCGGCGCTGCGTTACCGTGGCGGTGGACACCTCCCTCCGTTTCCTGGTCCGCCGGGGAATCCAGACCGATTTCGCCGTTTCCGTGGATCCCCAATACTGGAACGCCCTTCACCTTCACCGGATCAGCGCCCCCCAGACAACCCTGATCGCCGAATCCGCGGTTTACCCCTCGGTATTGCGCCGCGCCCTGGACGACAACGCGGGTCCCGCCCGGGGGGCCTCCCCTTTTAAGGGGGTCATGCTCTGCCGGTCCCTTTTTCCCCTGGGGCGTTTTATCGAAGACCGGACCGATCCCAAGGGCGCCCTGGGCGCGGGGGGCTCCGTGGCTACCACCGCCTGGGATTTTGCCCGGCTTCTGGGACCGGAGGCGGTATGGATAGCCGGCCTGGATCTGGCTTTTCCCGGATACCGTACCCACTTTAGGGGGGCCCTTTTTGAGGAAAACGCCCATGACCGGGCGGACCGGTTCCACCCGGCGGAAACCCTGTCGGTTCAGGCCCTGGAAAGCGGCTTCCCCTTTCCCGCCCCGGCGGCCGGAGGCGGCGCGGTCCTTACCGACCGGCGGCTTTCCCTCTACGCCGCGTGGTTTGAAAACCGCCTGGGCGAGCCGGGGGGGATCGCCAGCCGCGGCCTTTCCCCCGGGGGACTGGCCATTCCGGGGCTCGCCGCCGATGGGGTGGAACAGCTCCTGGCCCTTCCCCCCCGCCGGAAGGAGATAGACCGGATTCTCCGGGAGGCCCAGGGGCGGATAGACGAGGCGTTTTTCGCCCCCGGGGCCCAGGCGGAACGGCGGGACCGTTACGACCGGGCCCTGGAAAGCCTTATCCGGGGACTGGAGGAAATCCGGGACCGGGCCCGCCAGGCCCGGAGGGAGGCCGAAAACGGCCTGCGGGATCCGGCGCTGGCCCGTCCCGGCGGCGGGGCGGAAAAACTCCTGAGAAAGCTCGATGAGGCCAATAGGGCAATCCAGGAAAGTCCCGTCAAGGACGCGGCGGGCTTCCTCTTCCCCCCCCCGGCGGAACTGGAAAGGGAATTGAGCGCCCCCCCCTCGGAACCCTTAAAGCGGCACCTGGAATTCTCAAGCCTCCTCTACCGTTCCCTGGCGGAGGCCGCGAATTTTACCCTCAAAACCCTCTTAAGGAAGCCCTAGAAAGCGCCGATAATCGGGGTAGAACGAGAAAGACGGTGCGCGAAAGGGCCTATAGCCCGGGGAATAAACTCCCGAACGTCCAGGCGCATCGTCTTTTTTTTTATCCGCCCCGGGACTTGCGGCCCCGCCCCTTGGCTAAACGCGGGCCCGTGAAAGCCCGCGGCGGCGAGGACGCTATAGACAAAGAAAGCAAACCGGCTGAACACGCTTAACGCTTACGGTGGGAGAGGGCCCCAAAATGATTGGGGGACAGCTCGAATAGTTTGTCAAAACAAAGGCCGGCTTTTTTATCATCCCCCAGACCCAGATGGCCCAAGGCCATCATATAGTAACAGTGGACTCGGTTTTTTTCGTCCAAATCAACCTCAAAGACCAGAAAATCCGGCAGGCTTACGGCAAAATAATCCATGGTCTGTTTTTTAAAGAGGTGCTTTTCCCCGTAGGCGATCAGCTTGTTGAACCGCGAGCGGGCTTCGTCTTCCCTGCCCAGCGCCCGTAAAGCCAGGCCCTGATAATAAATGAGATGCGGGGGCTGGTCATTGTAGTACATGGCCCCGGCGGGCTCGGATATGCCGGTGGAAGCCTTCTCGAAACATTCGGCGCTGCGCCGGGGATCGATCTCCCGCAGAGCCAGGCCCAGGTGGTAATAAATATGATTTTCCTGGGCCCCGGGGAGTTTTCCTTCACCGAAATTTTCATAGTAGATGGCGGCCTTTTCCAGTTCCGCCGCGGCATCCCGGTTTTTCCCTTCGGCCATAAGTTTGCGGGCAATGCCGATCCGCGCCTCGATATGCTGGGCGGGAACCTTGCCCTCGCCGCCCTCCCAGGGGTGGAATTTTCTGGTCAACAAAAGTTCCAGCGCGGTTTCATATCTGCCCAGGGCGTTCAGTATTTCCGCGTAGGATACGCAAAGATCGTCCCGCTTCATCACCAGGTCCCGGTGTTTTTCGTACAGCTCAAGCTGGGACTTGAGGGGAAGGCCGATCCGTTTGTAGAGTTCGCACAACTCATAAAAGAGGCGCGCGTCGCCCGGGTCAAGCTCAAAGGCTTTTTCAAATTCCGCGCGGGCGCGGTTAAAATCTTTTTGTTTGTTCGCGTAATAGAGCCCCAGGTTCCGGCGCGTTGTTGGAAAGTTTGGATTAAGGGCGGCTGATTTTTCCCACGCCCCGGCGGCGTCGGCGTACCGTTTTTTGTCGTATAACAAACAGCCCAGGTAGTAACGCGCGCGCCAATCGCTTTCATTGTTTCGCGCCGCCCGGTTCAGCACCGCAAGGTCTTCCAGACTGTTGGGAAAGCACCAGGTCCCATCCGCTTCGGCGGCGTTTTTCCAGGCCTCCGCCGCGGCGGGATCCCCGTTTTTCTCAAGCCAGAACGCGAGGTAATAGCACGCCATGGCGTAGGCCGGTTTACCGTTTTCAAGATACTTTTTGATAATCGCGGCGCTGTCGCCGTAAAAACCCAGTTCACCATAATCGCGGGCCAGGGCGATAAAATTATGGGCGTTGTTCCGCAATAGGCGCCAAAAATCATCCACGCTCCCTTGGCCCAGCCGCGCCAGTTCATAATGGGCGGCAAAATCCATGGGATCAAAATCAAGGGTCTCGCGGGCGCGGGCGCGGGCCTTTTCGGCGTCGCCGTTTGTCCGGTGAATAATGGTAATGATATTCCGGGCCTTGTAGTTCTTGTATCCCGCGTAAAGGGATTCCTTGGCGAAATCCAGGGCGGCGGCGAATTGTTTTTTTCTACACGCGATTTGGGCCAGCTTCAGATAGGCCGTGGACTTGTAGTC
>JAIRPD010000129.1 GCA_031257195.1 Treponema sp. | reverse complement strand
ACTTTAAGGGCGGCGTTGATGAACGTCATGTCCATCAGCGCCCCCAAACAGGGAGAGCACATGGGCACTGTTATAGAAAAAGCCGCCCCGGCGTACGCGATCGCCGCGGCGCTTATCCTTCTGGCGGCCGGCTGCGACGACTTCAACCGGCCCCTGGAACCCTACGTCAGGGAGAACCTGTCCAAGGTCCGGGCCATCAGCGTAAGCCCCGCCCAGGCGGGGGTTTCCCTGGGGAGGTCCCGGCAATTCACCGCCGCGGTAACGGCCTTCTACGACGCCACCACCACCGTTACCTGGAGCGTTACCGGCGGGGGCGGCGGCACCAGCATCGACACCGAGGGCCTCCTCACCGTGGGCGCCGGCGAAAGCGAGGCGACCCGGCTCACCGTGCGGGCCGTCTCCACCTGGGACCCCCGCAAGAGCGCCCAGGCGGTGGTTACCGTCCGGGGCCCCTACACCGTTACCTTTGACCCCGGGGGAGGAACCTGGAGCGGCGCCAGCCCGCCGTCGTCCGTTATCTACAACTACGGGGAAACACCCGTGAGCGAGCCCGGGCCCGGCGCTGGCCTGATCGCCCCTCCCGGCTTTACCCTCGCGGGCTGGTACACCGCGGCCGGCGGCGGCTCCCCCGTCAGCTTTCCCTACCGGCCGGAGGCAGACACCACCCTCTACGCCCGGTGGAAGTCTCCCGGCGGCCCCGTCGGCAGCGCCGCAAGCTGGGCGGCGGCCATCAACGCCGTCAACGCCGCCCCCACCCCCGGCAATTACGTCATCGACATCGGCGCGAACAGTTTTGCCGTAGACCCCAGCGGAAACCCCGGCAACAACCCCATCGTCGACGTCAATCGTACCCTCACCATCACCGGAACCGGGACCATCTCTCTGGGGATGGCCGGCCCCCTCCTCGACCTCGCCACCGGCGTGGACATTACCCTGAACGGCCCCACGCTGCGGGGAACGGGGTCCGGCTCCAACAGTACGCCGGTGGTGCGGCTTACCGGCGGCTCCTTTACCCTGCAAAACGGCTCCATCAAGAACAACAACAACACTGGCAACGGCGGCGGGGTGTATATCGCGAACGCGGGAACCGTCACCATGAGCGGCGGGAGTATCGCCGGTAACATCGCCAGCTCTGGCGGCGGGGTGTTTATCCAGGGAGGAACCTTCACCATGAGCGGCGGGAGTATCACCAACAACACCGGCGACAGCGCCGGCGGCGGCGGGGTGTTTATCTCGACATCGGGAACCTTCATCATGAACGGCGGGACTATCACCAGGAACACCGGCGACAGCGCCGGCGGCGGCGGGGTGGTTGTCAATAGGATCTTCACCCTCAACACCCCCGCCTCGACGGGCAGTATACGCGACAATTTGCCCCCCTCCTCCCAGGCCCAGGTCCTCAAGCTAGGACTCGGTGAGATAAACGGCACCGCCAACCCGCCGCCGAATGGTTGGTAACGTCCGCTTCGTGGACGGCTTGGTAACAGCGCCATCCTTGGCGCGCCCCAGAGGGCGCGCGACATGGAGTTTTGTCTTGGGCAAAACGCCGGTGCGAACCGTAACGCGGTTCGCGAAAATCCCCGGGCGCGGCGCGCGATTCGTCTCGCGCCGTCATCAAAATCATGGTGAATACCGTATCATACCTGATGGATGTTGTCAACCGCCCAAAAATCGCCATCCTTGGCGATTTTTGGGCTGGGGTTTGCCTACGGCAAACTCCACGGCGGGGATTGGCGCTATTCCCGCAGGGACCAGACCCGGTCTTCTTTAACGTAAAGGCCGGCCCGTCTTCCCCCGCTTATATAGTAGTTGACAAAGGAGGGGTCAAAGCCCTGACTGGCGGCGATGTTCCGGTTTACCCCCAGGGTGATGGAAACGAGGGGGTTCCCGGCGAAGGCGCCCAGCCCGATATTGCTGACCCTGCCGGGAAGGCTGACGCTGGCGAGCTGGTTGTTCATAAACGCCCGCTGCCCAATGGACGTGAGGTCCCCGGAAAAGACGGCCCTGGTAAGCCGGTTACCCGCGAAGGCCTCATAGCCTATGGAAACGATCCCCGGCAGGTCCACCGAGTCCAGACGGTTTTCCGCGAAGGCCAGGGGCTCAATGACGGTTACCGTCCCGGGGATGGTCACGGAGGTCAGGTCGCCGCGGTAAAAGGCCTTGTTGCCGATGGCCGTTACCGGCAGCCCCCCCACGGTTTGGGGGATGATCACGTCCTTGGCCTCCCCTTTGTAGCCGGTGATGGTGATTCCCCCGGAACGGTTCTGGGAAAGCTCAAAGTCCTCCTCGCCCTGGGCGAAGGCCGGGGGGCCGGTAAAAACGCCCGAGGCGAGGCGGCCCAGAAAGAACAGCGAAATAACAATGGCCCGGATTTTAACTGTTGACCCGCTCCACATACTCGTTGGTTTCGGTGTTTACCAGGATTTTCTCGCCCTGCTTGATAAAGAGGGGCACCCGCACGGTAAGGCCCGTTTCCGTGGTTACCGGCTTGGTGGCGCCGGAAACGGTGTCGCCCTTGACATAGTTTTCCGACTCCGCCACGGTAAAAACAACCTTGTAGGGTATTCTGATGTCGATTACCCTGCCTTCCCAGATGATAAGCTCGTAGGAAGAGCCGTCCTGGAGGTAGAACTTCTTTTCCGTCATCTCCGCCGCGGGAACCTCGTACTGGTCGTAGGATTCGTTATCCATAAAATGATAGTGGTCCTGATCGGCGTACTGGTACTGGCAGGACCGGATGTCCACCTGGGCGTCTTCCACTTCCTGCTGGGTGGGGATGGTAAGGCTTAGCACGGAACCGTCTTTAATGCTCTTCATTTTAACCCGGGCGATGGCCGTTCCCTTGCCGGGGTTGTGAAATTCCCGCTCTACCACCAGGTAGGGCTGGCCCTTTTGGAGCAGGCAGCTGCCTTTAACAATGTCTCCGCCTCGTATCATTCGTTTCCTCGCAAAATAGTATGGGGCCGCCGGAACCGGGGTTCGGGGCGGCCGTTTATAAACGTTTTCTCTGCCGGTTCCGCTGGAAACCGCGGTTTCCAGCCACGTTTACTATACCCCGCCGTTTTTCCCTCGTCTACGGCCCCGGTTAAAAGCTAAACCACCCCGCCGCCCCGTAGGCGAAAAAGGTCAAAACGGCGATGGTGATCACGTAGGGCAGCTTGGCCCGGTAATAACTCATGGGGTTGACCCCCAGGATGGGACCGATAAAGAAAATGTCCCCCAGGGCGATCTCGTTGCCCAGCAGCCCCGCCGCGCAGACCGCCCCCACGTAAAGCGCCGGGGGCTGGCTCATGGACTGGGCCACCCCTATGGCCACGGGCAGGCCGATGGCGTACATGGCCCAGGGGTTGTCAAACAGGGCGCCCACGATGGTACAGACACTGAATATGAACACCGGCAAAAGCCATCCCTGCCCCTGAATGGAACGCTCCACCATCTCGTTAAGCCACGCGGAAAAACCGATTTCCTCTATGCCATTGGCGAAGCACTTTCCCACGATGAAAAGAACGATGGGGCCTATCATGCCCTCGATGCCGTATACCACGTTTTTAAAAAACTGGTCCGGGGTCATGTAGCGCTGGAAGCAGTAAAGGGGGAAGATAAAAATCAGGGTGATGATCATCCCGTAAAGGACGTTTACCTGAAAGGTCCCGGCCTCCAGGCTGCCGGTCAGAATCGAGGAAAAGATCAGGACCAGCACGGGCAGAACCAGGTTCATCACCCGGCCCTGGTTCGCGGAGTCTTCCTCGTTCGCCGGGTTGTCCGTGCCTTCGGGCCAGAGGGGGCCCCCTTCCTTTACCCGGATCACCGCCTTTTTAAGGGCCCCCGCCAGGGGCAGCTTTCCCATGATCAACAGCAAAATAAAAAAAGCCGTGATCATGGCCCCAAAGTTGTAACGGATCGCCCCGATAAAAAATTCCTTTTCCCCCCCCGACAAAGCCAGCATCCCCGTGATGTATATTCCCGTCAGGGAAACGGGGTTGAGGATACAAAACGCCCCCGGGGACATTCCCATGACCATGGCGGATTTTTCCCGGGGAACCCGCTTTTCGTCCGTCAGGGGGATAAAGCACGCGCCGTTTACCAGGACCGACAGGTACTCGTCAATGGAGATAAACGCCATGGAAAGGAAGGCGGTAAAAAGAACACCCCCGCCGCTTTTTATTTTTTTCTGGGCGGCGTACTTAAGGGCGTTGATGCTTCCCGAGGCGGAAAAATTCCGGGTCAGGGACCCCATGAGCATAACCATGAGGATAATATCCACCGTCTCGGTGATGGTGCCCAGCAGGTGGGTGTAAAAGGCCCCCACAAAGTTCAACTTGGCGATGATGATCATGATGTACATGGTGGAGAGCATCAGGGCTTCCAGCGCCCGCTTGGTGATGAACATATACCCCACCATAAAGACCACGGGGGAACAGAACCAAACCGGGTGCATGGGGCCGTCCGCCGGATTGGGGGAAAAGAGCAGCACGTTAAGAAGAATAAAAAAGACAATGTAATAGTTGACCACCAGGGAAAGGAGGGTGGATTTTTTTCTGGACCCCCCATAGTTGATACCCCGCCTCGCGTTGAGTAGCCTGGTCAATTTTTGATACTTTTCCCCCGACTGAACATAGACGTTTTTAAGAAAAAGGCCGTAGATCATGGGGTGGGCCCGGGAAAGGGCCAGCAGGATTTTTTTGTCAAGCTCGTATACCTGGACCGCGCCCTTGGCCTGGATATTGGACGACCGCTTGTCCCCGGTAAGGGCGGCGTACTCCCCAAAGTAGCGGCCCGGCTGAAGTTCGTCGAGCTTATCGTAGGTTTTGGACAGGACATTGGCGGCCCCGGACTCAAGGAAGTACATGACGTTCGCCTCGTCCCCCATACGGCAGATAAAGCTGTTATGGGGGTACTCCCTCAGGACAAGGTGGGACATGATATAATCCAGCAGGGCCTTCTCTCTTGAAGAATCACCCAGCCGGAAAAAATCCCTTATATAGTCGCGGGTTATGAACTTTGGATCCATGGGGTCTTGCAGGCCCCCGTATCAGGGTTTTACCGCCGCGTTAAACTCCCGCCAGATCTTGTAATGCTCGTTTTCCGCTTCCTGGGAAAGATTTTGGATCATCTCAAAGTTCCTGATGAACTTGGGCATGATAAGAAAATCCTTTAGCTCCGGTTTAATGTACTGCTCCGACGCCTTGTAGGTGCAGTAATAGCCCAGGTATTCAAAACATTGGGCGCCCCGCCGGGGATCAAGGATGTAGTTCAAAAACCGGTGGGCGCCGTCGACATTCGCGGACCCCCGGGGAATAAAGGCCGCCATGGTACCAAACCCTATCCCCTCCGAGGGAAACACCACCTTCAGGTTGGGGTTTTCCTGCTTGGACTTCGTCACCTGGTCGGTATACATCACCGCCACGGATATTCTTCCGGCCACCAGGTCCTCCTCCAGGCCCGTGTCCCGAATAACCCGGATGTTCGGCGCCAGGGCTTTGAGCCGGCCGCCCGCGGCCTGGATGTCGGCCACCTCTTCCGTATTGTAACTTTTGCCCCGCTCTTTAAGAGCCATGCCGTTGATAACCCGGTAATTCCCGATCACCCCCACGCTCTTCCTTAGGGAACTGCTCCACAGGTCCTTGTACCCCGTGATGTCCAACTTTACCTTCGCCGGATCGTAGACAATGTTCATAACCCCCGCCCCGTAGGGAACGGTGTACAGGTTCTGGGGATCGTGAAACTGAAACTGGTACGTGGGATCAACGTTCCCCAGGTTGGACAATTTTCCTTTGTTCAACTTCTGGGCCAGGCCCTCGTTGATAACAAACTCAATGATATAGTCGTCCGATATAACCAGGTCATAGCCCTTTCCCTCGGAAACCTCCAGGGCCTCCAGCATATCCTCATTCAACTCAAAGGTTTCAAATCTAACCTTGAACCCCGAGGACTGCTCAAAACCCCGGATAATTTCCGGGGGGAACATGTCCACAAAACTGTAGATCACCAGCTCTTTGTTCTGGGCGGCGGCGTGGATAAGCGGAAACAGCGAAAACACCACCGCTAACGCCGCGCGTAACTTTCTCATACAACTCTCCTTTATGTTTCTATACAACCCGTCCGGCGCGCCCCAGACAGCTTCCAGAGTACCCTATTCCGCGAAAGGATTCAATACCCCGCCCTTTCCGGGCGGGGAGAATCATTTAATCGTTTGAATATTTACCACGATGGGCTGCCTTCCTATTCTGAGGACATCGGCGGCGGCCTGGGAAATTTCAAGGACCCGGTACGGGGAAGCCCGGATACGGCCGGTAATGGTCAAGGTTACAACCCGGTTGTTGATGGTATTAATCACCTTGATCTTTGTTCCCATGGCCAGGGAAGGATGGGCGGCGCTCAACTCCTGCCCGCCGCCGAGGATGGTACCGGACAGCACCGCGGGTCCCGTCTGGTTAAACTCCCCCATCCGGGGCCGCACGGCCCGGGCCGTGATCACCTTGGGGATTTCCTCAATCACCACCGGATAGAACGAAAAGAAATCATCCATCTCCAGCAAATCCGACGCTTCCGGGGAAATCTCGATGGTAGGCTTTTGTCCCTTATAGGTATCAAGATCCGGCCTGCTGCCAATCTGAACGATAACCTCTTTACCGTTAACGGTATTGATTATCTTGAGCCTGGTACCAAAAGGGTAGGTCATGTGAGCCGCGTAGAGCCCCGTCTCATCCGACTCGTAACGGCACGCCCAG
The DNA here is from genome assembly GCA_031257195.1 of Treponema sp. Taxonomy (GTDB): domain Bacteria; phylum Spirochaetota; class Spirochaetia; order Treponematales; family Breznakiellaceae; genus JAIRPD01. The sequence goes on along the minus strand of JAIRPD010000129.1, from coordinate 12,943 downwards.
CCAGGAAGCCGCATCGGCGGCGGTTGCTGCTGCTGCTGCGCCGGCAGAAACAGGGCAGCCGCCGTAAGTAACAAAGCCCCGGCAATCCATTTCTTCATCTTCTTCCGCTCCTTCGCGGGCTCTTAGCGGCCCGCCGCTTCCTTAAAAGCGGTCCAGATACGTTGATGCTCCTCGTCAACCTCGGCGCTTACATTCTGGATCATCTCCATCTCAATATTAAAGCCCTCCGGCAAGGTGAGGAAGGGCTTGTATTCATCACCTATCAGCGGATCGCTGGCGCTGTAGGTGCTGTAATACCCCAGGTGTTCAAAACATTCGGCCCCCCGCTGGGGGTCCAGTACATAGTTGATAAATTGATGGGCCGCGCCGTTGTTTTTGGCCGACGCGGGAATAAAAAAGGCCATGATCCCAAAGCCTATTCCTTCCCGGGGAAAAACCACCTTAAGTCCCGGTTTTTCCAGCATCGCGCTGGTAACCTGGGAGGTATACATGATCGCCCCCCCCACTTCCCCGGAAATAAGATCGTTTTCCAGGCCGTCGTCCCGAAGCAGGCGGATATTGGGGGCGAATTCCAGGAGTTTTCCCCCCGCGGCCCGGATGTCGTCCAGGTTTTCCGTGTTATAGCTCTTTCCCAGCACCTTGAGGGCCATGCCGTTAATAACCCGGTAGTTTTCGATGGCCCCCAGTTTCCCCTTCAGGGAGGGGTCAAAGAGGTCCGCGTACCCGGTAATATTCAAGCCTATCTGGGAAGGATCGTACACAATGGTCTGGACCCCCGACCCGTAAGGAACGGTATACTCGTCCGCGGGATCGTAGAACTGTTTCTGGTAAATCGGGTTGATGTTGCCGTAATTACTCAGGAGGCTCTTGTCAATTTTAGCCGCCAGTCCCTTACCGATCACCGTTTCCAAGATATAGTCGTCGGCGATTATCAGATCGTAGCCGCCGGTGGTTTCCAGCCGGGTAAGCATGGTCTCGTTGAGATCAAAATAAATGTAGTTAATCGTTACCCCCGTTTCCTTTTGAAAGCCCTCCAGTATCTCCGGAGGAAACATTTCAGCCCAGGTAAACAGGGTCAATTCCCCGGAGGAACGGTCCGCGGACCCGCGGCCGCACCCCCCGGCCAAAACAGCCAAGACAATCATCAGCGTTAAAAGCGGTTTTTTCATTCAACCCCCCTTGTTTTTTCACCCCGTCTTTTATGGCGGGGAGTTTTCCCCGTATCCCTGGTTCTAATTCCCGAAAGATACGTTGAAAGTATACACAAAATTACGGCGACAATAAAGAGTAAAACGCAAAGGGCGTTGGTTTTTGGGGTTATCCCGGTTTTAAGCTGGGAATAGATCCTGATGGGCAGGGTGTTGACCCGGGGCCCGGTAACAAAGACGCTGATAATCACGTCGTCAAAGCTCATGGCGAAAGAAAGGAGCATGCCGGAGATAACCGCGGGCAGAATCAGGGGCAGGGTAATGTCAAAAAACACCCGCTGGGGGCCGGCCCCCAGGTTTTTCGCGGCCTCGGTGTAACTCTTGTCCATCCCCGCCAGCCGGCCCTGAACCACCAGGTACACGTAGGGAACGCAGAACGCCGTGTGGGAGATAATCAGGGTAAGCATTCCCGGAGGCAGGCGGAGGAGGTTAAAATAGGCCAGAAACACCATGCCCAGAATGATTTCGGGGAGCATGATGGGCAGGATGGAAAGGTACTCCAGCGCGTCGTTCATCCTCCTGATCCCCGGCCCCACCCCCTGGTTTCTGGGCGAGGCCTTCCCCACCGCCCCCAGGGTGCCGAGAATCCCCGCCAGGAGGCTCGCGGAGACCGCCAGAACCAGGCTGTTCCACAGGGCGTCAAACATGGCCCGGTCCCGAAAGAGCTCCCCGTACCATTTAAAGGTAAACCCCTTCCACACGGAATTAAGGTGGCTTTCGTTAAAAGAAAAGGCGATCACCAGGATCAGGGGGATGTACATCACCGCCAAAATCAAGGCCAGGTAGCCGTTTTGCCAGAACCCGCGTTTTTTCATATCAGGCCCTCCAGTTCTTTGGAGCGGGTTAAACAACTGTAGAGGTAGATGGAAAGGCTGGTCATCACCATCAGAACCACGCTGAGGGCGGCGGCGAAGGGCCAGTCATGGGCTTTAAGGAGCTGTTCGTGGATTAAATTCCCCACCAATACCACCTTATTACCCCCCAAAATATCGGCGATAAAGAAAAGCCCCATGGAGGGAACAAAGGTAAGGACCACCCCGGAAAAGAGGCCCGGCATGGTAAGGGGAAGGTTTACCGTTAAAAAAGCCCTCAGAGGGGAAGCCCCCAGGTCCCGGGCGGCCTCGGTTAGGTTCCGGTCCAGCTTTTCGGCGCTGGTATAGACGGGGTAGATCATAAAGGGCAGCAGGGCGTAGATCATCCCCAGGACCACCGCGGGGTAGTTGTAAAGCAGCCGCAGGGGCTCTTTTGTTATCCCCAGGGTCATAAGGATCGTATCCAGAACGCCATTGGCCCGGAACACGATCACCCAGCCGTAAAGCCGCATCAGGGAGCTGACCCAAAAGGGGATGACCAGGAGCAGCATGATCCGGTTTTTCCATTTTTCCCCCAGCCGGGCCATGAAGTACCCAAAGGGATACCCCGCGAGGACCATCATCACGGTGCTTATCAGGGCAAGCTTGAGGGACTGGACAAAGGTGGTCCGGTATTCCCCCACGGTCACGCGGAGGTAATTGCGAAGAGTCCAGGTTTGGGCCACCCCCCAGGCCCCGTCCCGCCTCATAAAGCTCAAGACGATCATATAGATAAAGGGAAAGAGGATGAAGATCAGGGTAAAGAGGTACATGGGAATCAGAGGCGGCTCAACCGGTTTTTTTACGCTTCGTTTCACGCCTTTCACCGCCTACTCCCTTACCACCACCCCATAACGGGGCAGCTCCCAGTCAACCTTTACCACATCCCCTATGGAAAGGAGGGAATCCATGCCGTGGCGGCTCGCCACCAATTCTTCCCCGGTTTGACCGTCCCTTCCCCGCAGGACAAGGCCGATCCTCAACTGGCCCCCGGCAAAACTCTTTTCCGTTACCACGGCGCTTAAACCCCGCCGCCCCTCCCCCGCTTCCCCGGGGTCCTCCCCGTTCGCGGGGGCGGAAAAGGGCCGCAAAAGCAGATGCTCGGAACGCACCGCCAGGGTAAGTTCCCGCCCGGGGACCACGCCGTCCACCGGCCCGCTGACGGCGTTGGCCGCGGCGAATACCCGCCCCGCGGGATGCTCCAGCGCGAACAGGGGCTCCCCGTCTTTTCCCGTCCCCCGGCCCACAGCCCTGGCCCGGAGTATGTTGGCGCTTCCCACAAAACGGGCGGCGAAGGCGGTTAGGGGCCTTTCGTACACGTCCGCGGCGGAGCCGATCTGCTCAAAAAGGCCATCCCGCATCACGGCGATCCGGTCCGACATGGTCAGGGCCTCTTCCTGATCGTGGGTAATGTAGATAAAGGTGATCCCCAGCTGCCGCTGGATTCGTTTAAGTTCCAGCTGCATCTTCCGGCGGAGCTGCAGATCCAGGGCCCCCAGGGGCTCGTCCAAAAGCAGTACCGGGGGACGGTTCGCCAGGGCCCGGGCCAGGGCCACCCGCTGTTTCTGCCCCCCGGAAAGTTCCTGGGGCATCCGCTTTTCGTACCCCCCCAACTGGACCAGATCCAGGGCCCAGGCGCGGCGTTCCCGGATTTCCGCCCTGGAAAGGCGCTTAAGTTTTAGACTGTAGGCCACGTTATTTTCCACATTCATATGGGGAAAGAGGGCGTAGTTCTGAAAAACCAGGTGAATGTTCCGCCGGTGGGGTTCTATTCCGCTGATATCCCGGCCCTCCAGGTACACCTTACCCTCGTCGGCTTCCTCAAGGCCCGCGATGATCCGGAGGGTGGTGGTTTTCCCGCACCCTGAGGAACCCAGGAAGGTAAAAAATTCCCCCTTTTGTATGGCCAGGTCTATGCCCCGTAAAACGGGGGTTTTGCCAAAGCTCTTTTTGATTCCCTCAAGAACCAGTAAAGGCTCGTTCACGACGGTGTTTCCCCTCTATACAACCGGCCGGCGCGGGACCGCCTTTAACCGCCTCATAGTAAATCTTCCAATTTACTTACCAGACGGCCAAAAGCCCGGCAGGCCCTTTCCACCGGCTCGGGAGTGGACATATCCACCCCGGCGGCTTTTAATGACTCGATAGGAAACCGGGACCCCCCCGATTTAAGGAAAGAGAAATAGTCTTCCCGCTCCCCCGCCCCGCCCTCAAGAACCCGTTCCGCCAGCGCGTGGGAGGCGGAAATACCCGTGGCGTATTTATACACATAGAAGGCCCGGTAAAAATGAGGTATCCGCAGCCCCTCAAGATCGCTTTCCTCCTCAAAGACCATCTCCGGCCCAAAGTACTTTTCCAGCAGTTTCCGGTATTCCCCCCGGAGTACCTCCAGGGTAAGAGGAGTGCCCCCCTCTTCCAGCTCGTGGGTGATCCGCTCAAATTCGGCGAACATGGTCTGGCGGTACAGGGTGGAAAGAAAATCGTCCGCCCGCTTGTTAATAATGTACCGCTTAAGTTCCGGGGTGGCGGCGGTTTTTTCCAGCCGGCGAAAGAGGAGTTCCTCGTTAAAGGTGCTGGCCACCTCGGCCTCGAAGATCGTGTAGTTGTACTGGGTAAAGGGATTGGCCCGGGCGGAATACCAGGAATGCATGGAATGCCCCCCCTCGTGGGCCAGGGTAAACACATCCCGGATCGCGTCGTCCTTGTAGTTCATCAGGATATAGGGTATCCCGGTGTAGCTTCCCGAGGAAAAAGCGCCGCTCCGCTTTCCCTTGTTTTCGTAGCGGTCCGCCCAGCGGCCCAAAAGCCCCTCCCGCAGGATGGAAACATACTCATCCCCCAGGGGGGAAAGGGCGGCGGAGATCAGATCCACCGCCTCCTCCCAGGAGGTGGTCCGCCTTATCCCCGGAACCAGGGGAACGTACACGTCGTAATGCCGCAGCTTGTCCACCCCAAGAACCCGTTTACGCAGGCTGTAGTACCGGTGAAGGGGTTCCAGATTGGCGTTTACCGCGGCCACCAGATTGTCGTAGACCGCCTCGTCCACGTTATCGGGAAAGAGCGCCGCCGCCCGGGCGGAGGGGAAACCGCGAATCCGGGCCCGGATCGCGTCCTGCTTGACGGACCCCGAGTAAAGGGCCGCCAGAGTAGTCTTGTGGGCCCCAAAGGCCTCGTAAAAAGCGGTATAAGCCCGGCGGCGCGTATCCCGGTCGGGATTTTCCATAAACACCGTCCAGGTGGACTGGGAAAGGGGCAGCCTTCCCTCTTTTGTCTCTACGGCCCCAAAATCCAGGTCCACGTTGGTCAGCACGGAAAAGGCGTTGTGGGCCGTATCCTCCCCCTCGGCGTGGAGAGCCAGGAGCCGTTCCTCCTTATCGCTCAGAACGTGGGGCTTAAAACGGAGCAGCTTTTTTAGGTAAACCGCGTATTCCCCCAGCCGGGGATGGGCCAAAAAGGCCGCCATATCCCCCTCGGGGATCGACTGGATCTCCGGGACCGCCCAGGAAAGGGCCGCCTGAATCCGGGCGGCGGCCATGGCGAACTTACCCGCCATCGTCTTGGCGTCGCCGGCCCCCTCGTCTTCCGTTTCCCGGAGTTCGCTGTAGCAGCCCAGCTTTTCCTCCAGGATACCCAGGTCCCGGCTAAAATCCAGGTAATCCGCCAAAGCCTCCGCGGAACGGCCCAGGGTTCCCCGGAAAGCGGGAATCTTTTCCAGGAGGGCGGTGTACTTCCCCAGATCCCCCGCCCAGGCTTTATCATTGGGGTAGAGACTCGATAAGTCCCATCTATCCTCGGCCTTAACGCCAGAGCGAAGGGGAATGGTTGTTCCATTATCCGCCATGATAACCAGCCTAGTATACATAATTATACTATATCCTGTAAAGCCTTAAATTTCAGGTTTTTAATGAAATATTTTGTCTCTTTTTCACGTTAGCGCCGCCGGCTTACCCCCGCCGGTCTTGTCCGTTACGTACCGGGCGGTATTTTTGAACCGGGCGTCGAATTCCCGGTCGTTCTTTGGGTTTGTTTTTTGTGGTCCCCGCGAACCCCGGGGGGCGCGGGGGGACCTTCACGTTGATCCGGGGAAGCCCCCGGGTGATTCGGGCCGGGGCCCGGACGGCTCGGGCCGTGGCCCGGACGGCTCGGGCCGTGGCCCGGATGGCTCGGGCCGTGGCCCGGATGACTCGGGCCGTGGCCCGGATGACTCGGGCCGGGGCCCGGATGGCTCGGGCCGTGGCCCGGATGGCTCGGGCCGGGGCCCGGATGGCTCGGGCCGTGGCGCCCCACATCCGCCATCCTTGGCGGATGTGGGGCTGGGAGTTTCCGGTTCTACCGGAAACTCCACCCACCCGGCTTCGCCGGGCGCGTTGGTTACAGCGGCCTCCGTGCCGCCCATCCCTGGCGGATGTGGGGCTGGGAGTTTCCGGCTTCGCCGAAAACTCCACCCACCCGGCTTCGCCGGGCGCGTTGGTCACAGCGGCCTCCGTGCCGCCCATCCTTGGCGGATGTGGGGCTGGGAGTTTCCGGCTTCGCCGAAAACTCCACCCACCCGGATTCGCCGGGCCGTTGGTTACAGCGGCCTCCGTGCCGCCCATCCTTGGCGGATGTGGGGCTGGGAGTTTCCGGTTCTACCGGAAACTCCTCCCGCCCGGCTTCGCCGGGCGCGTTGGTTACAGCGGCGTCCACGCGGCCCGCGCCGGGCGGCCCGGGGCGTCTTGTTCGCGGCGCAACCGGAAGGGTCTTTTCCGTGTCTCAAGGGTATGGAAGTAACCCATCCCTCCCAGACCCTGGGGGAAGAAATCGCCAACTCAACCCTCCACGGCATAGGGGTTCTGCTGGGCGTCGCGGGGCTGGTTCTGCTGGCTTTTCAGGCCCCTTCCTCCCCCTCCGCGCTGATCTTCGCCGGGGCGATGATCCTCATGTTCCTGGCCTCTACCTTGTATCACGCCCTGATTCCCCCCAGGGTTAAGGCCCTGTTCAGGATCTTTGACCACCAGGCGATCTACCTCTTTATCGCGGGAACCTATACCCCCTACTGCCTCCTGGGTTTTAAGGGGACCCTGGGCTGGGTCTTTTTCGGCTTTGAATGGGCCCTGGCCCTGGGGGGGATTGTGCTTTCCGCCCTCCGCTGCCGGTTTTTAAAGAAGATAGAGATGGCGATCTTTATCCTCATGGGCTGGGCTATTTTGGCGGGCTCCATTCCCCTGGCCCGCTCCCTTTCGCTTAAAAGCCTCGTCCTCCTCTTCGCCGGGGGGGCGGCCTATACCGCGGGAACCTTCTGGTACCGGGCGGGAAAGCGCGTGGTAAGGAAGGGCGCGGTTTCCCCGGAAGGAACCTCCCCCCTCTCTTCCCCCGGCCTGCCGGGGGCCCACGTGGTGTGGCACCTTTTTGTCCTGGCCGGCGCGGTCTGTCACTGGTTCTCTATCTGGTTTCTCTGCCGTACCGCGTAAAGGCTCGAATCCACCGTTCCCTTGGCCAGGCCCATCACGGAGGCCACCTGCTTATTGGAGGCCTCGATCCGGGTAAAGGCGAGGCGCCGGCGCATGGAGGTAAGCCGTTTCCGGGCTGTTTCCAGGCACCGTTCCATCTTAATCCGGTAGGCGGAATAGAGGGGGGCGGCGAGCATGCGTTTCTCAAAGCCCAGGCAGCGGTAAAACTGGCCGTGGATCCGTTCCTTGAGGCCGTTGATCGCCGCCTCCCGCCGGGCCCGGAGTGTTCGCAGATTGTCCACCATGCGGAAGAGTTCCTCTTTTTTTAGCCCCACCGCCGGGGCGAGGCGGGACAGGTGTTCCTCCGACAGGAAGTAGTACGACTTGAGTAAAAGCATGAGGACCTGCCGGGGGTTGGATACCTTGGGCGGGACGGGTTCTTCCTGAAGATACGCCGGTTCTTCCGGTTCCCGGACGGCCATGTCCTCCGCCTCCACGTTCCACCAGGCTTTTTCCACGATCCGCCGCTCCTTTTTACGCAGGCCGTATTCCTTGGCGGAAAGCCGGACCAGGGCGCGGATGTAGACGTCGAAGCTTAGGCCCTGGTCCCGGTAGTGATCCACCGCCCTGCTCAACCGGGGGTACAGCCAGCTGATAAAATCCTGCCAGTTGTCAGAATCCCACCGGCTCTGATAAAACCGGCGGGGGTTATCCCGGATGTGGGTGAACAGCCTTCCCTCCAATTCTCTCCGGTCAATAAGGCCCCGCTGATAATCTTTAAGCATTTTGTTCATACTTTCTTCGTTCATCATAGGTCCTCCATACTATTGCTTATCGGGTATCAGGGAGGGGTTTGAACTTTTTGCTTGGGAAAATGAGAAAACTGATGACGTATGTCATGGAATTCGGGGGAACGCGCCCGCCCGGGAAAGGAAACAATCGCGTGAAAAACTTTTCCCGCCCCCGGCGGGCGAGGGCCGTTTCTTTCCGGCGGGTTACCGTTCCTTTCCGGAAAACCAGGGGGCAAAGGCCGCCGCGACCCGCTCTTCCAAGGGGCCGATGGTTCCCCGGGTTTTGGCCCCCGCGGCGTTCCGGTGCCCCCCGCCGCCAAAGGTTTCCGCTATGGAAGCCACGTCGATCCGGTCCAGGGAACGGAAACCCAGGGAACATTCTTCCTCGTTTTCCTGCCGGATAAGGACCATGGCCTCCACCCCCTCAACAGACTGGAGAAGCTGGTAGATCATGTCCGACCCCCGGCTTTCCTGGCCAAAGCGCAGGGAATCTTCCCGGGATTCGGAGGAAAGCAGGAGGGCGCCCCCGTAATAGGCCCTGGTTTTCGCCAGTACGGTTCCCAGGAGGAGCCGGGAATTGAGCGTTTTCCCGCCGTTAATGGCGGCAAATACCTTTTTGGGATTGGCCCCCGCGGCGGTCAGTTTGGCGGCGGCCTCAAAACTTTCCGGGGCGCCGCCCTCCACGTGGCGGAAAAAACCCGTGTCGGTACAAAGGCCCAGGAGGAGGAGTTCCGCCTCTTCCGCCGAGGGCTCCATCCCCAGGGCCTCCATAAGCCGCAGGATCATGGCGGTTACCGAGGGGGCCCGGGGGTCCAGGAAAACCGCCTCCCCCCAGGGGTCCCCGGAAGCGTGATGATCGATCACCGCCGCGGGGAGGCCCTCCAGGGGAAGATTCCCCGTCCGCTCCCGGATGGAGCAGTCCACGACGAGTACCCTCATCCCCGCCCGCTCGTCCCCCTCGGGACAGGGCATGAACCGCGGGATGAAGGGCTTTATCTCGCTCCGCTTAAAGGGACCCGCCGAGCAGGGAACGGCCCGCTTGCCCAGCCGCCGCAGTACCGAGGCAAGGACCAGCTGGCTGCACACGCAGTCCCCGTCGGGTTCCTCGTGGCCCGCCACGATAAAGGCCGCCCCCCCCTGGATAAAACGAATCAACGCTTCCGGTACCGGTACAGCCATAACCTCCCCCTAACAGCGCAGCAGCTTGAACTGCCGCCCCTCTTTTTGGGCGCCGGCCCCGGAAACATGGGGCGCGCCGCCGGAAATGTACACATCCACCTCGGTCCGAAAGCCGTAATCCGCGAGGTAGATCCCCGGTTCCAGGGAAAAGCAGGACCCCTCCAGGAGAGGCCGGGTATCGGGGAACTCCACCGCGTCGATGTTCACCCCCGCCCCGTGGCACTCCGTGTCTATGCCATGACCGGTCCGGTGTTTTATGGCCCCCCCGTATCCCCCGGCGATAAGCAGGGACCGGCACTGGAGGTCCGCCTCGGCGCCGGTTACGCGCTTTCCCACCCCCAGGGCGGCCTCGATAAACCGGAGCGTTTCTTCCCGGGCCCGGACCAGGTCCCCAAAGATCCTCTCCGCCTCCTCCCCGGGCTCGGGGCCAAAAAAGCCCGCCCAGGAAATGTCCGCGTAAATGGCGGCGGGGGCTTTTTCCTTGGCCCAAAGATCAAGCTGGATAACGTCCCCCTTTTGAATGGCCGCGCCCCCGCCGCTAAAGTCGTAGTGAGGGTTGGAGCTGTGCCGCCCCGCCGCCGCCAGGGGCGGGTGATCCCGGGTCAAACCCAGGCGGAGGAATTCATCCTCCATGATTTGCCGCAGATCCCCTTCGTAAATGGTCCGGTTTCCCCCGTGGGCGGCGCGGACAAAATCCCAGACCGTTTCCACCACGCCATAGAGGGCCGCCGCGGTCCTTTCATGGCTGGCCAGGCCCTCCCGGTCCAAAAGGCCCTTGCGACGCTGGATCAGCCCCGCGGCGGAAACCAGGACCAGCCCCGCGCTTCCCAGGACCGCCCAGGTTCCCGCGTCCAGATACGACACGGCGCTGAGGTTTTCCGAGACATGGACCCCCCAGCGCTTCCCCGCCCAGGGGGCAAGGCTCCGGAGGAGATCTTCCCTGCTGACATAGGATTTTTTCGCCCCCGGAAGCCCATCCAGGTGATCCGCCTCTATGGCGTGAACCAGCCCCTCGGGCTCCCCCCGGGCGGGGACGGCGTAAAACCAGAACCGGGAATTGGCGAGCCCCCCGGGCCGCTCCAAAAGCTCATCGGCCAGCTTATCCCGGTGACGGAAATTACAAAAAAGCCATCCGTCAAGCCCCTCCTCGCGGACAGCCCTTTGAATGTTTTCCAGGACCCCCGGGCTCATTGAGAGGAAGCCGGCGCGGGGTAGCCGAGTTTAATTTCCTCTACCCCCTCGAACCGGTCGTCCAAATTGGTCCCCGGAAGAAGGCTGCCCCAGGCCAAGTCGCTGGGCCGTTTGGGCACATAAAGCTTAACCAGGTGAAACGCCTTTTCCTTGTAGTAGATGGACATACTGGCCCGGTGCTGACCATCGCCATACTGGATCAGCGCCGCCTTTTTATCGGTCCCATGGAACCAGGTGTAGGGCACATAGGCGGTGGCCACCTGATTGACCCCCACCCGGTAGACCACCATGTAGCCCAGCCTGGCGGGGTACACTTTTTCCACATGGACGGTAACATAGTACAGTTCGGACGTGTTTGCCGGCCCCCAGGACTGCTGGGCCTCCAGCCGCGAAACCCCCAGGATTACAAAAACGGCAAAAACCGGCGCGAGTAACTTCTTCATGGACTCCTCCTGTTCACACGATTTTATACAAACAGCATACTACAAGCAGCCCAGGGTGGCAAGCATAATCGCCTTAATAGTGTGCTTTCGGTTTTCCGCCTGATCCCAGACCCGGCTCAAGGGGCCGTCTATAACGCCGGCGCTCACCTCCTCCCCCCGTACCGCCGGCAGGCAGTGGAGGAAGATCGCGTCCGCCCGGCCGGTTTTCGCCATCAGGGCGGAATTAACCTGGTAGGGGCGAAGGAGTTTTTCCCGCTCCGCCCGTTTGTCCTCCTCCCCCATGGAGGTCCAGACATCGGTATACACCGCGTCCGCCCCCGCCGCCTCCGCGGTATCGGAGGTAACCCGGATATCCCCGCCGCTCGCGGCGGCCAGGGGGGCGCAGGTTTCGATCAGCCCCCGGTCCGGGCTCAGCTCCCCGGGGGTGATAACGGTAAAACGCGCCCCCAGCTTGGAGCAGATCACCATCAGGGACCGGGCCACATTGTTCCGGCCGTCCCCCACAAAGCAGAGCTTTTTCCCCCCGAGGGGGCCGCCGGCTTCCTCCAGGGTCATCATATCCGCCAGGACCTGGGTGGGGTGAAAACTATCGGTCAGGCCGTTATACACCGGCGCCCCGGAATAGGCCGCCAGGGTTTCCACCGTGGACTGCTTAAAACCCCGGAACTGGATCGCGGTAAACATCCGGCCCAGAACCCGGGCGGTATCCTCCAGGGATTCCTTGGCCCCCAGTTGAATATCCGCGGGGGACAGAAACACCGGGTGCCCCCCCTCCTCGCCAAAGGCGGTCTCAAAGGCGCACCTGGTCCGGGTGGAACGCTTTTCGAAGAGCAGGGCCAGGGTTTTGCCGGCGAACCGCCGCCCCGCCCCGCCCCGCCGGCTTTCTTCCTTGACCCGCCTGGAAAGATCCAGCAGCGCCCGGATCTCTTCCGGTTTATAGTCCAGCCAGGTGAGCAGGGACCGGCCCTTAAAATCCTGGAAATCCATGACCCCATCATCCCCCGGGGGCGGCTTTTTTTCAAGCCCCCCGGGGGCTTCACCATTCACGGGCATGGTACTTACCCTTCGGCTCGATAATGGTAAAGGTATCGCCGGAGGGCTCGATCACGTAAAAACCGTTTTTCAGGGCGTAGGCACCCACGCTTTCGCTCACCACCACCCCCGCGATGGCGCCCAGGTATTTACGGCTATCGCCCTTTAAATCGGCGTACCGGCGCAGTTTTTCCATCCGCTCACCATGGTCGTCCACGTCGCCGGTACTGGGCTTGGACTTTATCTCCACCGCCATCACCTTGTCGCCGTTTTCCAAAAAGGCGTCAACCTCCAGGATAATGTCGTGTTTCCGGTCAACGATTTCGGTGCCCCGGTGGGCCGTTTCAAACTCAAAGCCCAGGTCCCGGAATTTCGCCACCAGGTTGGGTACGATCATGTATTCCAGGACTTCGCCAAACCGTCCGGTAAGCTCGCCGACCCGCTTGTCGGTCGCCTCCATTTTCCGGCCCACCGCTTCGATAAGTTTTCGCGTCTTCTGCAAACCCGCCCAGACCTGTTCAAAATCAAGCCCCCGGGGATACACCGGCTGTGTTTTTCCCATACTAACTACCCCCGCCTTTTACTTTATCGCCTTCCCCGCCCTTAGGCAACGACGGCGCGGCCGGGCCGCGAAGCTGATCGGTGGAGGTCCCAAACGGGGCTTGTGGGGCCGGAGTTTTCGCCGGGCGAAAACTCCGTCGCGATCCCGCGGAGCGGGATCGCGGCTTACTGGGCTACGAACCGGCCGTCGTTCTGCTGGCCGGCATTGCCCTGGAACTTGTTTTTATAGTTATCCACTTCGGTGGACAGAACCTTAAT
>JAIRPD010000121.1 GCA_031257195.1 Treponema sp. | reverse complement strand
GTTTATTGAAGAGCTGGCTTATGGGCGTACTGGTGGCGTCGCTCTTTACGTTGATCCCGTCGCTGAAAAGCGCGTTTGTGGAGCCCGTGGAAGCGTTAAGGCGCTGACGCGCCAATGGAGAATTGAAAATGGATAATTTTTTATCTTTCATTCTCCTTATCTCAATTTTCAATGAGCGCCAAAGGCGCAGAGGAGGTTTGTTATGCGCAAGAAGTTATTTGTTTTTGTGTTACTGTCAATCACGGCGGTATTCGTTTTTTCGCCGTACCGGCTGGACGCGCAGACGCCGTCCGCGGCGGAGCTGCTCAAGCGGGTGGATGACAACGAGGTTTACAAAACCATCGAGTACCAGGGCCAGATGATCATTGAGTATCAGAACCGGCGGTACGTGAAGGCCTTTAACGCCTGGGCCCGGGGCAACGCGGAGAGCTTCATCGAATTCACCAACCCCGAGGACCGGGGGACCAAGTACCTCAAAACCGGAGGACGGCTCTACGCGTATTCCCCGGACACCGAACAGGTGATGCTCATCTCCGGCCACATGCTCAAGGAGAGTATGATGGGCAGCGATCTGTCCTTTGAGGACACGATCAACAACGATACCCTGTCCAGCCGCTACACGCCGGTTATCGCGGGCTCGGAAACGGTAAGTGGCGGCGGCGAAAGCCGGGACTGCTGGGTAGTGGAATTGACGGCCCTAAAGAAAACCGAAAGTTACCCCAGGCAAAAACTCTGGATCGACAAGCGGTACGGCGACGTACTGCGCGTGGAGTACTTCGCCCTGTCCGGCGCGAAGCTCAAGGAATTTTCCCTGCGCAGGATCGATACCATCTCGGGCAGGCGCTTTCCGGTGGAGTACGAGATGCGGGACCTGCTGCGGGGAAACAGCAAGACCACTTTCCTAATGACAAACGCCGCGCTGGACAAACCCATCCCGGACTCGGTGTTCAGCCAGCGGAACCTCGCGCGGTAGCCGGCGGCGGGGAAAGGGGAAGCCATGAACGGGCGTATCCGGTACCGGGTGTTGTTGGCCGCCGCGTTATTCGCCGCCGCGGCGGGCGGGCTTGCCGCGCAGGGGCTCACCGTGTCGGGGCTCCTGGATTCCACGGTTTCCGCCCGGGCCGGGGCGGGGGACGCGCCGGCCTTTTCCTACGGCCTTGAGGAATACGCCGGCCTCCGGTTCCAGGCGAAGGCGCGGGACAAGGCGGTGGTTTACGGGGCGGTAAACCTGATCGCCGCCGCCGGTAACGCCGCGGTGAACACTGCGCTGGCGGGCCTCTACCAGGGCGGCCCGCGGCCGGGCCTTTCCCCCTCGGCCTTTTCCGGCGGCGAAAACTACGTCGCGGGCCTTGAACTGGAGCGGCTCTACTTCAGGGTGAACGGCGAATACCTGGACTTTGACGGCGGCCTTACGCGGCTGCCCTTCGGCTACGGCCAGGTCTGGGGCCCCTCGGACTTCCTCAACCCCAAAAACCCGCTCTACCCCGACGCCCGCCCCCGGGGCGTCCTGGGCGGCGTCCTCGCCTGGTACCCGGCGGAGTCCCTCAAAGTCCAGGGCTTCGGCGCGGCCCCCCGGGACCCCTTCGCGGCCGGCGGTCAGGGCGCGCTCGCGGGCCTCGCGGTGGACCGGCACGGGACCAAGGCCAGCTTCCAGGCGCTCTACGCCTTTGAGGCGCCCCGGGACGGCTCCCCCCGGGGGATTCACCGCGTAGGGATGTCGCTTAAGGCGGATCTGGAACTGGGACTCACGGTGGACGCCCTCTACGCCTATAACCCCCAGGCCGGAATGGACCTCGACGGCCTTTCCCTCAGCGCCGGGTTTGACTATTCCTTTTTTGGGGGAAAACTCATCGTCCTGGCGGAGTACCTCTACAACGGCGGGTATTCCTCAACCTCAGTCCGGGGCGGCGGCGCGGGCGGCCTCTCCCATCGGAACTACCTGTACGGGGGCCTCACCTGGATGGTGAACGACTACACCAGCGCGGGCCTGGCCCTGCTCGCCGGCGTTGACGACCTTTCCTGCGTCCCCATCCTCAGCCTAAGCCGCGACCTCTTCCAGGGCTGCACCCTCAGCCTGGCGGGCCAGGTCCCCCTGGACCGGGACCTGTTCACCGGCAGCGGGGAGGGGGGCGAGCTGGGTCCTGAAAGCGCGGGCGGCTATTTTAACTTCAGCGGCAGGGTCCGGCTGCGGTTCTAGCGGCCCCGGGTTCCGGGGCCCCCGCGGTATTTCCCCGGCCCGGCCGGGAACGTACCGGGGAGCCCGGCGGGATTAGATCAGTTCCCTCACCGGGACATAGGGCAGGCCAAAGGCGTCGGCCACCCCCTGGAGCGTACACGCGCCGCCGTAGGTATTGACCCCCCGGGCCAGGTGGACGTTATCCGCCGCGGCCCTTTCAAGCCCCTTCGCGGCCAGCTCAAGCCCCCCCGCCAGGGTCGCGTTGGTCAGCGCCAGGGTAGAGGTCCGGGCCACCGCGCCGGGCATATTCGCCACGCAGTAGTGGACGATGCCCTCCTCGATAAACACGGGATTTTCGTGGGTCGTGGGCCGGGTAGTCTCAAAGCAGCCCCCCTGATCCACCGCCACATCCACCAGCACCGAGCCCGGCTTCATCAGCGTAAGGTCCGCCCGCCTGACCAGCCGGGGCGCCTTCGCGCCGGGGATAAGCACCGCGCCCACCACCACATCCGCCTCCGCGAGGGCCGCCGCCACGCTTTCCGGCTTGCTGGCCAGGGTCTTGAGCCGGCCCCCAAAGATGTCGTCCAGGTAGGCCAGCCGCTTAAAGTTGATGTCGAAGATCGTTACCTCCGCCCCCAGACCCAGGGCCATCCGGGCCGCCTCGGTCCCTACCACACCCCCGCCCAGGACCGCGACCTTGCCCTTTTCCACCCCGGGAATACCCGCGAGCAGCACCCCCCGGCCCCCAAAGGTTTTCTGGAGGTACTTGGACCCCTCGATAACGGCCATCCTCCCCGCGATATAGCTCATGGGGGTCAGGCAGGGAAGCCCCCCCGCGGGGTCGGTGATGGTCTCGTAGGCCACGGCCTTGACCTTGTTCGCCAGCAGCGCGTCCGTCAGGGGCTTGTCCGCCGCGAGGTGAAGGTAGGTGTAGACCAGCAGGTTTTCCCGCAGATACCGGTACTCCGCCTCCACCGGCTCCTTGACCTTGACGATCATCTCCGCGGCCTCCCATACGTCCCTGGCCGAGGCCCGCCGCTCCGCCCCCGCCTTGATATAGTCGTCGTCGGGGAACCCCGCGCCCGCGCCCGCGTCCTTTTCGAACAGCACCCGGTGGCCCGCCCCGGTATAGGCCGCCGCGCAGCCGGGGGTTAGCCCCACCCGGGACTCCTGATTTTTGATTTCCTTGGGTAAACCGATGATCATACAATCCTCCTTGAGGCTGGTGATTCCGCCGCCCCGGGGCGGCGCGAACCCGCGGCACAGGCCGGGCGGGTCTATTCCATCAGTGTACTATATTTTCGCGGTATGTCAATGTTTTTTCCCTTCCTAGTTGACATTCAGGGGGGATTTTCCTCATACTGGTCCTATGGCCGCCGTTGGTTATCAAAAGGATGCCTCCGCCATGAGGGATGAACGGACAGTCCCGGCCCGGGAAACCGCCCGTCCCCGCGGCGCGGACGGGCTTTCCCCGGGGGCGGCGTACCTTCCCCCGGGGGCGGAATACCTTCCCTCGGGGGCGGAATACCTTCCCTCGGGGGCGGAATACCTTCCCCCGGGGGTGGAATACACTCCCGCGCCGCCGGAATACACTCCCGCGGAAGCGGAATACCTTCCCTGGGGACCAGAATACCTTCCCCCGGAGGCGGAATACACTCCCGCACCGCCGGAATACACTCCCGCGCCGCCGGAATACACTCCCGCGGAAGCGGAATACCTTCCCTGGGGACCGGAATACCTTCCCCCGGAGGCGGAATACACTCCCCTGGGGTTAGAATGTCTTCCCCCGGGAATGGAATACCTTCCCCTGGACGCGGCGTACCGTCCCCTGGGGACGGCGTACCTTCCCCCGGGGGGCGGCGTACCGTCCCCCGAAGCCGGCGTACCTTTCGGTAAAAACCGCCCCCCTTCCCCCGGAGGCCGGGGGCGGGGCGGATGGATAG
>JAIRPD010000083.1 GCA_031257195.1 Treponema sp. | reverse complement strand
GGCCTCAACTAACCGCGGAGTTTTTGCCCCAGGCAAAAACTCCCCGCGGCGCGCTTGGTCACAGCCGCGTCCACGCGGCAGGCTCAGGGACCGGAGGGCGCCGGGCGGCCCGGCTCGTACCGGGCCATGTTGGCGGGGGTTTCGTACACCTCCGCGGCGAAGAGGAGCCCCGCCGCCTCCGGGGGCAGGCGCTTCGCGGCCTCCTCAAAAACATAGCGGGCGATCCGTTCCGCGCTGGGGCCGCCGTCGAAGGCGGGGTTGTCGTTCAGGCAGCGGTGGTCCAGGGTCTCGCGAACCCCCCGGAGGGCGTCTTTCAGCAGGGCGAAGTCGACGAGCATCCCCCCCTCATCAAGGTCCTCCCCCCGGGCCCACAGACGGACCCGGTAATTGTGGCCGTGGAGCCTTTCGCACTTTCCCCGGTAGCGGCTTAAAAAATGGGCGGCGGAAAATTCCGCCTCGACCCTGACACTGTACATCCCTTCCTCCTTAGGCCGGCGCGGCGGGAACCCCTAGGCCGGGCGCGGGGTCCCGGGGGGCGGCGTTTCCAGGGCGGCCCGGATGGCCCGGGCCGTTTCCCCCAGGTCCCGGTAAAAGGCGGGAAACCCTTCCCGGATGGTTTCCAGGTCCCCCGCCTTGCCCGCCGTTTCCAGGGCCCGGGCCTTTCGCGAAAGTTCCTCCGCCCCAATGGCCGCGGCTGCGCTCTTGACCCCGTGAACCCGGATGGTGAATACCCGCAGGTCCCCCTGGCCGGGGAGTTCCTTGAGTTCCCGGAGTTTGTCGTCCGCGTCCTCCAAAAAGGCGCCCAGGATTTCCCGGTAGCCCTCCAGGGCGCCCCCCACATTGGCCAGGCCCCGCTGGACATCCACCCCGGGGATCACCAGGCCCTCCTCGTTCACGGCGGCGGCCTCCGTCCCGGCCTCGATCCGCCTTTCCCGGGGGATCCACGCGGCCAAGACCTCGTCCAGCCGGGCGATTTCTATGGGCTTGGCGAGGTAGTCGTTAAAGCCCTGTTTAAGGAACATTTCTTTTACGCCGGAAACGGCGTTGGCCGTCAGGGCTATGAGGGGAAGCTCGCTAAACCGGCGGTCCTCCCCGCCCATGCCGCGGATGGCCGCGGCGGCCTCCACGCCGTCCATGCCCGGCATCATCTGGTCCATCAGTACCAGATCGTAGGGGCGGGTTTTGATCCGTTCCACCGCCTCCTCCCCGCTGGTACAGGTGTCAATATCCAGCCCGTAGAGGCTCAAAAGACGCCGGGCCACGTTAAGGTTGGTGACGATGTCGTCCACGATGAGGACCTTCACGCCGGGGGCGGTAAACGCGGCGTTTGGTCTTTCCTGACGGTCCCGCTGGGGTTTTCCGTTCAGCACGTTCGCCAGGGGAATGGCGTACACGGGCATGCTCATCTGGACCATGTCCAGGGCGGGGGGGAATTCCTCCATCAGGACCATGGCCACCGGCTGGACCGGCAGGCTCTTTTCCCGGATCAACGCCGCGGTCCGGGGCGCGAAACAGGAGGGCGTGAAGGCGAAGGCGTGGTTCCCCGTTTCCAGCTCCCGGAAAAAGGCTTCCTCCTCCCCGGTAACGGTAACGGGAACCCCCAGGTCCTCCAGGCTTTGGCGGATGGAATCGGCGATGGGTTTCCGGGCCTCCAGAAGCAGCGCCGGTTTGGTTTCCGGGCCCCACACCCTGGCCACGGGCTGGACGCCGGAAACCCGCTGGGGCAGGAGCGCGGTAAAGACGCTGCCTTCGCCGTAGCGGCTTTTCACGGTGATGTCTCCCCCCATCAGGCGGCAGAGGTTCCGGCTTATGGCCAGTCCCAGGCCGGTTCCCTCGATGTCCCGGTTTCTGCGGAGGTCAAAGCGCTTGAACCGGTTAAAGAGTTCCTTCGCGTCCTCCGCCTTGATCCCTATGCCCGTGTCCCGGACCTCAAAGCGCAGGTTCAGCTCGTTCCCCCGCCGTTCCCCGCGGACGGTAAAGACCACCTGTCCCTCCCGGGTATACTTGGCGGCGTTGGAAAGGAGGTTCAGCGCGATTTGCCGCACCCGCACCTCGTCCCCGACAAGCTTGTTCGGCAGGGCGCTGTCCAGGTTGACGACAAACAACACGGGCTTTTTGACAAACCTGAGCCGGATCATGCTGACGCAGTCGTTGATCAGGGAGGAAAGGTTGTAGGCCCCGGGGTTTATTTCCAGCATCCCCGACTCTATTTTGGAAAAATCCAGAATGTCGTTGATAATAGCAAGCAGGTTGTTCCCCGCCTGCTTAACCCCCAGGGCGTCCTCGTAGACATCCCTGGTTATGTTTTTCCGGAGGATCAGTTCCATGAGTCCCAGGATGGTGTTCAGGGGGGTCCGGATTTCGTGGCTCATCTGGGCCAGGAATTCGCTCTTTGCCCTGGAGGCGGATTCGGCCATCCGGGTTTGTTCCTCCAGTTCCCGGGTGCGCCGCCGGACGGTTTCTTCCAGGTTGAGGTTCGCCTCCCCCAGGGAGGCGTTCAGGAGGTTGAGCTGCCGGTACAGGTCGTTGAATTTCCCGCCCAGCGTAAAGGAGGAGCCCAGGATAAAGATAAAAAACCCGTACTGGGAAAGGGCGGAGCCCCGGTGGACAAACAGGGAATCCCACAGGTCCATCACGAGGGTAACAAAGAGGATCCCCATGAAGATGAGGATATTTCCCATGGGGCTTCGCAGCAGCCCGGCGATACGGTACCGGGCCAGGGACCCCCTTTCCCGCAGGTTCTTCCACCGTTGGAAACCGGAGGATAAAAAACAGAAGATCCCGTCGTAGACAAAAAGATAGCAGGAAGCGAGAAGGGCCGAAACCTTCCAGATTACCCGGATATCCTCGGCGTACTGGACCGAAAAGACCAGCGTGGTCAGGGTGAAACCAAGGCATAGCAGGCTGTACGCCCTGGTCAGGGGGCGGACGCGTTTAAGGCTTAAGCTTTCCACAAAGGCCATCAGCGCCGGAAGGATCAGAAAGACGGCCCCGTATTCCAGGCGGAGCAGGATGCCGGAATTGGGGATCAGCAGTCGCGCGGCGGGGCTTCCGGCCATGCCGTAAAGTCCCAGGCAGAGGGAAAAAAGGCCGTAGTATAAATTGTACGTTTCGCCCCGGTGGTTCAGGAAGAGCATCAGGTAATAGACGGCGGCAAAGAGGTAAACGCCGCAGAGGGCGATGATCAGGAAGTCGCTGTTTTCCCTGGCGATGTACGCGATGGGGGCGACGTAATAG
The DNA here is from genome assembly GCA_031257195.1 of Treponema sp. Taxonomy (GTDB): domain Bacteria; phylum Spirochaetota; class Spirochaetia; order Treponematales; family Breznakiellaceae; genus JAIRPD01. The sequence goes on along the minus strand of JAIRPD010000083.1, from coordinate 5,258 downwards.
GGGCCGGCGTAAAACATGCCGGTATTCGCGTAGGAGGGGGCCCCGGTTACATAAACCCGTACCGTATTGAGCCCCGGACGGAAGAAGGCGTTGTCCACGGCGAAAAACACCTTCCGCCAGCAGCGGTGGCTGATAATCCGCCCCCCCTCGTCCAGCCGCGTTTCGGACCGGACCAGTTTTCCGTTCAGGTACACCTCCCAGTTGTCCCCCAGGGCGGTGAAGAATATCCCCGGGGTCGCGGCGGGGTTTTCCTGGATGGTATCGTAGGTGCTTTCATTCAGGCTGAAGGTAAGGAGGATCGTGAATTGCCGGTCCTCCTCCCCGAAGGGGGAAAGGAAGGGCCGCCGGGGACCATCGAAAAGGCCCAGGTCCCGGATCCGGACGGGCTGACGCCCGTCAACCCGCTTCCAGCCGGCGGCGGGTTCACTTTCAAATCCATTGGCCACATAGGCGGGAAAATCCCGGAGGCTGACATAAAAGGCTGGGGCTTTGGCCTCGCACGCCGCCAGCAAAAGAAGCGGCAGGAGCGGAACCACCGTCATTGGGGATTTTGCCATACCCATCACTATACTATATTATTATTGATTTTTTTTGTCTTTTTCAATCATAATAAATATCCATGCGGCTTAACGATTTTTTTACCGCCGGGACCGCCCGGAACGCGGGGTTTATTGAGCGCCGGGGAGAGGGGAACCCCCAGATCACCGCCCTGGAGTACGATTCCCGGAAAATAAAACCCGGGGGGCTCTACTTTGCCCTGCCGGGAATCCACGCCGACGGCCACGCCTTTATCGCCGCCGCCCTGGCCCAGGGGGCGGCCGCGGTGATACACCAGCGGCCCCTGGAGGAATGTTCCGGTTTTCCCTTCCCCGCCGCCGGCGCGGCCTCCCGGGAAAAACCGGCGGAAGGTCCGGTGTTTATCCGGGTCAGGGACTCCCGGTTCGCCATGTCCCCGGTGGCGGCGGCCTTCCATGACTTTCCCGCGGGAAAGCTTGTTCTCGCGGGGGTAACGGGCACCGAGGGGAAAAGCACCACCGTGTACCTGATCTGGCAGCTTTTGCGGCGGGCGGGGAAAAAGGCGGGGTTTATCTCCACGGTCCAGTACTCAAGCGGCGGGGAGGAGGAATGGAATCCCGAACACCAGACCACCCCGGAGGCGGTAGCCATCCAGGCCCGGCTCGCGGAAATGGCGCGAAACGGCGCGGAATACGCCGTGATCGAGGCCAGTTCCCACGGCCTTTCGCCCCGTACCAACCGGCTGGGGGACGCGGCCTTTGACGCCGCGGTGCTTACCAATGTAACCCATGAACATCTGGAATTTCACGGTACCTGGGAGCGCTACCGGGACGATAAGGCCAATCTGTTCCGCTCCCTGGACATCCGGGCCGCGGAACGGAATCCCGCCGGGCGGCCCCCTCCCTTTGGGGTAATCAACGCCGCCGATAAAAGCGCCCCCTACTTCGCCGCCGCGGCCAAACAAAAAATCCTCAGCTTCAGCGCCGCCATCCCCCCGGACGAAACGACGGCGAATGACGAGGCGCGGATTCGCGAGGCGCGGGCTCGCGCGGACCTGCGGCTCCTCTCCCTGGAAAGCGGCCCCGGCGGCAATCGTTACGAAGTCCTCATCGCCGCCACCGGCGAAAAGGCGGTGGTGGAAGACCGCCTCCCCGGCGCGTTCAACGCCGGCAATGTCCTGGCCGCTCTTCTGACGGTATCGGGGCTGCTTGAACGGCCCGTGGAGGAGCTTATCCCCCTGGTCCCTTCCCTCAAGCCCGTTAAAGGCCGAATGACGGCGGTGCGGCGGGGCCAGCCCTTCGAGGTCCTGGTGGATTACGCCCACACCCCTTCCTCCTTTAGGACCATCTTCCCCCCCCTCCGTTCCCGGCTGGACAAAACCGGGGGCCGGATCATCAGCCTCTTCGGTTCCGCCGGGGAACGGGACACCCAAAAAAGGCCGGAGCAGGGGGCCGTCGCCGCGGCTTATTCGGAGATCGTGATCCTCACCGACGAGGACCCCAGGGGAGAAGACCCCATGGCCCTGCTGGAGGAGATCGCCGCCGGCTGCGAAGCCCCCGGGGAAAGCGAAACCGCCCGGAGCGGCGGCGGGGGGGGTGAAAGCGGCGGCGGGGAGCGATCGCTCGGTTCCGAAACGGCCCAGACGCGTACCCGTAAAACGCGGCGGGGGGAGAACCTCTTCCTGATCCCGGACAGGCCCCGGGCGATCCGCGAAGCCCTTTCCCTGGCAAAGCCGGGGGATCTGGTCCTCCTCCTGGGAAAGGGCCACGAAAATTCGATCATCTACAGGGATCATACGATGAAGTACGACGAGATCGCCGAGGCGGAGAAGGCTTTGGGGGAACTGGGCTACGGCTAACCACCCTACTTGTACTGCTGGGAAATAGCCCTAAACCGGTCCTGAATACTCACCACCGCGTCGGTCAGGATCGGGTCAAACTGAGTCCCCCGGCCGTCGGTAATGATCTTCACCGCGTCCTCGTAGGTCATGGCGGACTTGTAGACCCGGGCGCAGACCAGGGCGTCGTATACATCCGACAGAGAGGCCAGCCGGGCCGCCAGGGGGATGTCGGTTCCCTCCAGCCCCCGGGGGTAGCCCCCGCCATCGTAGCGTTCATGGTGGGAATAGGCGATGTCGTAACAGTGGCGGAGGTAGATAGAGTCTTTATCCGTCACGGCCTTCATCATCTCCTCAATGATGTTCTTTCCCACCGTGGTATGGGTCTTCATGATCTCATATTCGTCGGAATCGAGCCTGCCGGGTTTAAGAAGAATCTTGTCGGGGATGCCAATCTTTCCCACATCGTGAAGGGCCATGGCCTTGACGATGATGGCGGGCTCCATGGCCTTGAGGGTTTCCGCGTACACCGAGCCGGATTCCAGCAGGTACTGGACCAGGGCGCGGCAGAAAAACTGGGTCCGTTTAACATGGTTGCCGGATTCCAGGTCCCGGTACTCAATGATATTGGCGATAGCCTGGAGGGTGTTGTCCAGGGTAGAGGTAGCCTCCGCGGTTTTTTCCGCCACCATCTGCTCCAGGTTGTCGCTGTAGTTCTTCAGCTCCACCTGGTTCTTGACCCGGAGCTTGACAATCTCCGGCAGAAAGGGCTTGGAGATAAAGTCCACCGCCCCCGCCGCCAGGGCCTCGCTCTCCGAGTCCGAGGTGGTGATAAAAATGACGGGAATCCTTTTAAAGGCGTCATCGATTTTAAGAACCTCCAGCAGTTCATAGCCGTTCATCTCCGGCATGAACACGTCCAGGAGGATGATCTTGGGCGGCTTTGAGGCGGCCCTAAGGACCTCCAAAGCCCGCCTGCCGTTCTCCGCGGTAAGGATCGAATAATCGTCCTTAAGGATCTCCTCCAGGATAAGGCGGTTCACATCCACATCATCAACCACCAGCACCACGGGTTTTTGGGGATCAAGCATTTTGCTCTATGACCTGTTCCAGCTTTGGCAGGGTGGCGGCGAAACAGTTTTTGACCGCCTCTATGGTTTCAGGCTTGACCGATTTGGCCTTGATTTGGAGTTCCAGTTCCATCACCAGCTGGTTTAACGCTTTTATGGAGAGATTGGCCGTTATCCCCTTAACGGCATGGACCCGCGCCTGGGCCTCCTCCCAATTCCCCGCGTCCAGGGCCTCAAAAACCGGGTCCAGCCTGGTTTCGGTTTTGAACTTTGTCAGCAGCCTGGCGTAAAGCTTGCCATTGTTCATAACCCGCTTTTTGCCGTCTTCCTGATCAATATAAACAATATCCTCCATAAAAAAGCGCCTCCGTTTTTACTATACCATACCCGCCGGAACGGTGTCCAGTGGGGCGGACCGGTTCCCCCAAGGCGGCGCCGCCCAAACGGCAAGGGCGCGCGCCCCCCCTCGGCCTTAACGAACCGGAAGCCCGGGAAGATCATTGACCCCGCCCCTTTGCCCGCGGCTGGACAAGGGAAGGCTATTGCCCATATAAAAACAAAGGGATAAACTGGAAAATTGGGGGAAACCATGGAAGATATGGTGTTTTGTCAAAGCCGCGGAATGCCCTTAGGCAATGACAAGGATCTTGGAACCAATGCCGGGGGTTCAAAAAATAAGGCGTATCGCGCCTGGTGTTATGGGGACGGAAAATTTACCCAGGACGCGCAGAGGTAACGGTATGCCAAGACCCGTGAGCAAAAAAGAACTTTTGGAACTCGCGGAAATAAATCTCAATAAATTACTGGATTTTATTGACGATCTCCCGGAGGAAATAAAAAACGGCGTTTATAAAAATGATGAATTAAATGACAGGGACAAAACTGTCTCCGATGTAATCTGCCATTTGCATGAATGGCATTTGATGATGGATGGCTGGTATAAAACTGGAATGGCCGGCAAGAAACCGGCGATACCGGCGGAAGATGTTACCTGGCAAACATTGCCGGTATTGAATCACCGGATATATGAAAAATATAAAGGGACGGACTTAAACGAAGCGATAAAAATGCTCAAAAAGAGCCATAAGACAATACTGGCTTTAATTGAAAAACACAATGACGATGAATTGTTCACCAGGAAGAAATACCCATGGACCGGGACAACGTCATTGGGCGCATATTTAATTTCGGCGACATCCAGTCATTATGATTGGGGATTAAAAACAATAAAACCGTTAAAGAAACTGGTTAAATGAACCGCGCCGCCCCTTAGGCAAACCTGCCCCACAATTCCACAAAACCAGCGCCGCCCCGCATATCCGCTTCCTCCGGCGTTTCGGTATCCGTACCAAGTGGTACTCGCGTTCCCGAACACCATGGGTTAGACTTTTTCGCCCGCCATGACTCTTGTTTGTTGAATTTCGATCGGCTCCCCGGCATAGCCGGGAATTGTCCAATAGATTTACAGTCCCACAAGATCGGTTCAGGTGATTACTTCCGAAAGCAGCAGCCAATTTTCGCTGTTTATATCATCGCTGTATTCCCCAGTGCAAATGCAGAGTTCGCCGCTTTTTTCGTCCTTCCGCACAAAACCGCCCTTGAGCTTGTTTTGGGTGATATACTGACGCAGGTACTTGTATTTAATGGCGGAAAAAGCGTCTATGTCGCGGCTTTCGCCGGTACGGGAAAAACCGCCTTTGGTTTCGATTATCCAGATTTCGCCGTTTACGCATACCACATAATCGGGGTAAAACAAACGCTGTTTTTTCATGGCGTCATCATAGACAACTGAAAAATACTCCTCGCCTTTGTCTCCGTTCTTGTAAAACCAGATC
>JAIRPD010000097.1 GCA_031257195.1 Treponema sp. | reverse complement strand
GCCTCGATTTCTTTCACCGCTTTCCAAAGGTCGTCATCGGTTATCCCCGCTTTTTCGGCGAATTTGGCGAACCATTTGTACTTGAAGACCCGCACTATCAAAGGATAACGCCGCCGGGGGTAAAAAGGCAAGGACAAAAACCGGAGTCCGGCGGGCTCCCCCCGCCGGGCGGGGGCCGCGGGTTACCGCGGTTTCGGGGGGGACGGTTCTTCGCGAACGCTCCAGCGGCCTTCGGTCTTGGCGAAGCGGCAAAAGGGAAGGGTGAGGATCCGGTCGTCGTCCGAATGGAGGGTGAGCCGGCCCGCGGCCACGTTCACTTCCACCACCTTCCAGACGCTTTCGTCGTAGGTGAGCCGCGTCCCTTCCGGGGGGATAAGCCGGCGCTGTTCGCTGTAAAAGCAGTGTTCGTAGGCCAGGCAGCACAGCAGGCGGCCGCAGGAGCCGGAGATCTTCATGGAATTAAGGGAAAGGTTCTGATCCTTGGCCATTTTAATGGAAACCGGTTTAAGTTTGTCCGAGACGGAGTTGCAGCAGTAGGGCCGGCCGCAGACTCCCAGGCCCCCCACCACCCGGGACTCATCCCGGACCCCTATCTGGCGCAGCTCTATCCGGGCCCTGAACACGGAAACCAGGTCGTGGACCAGGTCCCTAAAATCCACCCGGCCGTCGGCGGTAAAGAAAAAGAGGATCTTGGACTCTTCCAGAAGAAAATGGGCCGAAACCAGTTTCATGTCCAGGGAGCGGGCTTTTATCTTTTGCCGGCAGACCCGGAGGGCGCCGGCTTCTTCTTTCTTGTTCCGTTCCGCCTTGGACAGATCCCCCGCGGTGGCGACCCGCTCAACCGGGGTGATTTCCTGGCAAAAACAATGGACCTGTCCAATAACCTGGGCCAGGTCTTTGCCGTACCGGGTGGGGACCAGAACCTCGGTTCCGGGGTTTAGGGGTTCTCCCTTAAAGGCGGCTAAAAAGGTTTCGTTGGAGTAGGCGAGCCGTACCCGGTATACCGGGGTGTCCGGCTCCAGCTTTACCCCCTCCGTTAGGGCAGCCAGGCCGGCGTCCTGGCTGTTTTCCTCCGGTTTGTCCTCCAGGGCGGAAATGTCCTCTTCTTCCAGGGACTCGTCGTATCCCCCGTACCGGTCTCTGTCTTCCACGCCGTCTCTGTCGTCCATATCCGTCTCCCGCGGGCTCTGGGGCTACCGCGTCAGGTCCACCAAAAGGCCCTTGATCTCGTCCAGTTTTGTCAGGATGTCAAGCTGACCGGCCTGGCCCCGGAGTATGGAGGCGGCCATGTCCTCAAGTTTTTTATCGATCACCTGGACCAGGGTGTATTTTTTCCGTTTGAGTACATTGACGCCGCTTTCGAGGGTTTCCGTGTCAAAGCTGTGTTCCACCACGTAATGAACAAAATTGCGGACCGCCTCTTTATAGGCCTTGATCTCCGGGGGAAAGGGCCGTTTGACAAGGGAGTCCCCGGCGCTGTGAACCTCCTCCAGCAGTTCATGGAGGGATTCTTCCGACAGGGGCAGTTCTTTTACTCCCCCCAGGGCGGCCTTTTCAAAAAAGGAAACAAAGCTGTTTTTCTTTAGTCCGGGATTTTTACCGCTCTTTTTTGTCCCCGGGGAGTTGGCTTTCCGGGCTTCCGCCGAAGCCTCCCCGTAGGCCGCGGGGTTAAAGAGGGAGACGGAGCCGTCGGGGAAAGCGACATTAGCCATGGGAGCCTTCGGTCCGGCTTCCCCGGGTCCGCGGCTGTTCGGCGGGGGACCGGACACTTCGCTTGTGCTGGTACGCCGCGGCGGCCCGCTCCCAGCTTTCCTCCCCCTGGATCACCCTGATCTTGCCGTGGATCACGCAGCCGTCATGGGCCTCTATGCGCCGGGTGATAATATCCCCCATGATCAGCGCCGACGGCAGCACGATGATCCTTTCGGTGGCCAGGATATTGCCGTCCACCACGCCCCCGATGGTAACGGCGGTGCCGATGATGCTGCTCCGCATCCGGGCGTTTTCCCCCACCACTACCTTGCCCTTGGCGTGGAGGTTCCCCCGCAGGCCGCCGTCTATCCGGGTAAAGCCCCCGGTTTCCATGTCCCCCTGGACAAAGCTTTCCGGTCCGATGATTGTGTTAAGGGCGAATTCGTTCCGCCGCCTTATTTTGAATTTCCGCCGGGCGTCTGTGTGGGCCATACTTTACCGCGCGTTGGGGCGGATGTTGAGGTACTTGCGGGGATCCACCACATCCGACCCTATGTGAACTTCGTAGTGCAGATGGGGCCCCGTTGAGCGGCCCGTACTGCCCGTATAACCAATAACTTCCCCCTGTTTTACCTGCTGGCCCATTTCCACCCGGATGGAAAGTAAGTGGGCGTAGCGGGTATAAAAGCCGTGCTGATGCCGGATGATGATATAGTTTCCGAACCCGTTGGGTTCGTAGCCCCTGTAGGAAACCTGGCCGTCCGCGGTGGCTATCACGGGATCCCCGGCCCGGTAGGTGGAAATGTCCACCCCCGTATGCATGTGGGGCGCGCCGGAAAAGGGGTCCGGGCTCATGCCAAAAAAGGTGGTAAAGTGCCCTATGCCCCCCCGGATAGGCCAAACGCTGGGGATTTCCGAAAGGATCGCGCCCTGGGAATCCAGGATTGTGCCGATTTCTTTAACCGGTTCCACGGCGGAGGAAAGGTACACCGCCAGCTGCCGTATATCGTCCAGCTCTTTGCGGACATCCTCGTTGCCCTGGAGGTTAAAAAACGAGTACCGCTCCCCCCCCAGGCTCGCCGCGCTGGGATCGGCGTCCAGGGTTTGGAGGGTGCTGGCGAGGACCGCCTCAAAGTTTCTGGCCGCCCGGGAAAGCTGGGCAACCTCGCCCCGGAGCTGTTCCAGGCTCAACTGGGTTTCCCGGAGCTTGTCGTCCTGTTCAGACATCCCCCCCCGGACGCTGCCGGTAAGGGCGCTGTACCAGAAAAAAGTTCCCGCCACCGTGATAAAAAGCAAAAGCACCAGGAACATCGCCGCCACGGAGATGTGGAAGTTGTAGACCCGTTTTTCCGAGTGGGGGACCAGCACGATGGTGTACTTGCGGACCAGAAACCGGAAAAAGGCTTTTACGCCCCTCCCCATCCTGCCCGCGAGCCGCGCCAAGCCGCGCCGCGCCTTTTGAACCGCGTTATTTTCCAGCCGTTTATAGTAATGGACCTGAGCCATAGCTTACCTTGTTATTACCATACCTTAAGAAAACCAGCTCTGTCAATCCGCCGCCCCGGGGGGGCGCCTTTGGCAAACCCCGCCGCGGCCGGCCGCTGGTTCCGCCCGGCCCTAGCCGGGAAAGGCCCGTTTTAAAAAGTCCAGGTCCAGCTCCGGGTATACGGGAAAACGATCCAGAAGCTTTTTGACCCGCCCCTGGGCCTCCGCCCTGGCCGCTTCTTTTACAACGTACCTGGCCCTGCTCTTCCTGGCCGGATCTTTGGGGTCCGGCGCGGGATCCGTGTTTTTGAGTACCAGGGAGATAACGGCCCCCAGTTCCTCCATTTCCGCCGGACCCATCCCCAGGGTTGTTACCGCCGCCGTACCCACGCGAAGACCGGAGGTGTACCAGGGGCCGTTAGGGTCCCGGGGAAGGCTGTTCCGGTTCACCGTAACCCCGCATTCGTGGAGGGCGCTTTCCGCCTGGCGGCCCGTAAGGCGATCCGCCGGGCCGGCGCCTTTGTCCAGTTCGTGGACGTTCACCAGGATCAGGTGGTTGTCCGTGCCTCCCGTCAAGACGGAAAGGCCGTTTTTAACGCAGGAAGCCCCCAGGGCCCGGCAGTTTTCCACAATCCGGGCGGCGTAGTCCCGGAATTCCGGCCTGCCCGCCTCCCGGAAGGCCGCGGCCTTGGCGGCGATCACATGGGGCAGGGGGCCGCCCATGGTAAGGGGACAGCCCTTGTCCAGGGCCTCGGCGAATTCCTTTTTGGCCAGTACCAGCCCCGCCCGGGGCCCCCGCAGGGTCTTGTGGGTGGTGCTGGTTACCACATGGGCGTGGGCCGCCGGATCGTAATCGCCGGTAAAGACCTTTCCCGCCACCAGTCCCGCGAAGTGGGCCATGTCCACCATGAACACCGCCCCGGCCTTATCGGCGATCTCCCTCATCCGCTTACAGTTGATCTTCCGGGGATAGGCGGAGTAGCCCGCGAGGAGAATCAGCGGCTTGATTTCCAGGGCCTGCTTTTCTATGGCGTCATAGTCCAGCAATCCCGTTTCCGCCGATACCGAGTAGCCGTATACGTCGAACATACGGCTGGAAAGGTTGTAGCGGTAGCCGTGGGTCAGGTGCCCCCCGGAGTAATAGTCCAGGGCCAGGAGCTTCTGCCCCCCCAGTTTTTCCTTGAGTTCCCGCCACTGTTCACCGCTAAGCCGGTAAAGGTTTGTCTCGCCCCAGGCTTCCAGGGCGGGATTTTCCACCCGGACATTCAGGATAGCCCAGTAAGCCAGCAGGTTGGCGTCCGCCCCGCAATGGGGCTGCACATTGGCGTATTCCGCCCCAAAGAGCTTGCGGGCCTCCGCCGCCGCCGCGGCCTCCACCGCGTCCACGTTTTCGTTCCCCGCGTAAAAGCGGCGGCCCGGCATCCCCTCGGCGTACTTGTCGGTAAAGAGGTTTCCCATGGCAAGCTGGACCGCCATGGAACAGTAGTTTTCACTGGCGATAAGCTTAACCCGCCGGCGCTGGTTTTCCAGTTCCTTCACAATGGAGGCGGCGATATCCGGGGCGGCCTTGGCGGTCTCCGTTAAGTTACACAGATAGGCCAGGAAGGCGGTATTCACCTCCGCGGGTCCAACCGAGGAAAGGTATTCGGCGACAGGATTGTTCATAATCTCAGAATACCCTGAAGCCGGACCGATGGCAAGCGCGCGATCCGGGGCCGCCGTTTACCCCCGGGCGGGGCGATCCCGCGGCGGGCCCGGCAGGGGGCTGGTATTCCCGCCGCCAAGGTAGTACACTGGTTCTATGGAAGACGCGGCGAACAAGGGGGTTCTGATCACCGGCGGCGCTTCCGGCATAGGCCGGCTGATGGCCCTGGACTTTGCCCGGCGGGGGGCGCGGGTAACGGTTTGGGACCTGAACCGGGAGGCGTTGGAGGCCCTGAACGCGGAAAGCGCCGCCGAGGGGTTTTCCCTGACCGCGGCGGTGTGCGACGTTTCCGACCGGGCCGCGGTGTACCGGGAGGCGGAAAGGCTCCTCGCCGGGTCCGGCCCCGTGGATATTCTGATCAACAACGCGGGGTTGGTAAATGGACAAACGCTGTTGAATATCCCCGATGAAAAAGTGGAAGCCGCCATGGCCGTTAACGCGCTGGCCCTGTTCTGGACGGTGAAGGCCTTCCTTCCCTCCATGCTAAAGCGGAACAGCGGCCGTATCGTTACCGTCGCCTCCGCGGCGGGGCTCATCGGCGTCCGGGGCCTTACCGATTATTGCGCGGGAAAATTCGCCGCGGTGGGTTTTAACGAAGCCCTGCGGATGGAGCTTGCCCGGCCCGCCGGCGGGATTAAGACCACCCTGATCTGCCCTTTCTTCATAGACACGGGGATGTTCCAGGGGGTCAAGACCCGCTTCCCCCTGCTGCTGCCCATCCTTAAAAGCGAGGATGTGGCAAAGCGCGCGGTCAAGGCGGTGCTGGCCGGAAAAAAACGGCTTATCCTGCCCCCCTTTGTGTACAGTATTTTTTGGCTCCGGCTGCTGCCCCAGGGAATCATGGATTGGGTGGCCGGTTTTTTTGGCGTCAACCACGCCATGGATGAATTTACCGGGCGGGCGGCTCCTGAAAGCGGCCGCCCCGGGGAAACGCGCGTAAAGCGGAAGGATAACGAATGAAACTCACACCGGAAGAGATGGGAGCCCTCCTTGAAAGGGCCCGGGAAGCCCAGCGGATCTGGGCCGAAACCCCCTGCCGCCGGCGGGCCGCGATCCTCCGGGGCGCGGGCGCGCGCCTGGCCGCCGGCGCCGACGCCCTGACGGAGACAATCCACCGGGACAACGGAAAGCTCCCCCTGGACGCCCTGGCCGCGGAGATCCTGCCCGCCCTCCTGGCCGCGGCGTACTACGTTAAACGGGGAAGGGCCTTCCTAAAACCCCGGAAAATCCGGGGGGGAAGCCCGCTCATGGCCAACAAACAAAGCAGGCTGATCCGTAAACCCTGGGGAGTGGTGGGGATCATCGCTCCCTGGAACTATCCCTTTGCCATCCCCTTTTCCGAGGTCCTCATGGCCCTTCTCGCGGGAAACGCCGTGCTGCTAAAAACCGCTTCCCTTACCCCCCGGGTAGGGGCGGCGCTGGAAGAAATCTTTTCCGGCCTCGCGCTCCCCCCGGGACTTTTTACCCTGGTGGAAATGCCCGGTAAGGACGCCGGACCGGCCTTTATCGGGACCCCGGAAAAACCCGGGGTGGACAAGCTGTTCTTCACCGGCTCCAGCGCCACCGGGCGGGAACTCATGGTCCTGGCCGCCCCCCGGCTCTTGCCCCTGGTCCTGGAACTGGGCGGGGCCGACGCCGCGATTGTCCGGGCCGACGCCAACCTGGACCGGGCCGCCGCGGGGGTGATCTGGGCGGGCTTTTCCAACGCCGGCCAGTCCTGCGGCGGCGTCCAGCGGGTCATCGTCCTTCGCCCCGTCTACGAGGCCTTCCTGGAAAAACTGCGCCGCCTTACCCAATCCCTCCGGCCGGGCGTGGACCTGGGCCCCATGGCGACGGCGAAGCAAAAGAGCGCCGTCCGGGCCCAGGTGGAGAACTGCCTTGCCCAGGGGGCCCGGGTGGCGGCCCAAAGTCCCGGCGCTTCCCTCCAGGATGAGGGCCTCGCCGCCCCGGCCATGGTACTCACCGGCGTCCGCGCGGGGATGCCCATCATGGATGAGGAGGTCTTTGGCCCCGTGGTGGCGGTGATTCCCGCGGAAACCGATGAGGAGGCCCTGGCCCTGGCCAACGCCTCCCCCTACGGCCTCACCGGTTCGGTGTGGTCCCGGAACCGCCGCCGGGCCCGGGCCCTGGCGGCCCGGATCAACGCCGGGGCGGTGATGGTGAACGACCACCTGATGTCCCACGGCCTGGCGGAGACCCCCTGGGGCGGCTTTGGAGCCTCCGGGCTGGGCCGCACCCACGGCGAGATGGGTTTTATGGAGATGGTCAAAACCCAGGTTATCGTGGACGACATTCTCCCCGGCGTGCGGCGGGACCTCTTCTGGCAGCCCTATTCGGACAAGGTGTACGCGGGAATCCGGGCCGTCGCCTCCCTGGCCTCCGGGGGGTTAGCCGGGCGGATCGCCGCCCTTCCCCGGGCGATGGGGGCGGTCCTCCGGTACTGGTCCTCCCGCTAAAAACAGCCCGTCCGCTCCGGTTCCCGCGGGTCCCCGCCGCCGTTCCCCCGCGGCGGGTATTCTTGACGGGTTCGGGAAAAGTTGTCATACTGGGGGCATGTTTGGGAACACTGAACAACGGAAGAACCGCCGGTTTCCTTCCAGCGCCCGGGCGAGGATTCCCGGCGCCTTCTCCGGCGACGCCCTTTTAAAGGACCTTTCCATTACCGGCTGCCGCATTGAGTGTACTGAGCACGCGGACGTGCAGGAAAAGAAAGAGTACGCCATTACCATTTACCCGGAGGACGTGAGCGGCATAGGCAAATTTGATCTCCTGGGGGAGTGTGAATGGCTGAACCCGGGGACTTATTCCTGCGACATCGGGTTTGACATCAAACGGTCTCCCACGGGAAAAGTTTTTCAGCGGTACGTGGATTATCTTACCTGGCGTTCGTCCACCTCCTAGTCGTCCCCGGGGCGCGCTGATTTTCCCGGTTACCGGGTTCCCCGGGAAAGGGCGGGGTAAAAGCGCCGTCCCGCGCCGGCCGGCTCGCGGCGTCTCTCCCCAATAAACCGGCCGCCCTCCCGCGGCGGGGAAGCGCGGCCGGTTTGCCGGGCCTGTCCCGCCTGGGAAAAAACACCGGCGCTCCATGACTTTCCCCCTTTGCCGCTTTCTCCTGGCGCCGGTTTTTTGGCTGTACTATACTGAAAAGCGGAGGCCGGTTTTCCGGCGTATATCAAAAAACGGAGAATAGTATGAAAAAAAGTGAATGTTCGGTCATCAAACTTGGCAAGGGGGAGATCAGCCGGTACCGGGAGGGCGGTCTGAGCCTCCTGGTCTACCAGACCCGCGATCCCCTGAGCGATGTTACCCTGGTTCTGGAAAAGGAGCGGCGGGCCCTGGTGATGGAGCCCCCCTGTTTTGTGGAGAACCTCGCGGAGCTGGAACAGTACCTGCGTACCCAGGGGTTCAAGGTTGAGGGTCTGCTTTTGGCCTACCACATGACCGGCGCGAATTTCATCAAGGAGGCCCGGCGGTACAGTACCCGGAACGCCGTGGAGTTCGGGGCCAGGGGGCGGGGGAAAGCCATGGTGGAGAGCTTTGCCGCTTCCTTTGGGAGCGCCTTTGATTCTTCCATCAACGAGGTGACGGATTACATCGACGGGGATTCGATAACTATCGCGGGTATTACCCTGAACATCGAGCGGACCCCTGACGCGTTCGACTTTGAGATTCCCGCGATCAAGGCCCGGTATGTTCACATGCTCGGCCACGACGTTCACTCGATTATTGGCGGGCCGGGGGACCTTGAGCGGGAGCTGGCCAAACTGGAGCGATGTGTCGCGAAGGGTTATGATTTGTTCCTTTCGTCCCACTATCCGGCGGAAAGTCTGGATGACGCGCGGCGGAAAATCGAGTACCTGAGGAAGCTCCGGCATATGACCGTCCAGGCGAAGTCCGCGGAGGAATTCAAGGGGCTGATGCTGAAGGAATTCCCCTCCCACGGCGGGAAGCATTACCTCGACAAGACCGCCCAGTTCCTGTTCCATTAAGGCGGCGCCGATCAACGCGGCGCTCACCGGCGCCGCGCCGGGTATTCGCTTTGCCATTTGCCGGGTAAATGGCAAAGCTCCGGGAAACCGCGGCTCTAAGTGGGGGGTTATTCAGAAACCGCGGTTTCTGAATAACCCTGATGGGTAAACGGTCATACCACGAAAGGAACCGCGCGGCGTTTTCGAAAGTGTTGTCCGCCTTTCCATGTTTTACCTTTCATGGTATATTCGTCCCATGCGGAACCTCTTTTTTTATCGTTTTCCCCTGGGGGTGCTTGGAATCGTCGAAGAGGAGGGGAGCCTGACGGGGGTTTTTTTTGGCAGGGAACCCCCCGCTTCCCTGCGGACCGCCGGTTTCGAGACCGCCGAAACCCCGGTTATAAAAAAAGCGGCGGTCCAGCTGGAGGAGTACTTTGCCGGAAAACGCCGGAACTTTGATTTGCCCCTGGCCCCGCGGGGAACGGCCTTCCAGCTTTTAATCTGGAAGGCCCTGCGAGGTATCCCCTATGGTACTACCCTTAGTTACGGCGAACTGGCCGCCCGGGCGGGAAGGCCCAGGGCTTGCAGGGCCGCGGGGATGGCCAATAACCGCAATCCCATTGTTATCATCATCCCCTGCCACCGGGTTATAGGGAAAAACGGCGATCTTACCGGCTATGGCGGCGGACTCCCCGTCAAGGAATATCTGCTTGCGCTGGAGGCGGGACGGGCGGGGAACTAAGGATCTCCCGGTAACGGAAACAGCCGGTAAGGTGGTCGTTGATGAGCCCCGTAGCCTGCATGTGGGAGTACATGATGGTGCTGCCCAGGAAGGTAAAACCCCGCTGTTTCATGTCCTTCGCCACGGCATCGGAAAGTTCCGTCCGGGCGGGAAGTTCTTCCAGGGTTTTCCAGCCGCCGGTAACCTGTTTTCCGCCGGTAAAGGCCCAGAGATACCTGGAAAAGCCGCCGAATTCCCTCTGGATTTCCAGAAAATGTTTGGCGTTGGAGATCGACGACGCTATCTTGAGCCGGTTTCTGATTATGCCGGGGTCCGCCAGGAGTTTTTCTTTTTTCTTTTCGGTATAACGGGCCACCTTTACCGGGTCAAAGCCGTCGTAGGCCCGGCGGTAGTTTTCCCGTTTTTTTAAAACGGTGATCCAGCTTAGGCCCGCCTGGGCGGATTCCAGTACCAGAAATTCAAAGTGCCCGCGGTCGTCAAAAACCGGAACCCCCCACTCATCATCGTGGTAACGCGTGTAGAGTTCCGATCCTTCACACCAGGGACAGCGGTTCACCGTAAACCCTCCGGCTCCTTTTGGGGGGCCATCCTTTTCCGCGCCTCCAGGCCGCAATACGCTATCCCCAGGGGCGTTACCAGCATGGGATGATGGGGCTTGTAGGATGGGATGCCCAGGATTCGGGAAAAAACCCGCTCAATCCCCGGCAGGCAGGAGGTGCCGCCCACCAGCCAGGCCTCGCTTACCTCATGGCCCTTGATGTGCCGCTCCACGATGGTCGCCATTTTTTCGATGACCGGCAGTACCGCGCCGGCCACGTCCCTGACGTTGGCGGGGTCCATTTTGTAGGCCTCCGCCTGTTCATAGTTAAAGCCGTAACGGCCCTGGAGGACCAGGGAAACATGGGTACCCCCCGTGGGTTCGTCGGCGCTGTAGATCACCTCCCCCTCCCGGAAGATCGAAAGCCCCGTGGTTCCGCCGCCTATGTCAACCACCACGCCGTTTTGTATCCCCAGCACCATGTTGGCCGCTACCGGCTCATCCGCGACCGCGAGAACCTCGAAGCCCGCCCCCATGGTAACGTGCCGGTGGGTCCCCGTGTTGGCCTTGTTTGTTCCCGGCGGAACGGCAATCGCCGCGTCGATGATCCGCCTGCCCAGGCGCGACTCAAGCTTTTCCTTTAACCGCCGGGTGATGGCGATTGCCCCGGTGTAATCCACCACCAGCCCGTCCTGGGCTACCCGGCAGGGCTGCATTTCGCAGGCAATGGGCTCCCCCGCGCTGTCCACCGCGGCGAGGATGATCGACGCCGTACCCAGGTCAACCCCGCATACCGGCGGTCCGCCCTCCAGGGGCGGGGTCCCGGTCATTGAGCGGGCCGCTTTTTCCAGAAGCTGGTCCGCCGGGCTTAGTTCTTCTTCGCCGTTTTTTTCCCGTTCTTCCATGTTACGCTCCCTTACGTTCCAGGTATATTAATGACGAGGCCGGGCGCGGCGCCGTAATAACAGCAGGTCCGCGACAACCAGGGCGCTCATGGCTTCCACCACCGGCGCCGCCCGGGGGGCTATGCAAAGGTCGTGGCGTCCCCTCACCGCCGCTTCCACCGGCTCACCGGCCCGGTTTACCGTGATCTGCCCTCTGGGGATCGACGCCGGAGGCTTAAAGGCCGCCCGGAAAACCACGTCCATGCCGGTGGAAATCCCCCCCAGTGTACCCCCGGAGTGGTTTGTCTTAAAAGCGCCGGTTCCGGGCGCGCCGTCCCAAAACGGCGGGAACGCCGGGGAGTCGTTGTGGGCCGAACCGGTGGAAACCGCCGCGGCGAAACCCTCGCCAAACTCCACCCCCTTGCAGGCCCCAATGGAAAGAACGGCCTGCCCCAGCAGGGCTCCCAGTTTGCCGAATACCGGCTCCCCCAAACCCGGCGGCAGACCCCCGATCCGGCAGGAAACGATTCCCCCGGCGCTGTCTCCCGCTTCGGCCAGCTCCGCGAGCCGCTGCCCAATCCGTTCCGCCGCGGCCCTGCCGGGGACCCGCAGGGGATTCCGCTCCGCCTCCTCCAGGTCAAAGTCCGCTTCGCCGGGCTGGGGGGCGTCTATCCCCGCCGCCTGGGATACCCAGGCCCGGATGCTGACGCCGCCGGGTCCGCCGCCGGTCAAATCATTCCGGCAGGCCGGACTGGCCAGAAAAGCCTTGGCCACCGCCCCGGCGGCGACCCGGCCCGCCGTTTCCCGGCCGGAAGCGCGGCCTCCGCCCCGGTGATCCCTCAGGCCGTACTTGGCCTCCCAGGTCCAGTCGGCGTGGCCGGGACGGTACAGGTCTTTAAGGACAGCGTAATCCCCAGGACGGGGATCTTTGTTCCGGATAATGATGGCGATGGGGGTTCCCAGGGTTTTGCCCTCAAAGACCCCGGATAGCAGTTCCGGCTCGTCCCTTTCGGAGCGGGCCGTGGCCGCCGGGCCTCCCATGCCGGGCCGCCGCCGCCGGAGTTCGGCGGCAATGGTCTCCCCGTCCAGGGCTATCTCCGCGGGGCAGCCATCCACGACGCATCCCAGGGCGGGGCCGTGGGATTCCCCAAAGGTGGTAACCCGGAAAACAACGCCGAAACTGTTACCCGCCATGCCCCAAACCCGGAAAGCCTACAGGGCCTTTACTTCCGCCAGGGTAGGAGGATTGGCCCCCCGGCGGGAACAGACGATGGAGGCGGCCTTGTTGGCGAAAATCAGGGCCTCCCGGAGTTCCCCCTCCCCCAGGGCGGCCAGGGCCCGCCGGGACATAAGCCCCGCTTCCTCAAGCCAGGCCAGGAACGCCCCGTGAAAGGTGTCTCCCGCGCCTATGGTGTCGACCACGGGCAGATCCACCACCGGGGCGGTAACCCGCCTATAAACGCCCTCCCGCTTAAAAACCGCCATGGCCCCATCGGCCCCCAGGGTAACCGCCGCGACGACGGGACCCATCCCCAGAAGTTTTTCCACCGCCCTGTCCAGCCCCAATCCGGGATAGATAAAGTCAAAGTCCGCGGCGGAAATCTTCACGATACTGGAAGACCGGACCCACCCCTCAAAGCGTCTTACGTACGCCTCCCGGTCCGGGATCATCATGGGCCGCGCGTTGGGATCGTGGGAGATCACCGGCCCGTCCCGCCGGCCGCTTTCCCGGAGGATAAAGTTTTCTATGGAGGAGGCGGAGGGTTCCATGGTCATGGAAATGGAACCGAAGAGAACGCAGTCCGCCTCCGGGGGAAGAGCCGCCGGTATATCCTCCGGCAGCAGGGAACGGTCCGCCGCCCCGGTGGTATAGAAGAGGTAGGCCGGCTCCTCCCCCGCCTTGAGCTTGACAAAAGCCAGGGTGGTGGTTTCCCCGGACCGGGTAACAAGTTCCGTGGAAACGCCGTTTTGTTTCAGATGCCGGACCAGGTCTTCGCCAAAAAAATCCCGGGAAAGCCTCGACAGAAAGGCCGTTCGGGGCCGGCCGTTTTCCACGCCAAGAAGCCGCCCTATGGCTATCGCCGTATTAAAGGGACTTCCCCCCGGGCACGGGGCGTAAAGGTCCCGGCCCTCACCATTTTTTTCGGGCACCATGTCGATAAGCGCCTCGCCGCAGGCTATGATCATGGACATAAGTATACCACCGGCTCGGTAAAAAAGCGAGGGCCCGTCGCCGCGGGGTTTCCGGCGGAATTGTCAAAAAAGCGGTTTCATGGTATAAGTCCTTTGGAGGAAACAATGACCACAAGAAACTGCGCCATTGACGCGAATAAAAAAAACTGTACCTGCACCTTTACCTGTGGACATAAGGGAATTTGCTGCGAATGTGTTGATAACCACCGGCGAAAGGGTGAATTGCCGGGTTGTTACTTCCCCAAGGAAGTTGAGCCCTCCGGGGACCGGTCGATCAGCGGCTTTATCAACGTGGTAAAACGGCAGGGTACGGCTTACCTCAATTAGGCGGACCTTCCCCTTGCGTCCGCCGCTATACCGGTGTATAGTAGAACTATGACGGCGGACCTGGGGGAAAAGCTGAGTATCCTGGCGGGGGCGGCGAAGTATGACGCCTCCTGCGCCTCTTCGGGCACTTCCGGCGGCGGGGGCCGGGGTTCCTCCGGGGCCGCCTTTGGGGTCCGGGTTCCCGCCGGGGTTTGCCATTCCTGGACCGGGGACGGGCGCTGTGTCAGCCTCCTCAAGGTCCTCTATTCCAACGTCTGCCGTTATGACTGCGCCTACTGCGCCAACCGGGTTTCCGCGGACACAAAGCGCGTGTCCTTTACCCCGGATGAGTTGATCCGGATCACCACCGAATTTTACCGCCGCAATTATATCGAGGGCCTTTTTCTTTCCTCCGGGATCTTCGCCGACCCGGACATCGTGATGGAAAAGCTTATCCTCGTGGCGAGGACCCTCAGAAAAGGGGCGGGCTACGGCGGCTACATTCACCTCAAGATCATCCCCGGCTCGGGGGAGCGGCTGATCCGGGAGGCGGGCCGCTGGGCGGACAGGCTCAGCGCCAACATTGAGCTGCCCACGGAGCGGAGCCTCCAGGCCCTGGCCCCCCAGAAGTCGGGAAAGCTGATCTTTGGCGCGATGGGAGAGGTCCGGGAAGCCGCGGGGGAGGTGGAGGAGGACCGCCGCCGGGGCCTTAAAAAGGCCCCGGTCTTCGCTCCCGCCGGGCAGAGTACCCAGCTGGTGGTGGGGGCCAGCGCCGAGGATGACCGGACGATCATCGGCCTTACCGCCGCCCTCTACCGGAAATACGCCCTGCGGCGGGTGTACTATTCCGCCTATACGCCGGTGGGCGTTCTGCCGGCGGTTCCCCTGGGCGGCGGCCTTTCCTCCGCGGCGGGGACGGTTCCGCCGGCGCCATTGGTAACGGCGCCGCCGGGAAACCTCCTGCTCCGGGAACACCGGCTCTACCAGGCGGACTGGCTGCTGCGCTTTTATCAGTACCGCGCCGCGGAGATCCTCGACGAGGCCCATCCCTGGCTGGACAGCGTCCTGGACCCCAAGGCCGCCTGGGCGGTGAATCACTTGGAATTTTTTCCCCTGGAGGTTAAAACCGCCGCCTACGAGGAACTCCTCCGGGTGCCGGGCCTGGGGGTCCATTCCGCCCGGCGGATCGTGGAACTCCGCCGCTCCCGGTCCTTGAGCTTTGACGGCCTCCGCCGCCTGGGGGTGGTCTTTAAGCGGGCCCGGTACTTTATTACCCTGAACGGCCGGTTTTACGGTTCTCCCGGCGGCGCGCCGTCCCGAAATCCGGCGGGCCGCGCCGGTGTTTTGGAGAACCCCGCCCGGGCGCGGGCCATTCTGAGCGGAAACGAAGGAAAACAACTCCCCCTGTTTGACCCGGCGGACGCCGGCCTCTGGTGATGATGGTGTAGTATGGAAGCGGAACTGTTTGACGTCCCGGATCTTTTTCCCCCGGAAGAGGCCGTCCCGGATTTTTCCGCCGGGGCTTCCGCCAAAGCCCTGGAAGACCTGGAAGCCCTGGCCTCCCTCCGGGGGATCAGCGCCGGAGGAGACCGGGCCTACAAGATATGGAAGGAATTTGACCGGCTCCGGGGGCTTCTCCGCTTCAGGGAGGACGGAGAGGGCCGCTACATTGCCCGCTGCGCGCCGGATCACCCGGTCCTTCCCCTTTTGGCGGATCATTTTTTCCGGCGCTTCGGCGAGACCCCCTGGGCGATTATTGATGAAAAACGGGGGTTCGCGTTAGTCCGGGAACGGGACCGGCCGCCGGAACTGCTGCGTATACAAGCCGCGGCGGCGGGCGGCGGTCCCCGCCGCGGTAACGCCGAAGGCGGGGGCTCCGCCGGTGACGGGTGGGAAGAACTGTGGCGGAATTATCACCGGTCGGTGAACAACGAGGGCCGGGCCAACCCGGAACTCCAGCGGCGGTTCATGCCCAAACGGTACTGGAAATATCTGCCGGAACTGGACCGTCAAGCAGACGGCGCGGACGAAGGTTCCCCGCCGGAATGAGTCCCCGATGGGCTAAACCTGGGCCGCCATTCATTCGCGGTCCAAGGTCCGCGCGGGTTTACGGAATCACCGGCGTACTTTAAAGAGGGGCGCGGAAAGCGGGCAAACTTTCCGCGCCGGCGGCTTTTGTGTAATACTGATCCCATGATCTCCGCGCTCCTTGATCTGATCCGTTCCGCCCGGCACTGCGTCGCCTTTACCGGCGCCGGGGTCAGCGCCCTGTCGGGGCTTCCCTGTTTTCGGGACGGCGGGGGAACCGGCGGGTCCCTCCGGGAAAGCGGGGATCCCGCGGCGGTTCCCCCGGAAATTGCCGCGGAATTACGGGACCTGGTCCGCGGCTTTTTCGGCCCCGGTGACGATCCCCCCTGGGAAGAACTCTTCAGCCTTGACTTCTTTGAACGGGAGGCCGCGGCTTTTTATGAAAAAGCGGGGTCCTTTATCTACCACGATAAGGAACCCTCCCTGGTTCACCGGGCGCTGGCGGGGCTGGAAAACAGGGGCCTTGTCGGGGTGGTGATTACCCAGAATATCGATATGCTCCACCAAAAAGCGGGGAGCCGCCGGGTAATCGAACTCCACGGGGCCCCCCGGATCCATTACTGTCCGCGCTGCGCCGGCATACGGCTGGGTTACCAGGAGGCCGCCGCCGCCGTCCGGGCGGGGACCATGCCGTTCTGCCCCCAGTGCGGACGGCCCCTGAAGCCGGCGATCACCCTCTACGGCGAAAGCCTTCCCCTGGAAGCCCGGCGGGAAGCGGAGGGCGAAGCCCAGGCGGCGGACCTGATGCTGGTCCTGGGTACGAGTCTTACGGTCCGGCCCGCGGCGGACCTGCCCCGGACGGTGCTGCGCCGCGGCGGCGGCCTTGTCATCGTCAACCGGCAGGAAACTCCCCTGGATAAAAACGCGGTCCTTCGCTTTTGGGACCTGGAAACAGTTTTTGCCGGGCTGGAAAATTCACTTTCCCAAGGGGCCGCCGGGAGTGGAGGGTTCAAAAACCGGGCGTCTGGACAGCGGTGATGTACTATACTTAATTCTATGAACTGGTTTGTGAATCAGCCGGTGGCGCTGCAGGCCCTGCTGGCTACCTTGTTTACCTACGCGCTTACCGCCCTGGGGGCGGCGACGGTTTTCCTTTTTAAAACCATTAACCGCAAGGTTCTGGACGGCATGCTGGGTTTTGCCGGAGGGGTGATGATCGCCGCCAGCTTTTTCTCCCTGCTGGCCCCGGCCATTTCCATGGCCGGCGCGGCCCGGGAAGAGGGCCGGGGGCTTCCCCCCTGGGCCGCGGTGGTCATTGGTTTTTGCCTGGGGGGGCTGTTCCTTCGCTTTGCCGACTTTTTCCTTCCCCACCATCATGTGGGGGCCGCGGGTAACGAGGGGGTTAAGACTTCCTGGGGGCGGTCCGTCCTGCTTGTCCTGGCCATCACCCTCCATAATATTCCCGAAGGACTGGCGGTGGGCGTGGGCTTTGGCGCGGTGTCCCTGATTCCCGGAGCCAGTATCGCCGGGGCCCTAAGTCTGGCCCTGGGTATAGGGCTGCAAAATTTTCCCGAGGGGGCGGCGGTTTCCATACCCCTGCGCCGGGAAGGGATGAGCCGCCTTAAATCTTTTTGGATAGGCCAGGCTTCGGGCCTGGTGGAACCCATGGCGGGGGTTCTGGGGGCGATCCTGGTATTGTCCGCCCGGGCCATCCTTCCTTACGCCCTGGCTTTTGCCGCGGGGGCGATGATCTTCGTGGTAGCCGAAGAACTTATCCCCGAGGCCTACCGGGAGGGCAATGACCATATCGCCACATCGGGGATACTCGTAGGCTTTGCCCTGATGATGGCCCTGGATGTGGGACTAGGCTAGAGGCGTTTCAGCGGGGCCGGCGGGATCATCCCCTCCCCTCCCCAGCCGGGCCTTTAATCCTCGGTGTTGAAGTAAACCGCGAAGGGGAGCGGGGCCCGGCGGCTTATGGAGCGCCCCAGCAGATTTTCGGGGGGGATAAATTCCATCCGCAGGCCCTGGGTGTCCAGGGTGTAGGCAAAGACCAGGGTCCTGTCTATGCCGCTTACCGTGGTAAGCCGCAGGCCCAGCGCGCCGGTAAAGCGCTCGGCCATTTCCCCGGAAAGGTAGTAATCCATGTCAACGGTCCCGCTCCCCAGCGCGGCGGCGGGGAGTATCTCGCCGGGGAGGGTATTGATCGCGTCCCAGGTAAACTGTCCATCGGAGGTAAGGATCAGCGCGCCGTAATTGGCGCTTTCAAAGCCGGGCCCCCGGACATAAAGGGCCTGGTACTTATTCTGCCGCCGCTCCCTTTCCTGGATAACGATGTTTTCCACCGTCATGGGCAGGGTAACAAAGGCCGCGGTTTGTTTTATCCCCCCGGCGTCTTCCCAGTGGGCTTCCATAACCGACTCGGACTGGAGGGTAACGTTCAGGGAGGAACCGGCGAAATTCCAGGACCGGTTCCCGGTTTTAAGGATCTTGCTGTAGGGAAAGATCATGTCGGTGTTTTCCAGAAAGATCCGGGCCTTGCCGTTGTTGATCCCCGCGGTAAAAGAGTAGTTTTTTGAAAGGAGGTCAAGGTTGATCCGCCCCGAATCGATCATGGTCCGGTAGTATTCAGGATACCATGGCCGGGTAAGGATCAGCTCCAGTTCCTTATCCTCGCTGGTATCGGCCTGGACCGGTTCTCCCCCCAGCGCCCCGGTAAGATGCTCGAACAGCCGCAGGCGGTAGGAAAAACAGTAACCCGCGCTGCCGCTTTTGGTAAGGACCTTAAACCAGTCCCCCTCCAGGGGCGCGCCGGTGGAACTGATCGCCGCCACCCCATCCACCTTTTCCAGGATTTTGATTATCTCCCCTTCCTTAAGGCGGTAGGTCCGGCGGCCATTGTTTTCCGGCTTATCCCGAATAGGCAGGCCGTCCTGCGTGGTCTCCGCGTAGATTTGGGCGTACCCGCCCATTTTGGATGTCAGGTACTTTTCCGCCCTTCCCTTGCTTCTAAAGAATTCCAGATGGGGCAGGGGAATTTCCACCAGCTGGTGTTCGCTGGTTCTGTATTCCTTCGGTACAACGGCAATCCAGGCCTGCTCAATGTTGGACCGGACCTGTATGGGAAGCACCGTTCCCGAGGGAATTTCCGGATCATCGGTATACCACAAAAGAACGCCCCAGCCTATGTACTTTTTTGAGCAGGAAACAAACAGGAGAAAGGGCAAAAGCGCCAAAAGAAGGGGGGCGCGTATTTTTAACGGCCGCATAGCGTATTATACCCCGGGGAACCTTTTAAATCAAGCGCGGCGGGAAGCCAGGCGGAAGATCAACTGGTCCATCAGGATCTCTTCCCAAGCCGCGCCCGATGAGCGGAGGAGATAGTCGTAGTCCCCAATCAGGGCCAGGGCGGCGTCGGCCCGGGACCAGCGTCTGGCCGCCTCCGCGTAATCGGCCCGGGTTTTTACGGAGCCCAGGCCGATTTTCCTAAGCTCAAAGTCCCCCGGCGGCCCCGCCGAAATCAAGGCCAGGTAATCCCGGAGTTTGCGGAAGCACCAGGCCAGGGTGGCGGTAATGGCCTGGGGGCTTTGCCGGGAAGCGGTGAGGGAACGCGCGATTTCCAGGCTCAGGAGCAGGTTTCCCCGGGCAATGGCGGAAAAGAGGGTAAAGGCCGATTCTTCCCTGGTATGGGACAGGCATTTTTCCACATCCTCCGCGGTAATAACCTTTTCCTTTCCCAGAAAGAGGATCAGCCGCCCGCATTCCCGGCGCAGGGCGTCGGTGTTGTTTTCCACCATTTCCAGAATCGCCTGGACGCCGCTTTCGTCTATGGAACAGCCCTCGCGCTTAAAGTAGGAAGCCAGCCATTCGGTCTTTTTGTGTTCAAAGAGTTCCCAAAAAATCTTTCTATGTTCCTTGGGAACGCAATCCTCAACGCGCCGGTCTATTTTAATTTCATCGGAAACCAGGACCAGAACGGTATCCCGCTGGGGGTTTTTAAGGCAGGCGGCAAGGAGTTCCGCCTCCTCCTTTTTTTTGATAAGCTCGGCGTTTTTTACGATAAAAAGCCGCCCCTCCGAAAAAAGGCTGCCGTTCCTTAGGACGGCGGCGATTTCCGGCGGGGACGTTTCCCCCGCGTAAAAGACCGTTTCTTCCGTTCCCGGGGGCAGGGCGTTCCGGATCCGGGCCAGGGCGTCGAGCTTTTCCCCCAGTTCGGGCCCTAAAAAAAGGTACGTTTCCCCGGCGGCCATGCCTGTTCCTCCCCGCGGCGTTCCTAGCAGGAGCGGATTACGTAGGCCAGCCTGCCCAGAATCCGCACATCCTGGCTGTAAATGGGGTTGTAGGAGACATTTTCCGGCTGAAGCCGGATACGGTTTGTTTCCTTATAAAAGCGCTTAAGGGTTACCGCCTCGTCCACCACGGCCACCACAATATCCCCATTTTTGGCGGTATTTTGCTTTAGAATCAGCGCCATATCTTTATCCAGGATCCCCGCGTCTTTCATGGAATCCCCCTTAACCCGCAAGGCAAAGTACTGGCGGTTTTTTTTAAAGAACGAGGCGTGTACGGGAATAGTGCCGTCCCAGTTTTCTTCCGCCAGGATGGGCCGGCCCGCGGCCACCACCCCCAGGATGGGAACCTCCACAAAGTTCTCAAATTCCTGGTCCGTCCCGGTTCGCACCACCTCCATGGTTCTGGATCGTTTTTTTTCTATTTTAAGCTGTCCCTTCCGCTTTAAAGCCGCCACATGATCGTAGGCGCCCTTGACGGAGATGGCGAAATATTTCGCCACCTCCCGTATGGTGGGGGGGTACGAATGGGACCGGATAAATTCGATAATGAAGTTCAGCACTTCCCTTTGCCGCTGGGTAGGCTCTTTCATCCTCTTCCTCTTATTCTATCTTTGATGTCCTGTCAATATAACAGGTCCCGGTTTTTTCCGCAAGGGAAAAACCCGGGGGCCTACTCTTCCTCAAATTTGGTCTGGAAAAGCCGGGCCAGGGCTTCCACCGCTTCCCGCTCTCCCCCGCCCTGGGCGCTGATCTTTATTTCCGATCCATAGGTCGCCCCCAGGGTGATAATGCCCATAATGGATTTGCCGTTGATCTTATCGTTGTCCTTTTCAAGGTAGATCGAACACTCAAAATCTTTGGCCGTCTGAACCAGCAGGGCCGCGGGCCTGGCGTGAACCCCCGCCCGGTTAATCACTTTTACCATCTTTTCGTACATTTTTTCCGCCTTAGCTTACATCCTCGGGCCCATAGTAAACCGCCCGGGCCTGATCGCTCTCTATCCATTTTAATATATTCTGGTTGAATTCTCTGGAGGAATTATAGCCCATTTTTTTAAGCCTCTCGTTCATGGCGGCCACCTCGATGATGACGGGAATATTCCGCCCCGGCTTAACGGGAATTTCCAGTTTGGGGATGTTTACCCCCAGAATTTCCATATAATGCTCCTCGGTGCCCAGCCGGTCGTAGTTTTTCGCCGAGTCCCACTCCTCCAGGGTTACCACCAGCTGGACCTGTTTTCGGTCCCGGATGGCCCGGACCCCAAACAGGTGGGTTACGTTAATGATCCCCAGGCCCCGGATTTCCATGTGGTGGCCGATGATCTTGTTGGCCCCCTCGCCCATCAGGACATTCCCGTTGACGCAGTACATCCGCACCACGTCGTCCGCCACCAGGCGGTGGCCCCGCTCAATCAGCTCCAGGGCGGTTTCGCTCTTTCCCACCCCCGAGTCCCCCAGGAGCAGGATCCCCAGGCCGTAAACCTCCACCAGCACCCCGTGGACGCTCTTTTGGGGGGCGAAGATATTGGTCAGGATCCGGATAAGGCGGGCCACGAATTCCGAAGTGGACAGGTCCGTCTGCAGCAGGGGACACGCGGCGGCCTCGGCCTCGTCAAAAAAAACCGGTTCCGGGGTTAGGCTGTGGGTAAAGATACAGCAGGGAATCTCATGGCTAAAGAATTTGTGTATGGTCTGGAGGCCGTTTTCCGCCGCCAGCTTGCTGACCGCCGCCGACTCGCCCCGGCCAAAGACCTGTATCCGCTCGTAGGCGAAGGAATCGTAAAAACCCATAATCGCCAGTCCCGGCCGGTTAAGGTTGGGTACGGTTATCTCCCTGCCCAGCCCTTTCCTGCCCCCTATGCAGCGAAGATTCAGGGAATTGTGCTCCTTGAGGTCGATGTCGATTAAATCCAGCACCGTAAATTCTCTTTGCACGGCCATGGAACTATACTAACGAAAAAACGGCGGTAAACTCAAGCCCGCGGGCGGCCTTTCCGGGGAATTGACAAACCGGGGAGGGCGGGTAGAATGGACGGTGATGCGAAAGCTGTTGGTCACTAACTTAAGCCAGCTTATTCTAGTGATCCTTGCCTTTTTGGTCATGGTTTTGATGAGCTATTTTTTCGCGTCCGGGATTGTGGAAAAGTACATTTTCGCCAACGCCGACGAAGTGGTAACCAACGCCGATACGGTGATTACCGCCAAGCTCCGGGAAGCGGAGGTTTCTGTCATCAACATTTCCCTTTCCCTCAGGAACCGGCTGGAAAACAGTCAAACCGTGGAAGAAATCCACCGGTACCTAAGGGAGCTTACCCGTTTCCTCCGGGCGTCCGAGGGGACCGTGTTTGTCAGCGTTTACGGCGTCGTCAACGGGCGGTTTATCGACGGCAATGACTGGACGCCCCCGGCGGATTACCGCCCCCTGGATCAGCCCTGGTACAGGGCCGCCATGGAACACCCGGGGGAAGTGGTTATTCTCCCGCCTTACCCGGACGCCCGGGATGGTTCCATCATCCTCACCGCCTCCAGGGTTCTGGATGGTTCCGGGGGGGAGGTTTACGGGGTTATATGCTACGACATGTACTTTCTGGACATTGAGGAATATGTAAAGACCCTCCGGTTTTCGGAGGGGGGCTACGGCATGCTGCTGGCGCCGGATTTTACCATCCTTGTCCACCCGGAGGATTCATACCTGGGTAAACCCATGGGAAAATTAAGCGAGGCCCACGCCATGGTTACCCGGGAGTTGGGCGGGGGTTCCCCTAAAGTATCCCTGGTCAAGCTGGAAAACCACCAGAACAAAGAGGTGGTGGCCTTTTACCACCGGATGCCCAACGGGTGGTACATAGGAATCGCCACCCCCAAGGTCAATTACTACCAGGATGTGTACCGTATGGCGGTGGTGCTTTCCATTCTGGGCTTTATCCTCAGCGCCATGCTGTGCGTCATCCTCATCAGGATGAGCATAGCCCGCTACCACTCGGAAGAAGAAAACCGGAGCAAGACCTCCTTTTTGGCCAGGATGAGCCACGAAATCCGCACCCCCATGAATTCCATCCTGGGCGCTTCGAACATCATGATCCGGAAAAAGATCCCCCGGGAACTTTTGGAGTATATCACGATCATCCGGGAATCGGGGACCAGCCTGTTATCGATCATCAACGACATCCTTGATTTCTCCAAGATGGAGGTGGGTTTTATCCATATTGAGAACAAGGACTATTCCCTTTCTTCCTTAATAAACGACGTGATCAACGTTATCCGGGGCATGTTGATCGAGAAACCCCTTGACTTTTTTGTTTTCGTGGACAGCGGCGTCCCGGAGCGGCTGAACGGCGACAAGGCCCGGCTGCGGCAGGTCCTGATCAACCTCCTTAACAACGCGGTAAAGTATACCAAAAAAGGGTATCTGTCCCTCCATGTAAACTTTAGCTGGCTTGACGCCCGGAAACTGCGGCTTTCGTTCAATGTCAGCGACACGGGGATAGGGATCAAAAAAGAGGACATAAAAAACCTCTTTAAAGATTTTAGCCGGGTTGACATGGAAAACAACGAGGGGGTCGAAGGTACGGGCCTGGGGCTCGCCATCGCCAACCGCCTCTGCCAGGCCATGGAGGGGGGGATTACCGTGGAAAGCGAGTATGGCAAGGGGAGTGTCTTTACCGCCTCCCTGGTCCAGTCCTGCGAGGAACCCCAGGCCATAGCCAGGGTGGATAACCCGGAACAAAAGCGGGTGTTTTTTTACGAGGAGCGCCCTGTTTACGCCCGTTTCCTCCTGGAGGCGTTCACAAACCTGGGCGTACACCCCGCGCAAGTCCAAAGCCTTTCCGCCTTTATGGAAAGGCTGGAACAGGGAACCGGGGATTTTGCCTTTGTTTCCTCACGGTACGCCGCGGAGTGTGTTTCCCGGGGGGAAAGGGGGAATACCGCCGCCCGGCTGGTGGTTATGACGGAACTAAGGAATGTTTTTGTTTACCCGGAGGGGATCAGCGTTTCCATGCCCGTTTACGCCCCCATCCTGGCCAATGTGCTGAACGGCGCCGCCCCCGGGGAGAGCGCCCTTCCGCCGCCGGAAGAGGACTTCCCGGAAATGGGGGAGGCGCGCTTTACCGCCCCGGCGGCCCGGGCGTTAATTGTGGACGATATCGCCACCAACTTAAAGGTGGCGGTGGAACTGATGGCCCCCTACAAGATACGGATTGATACCTGCTCCTCCGGCGGTGAAGCCCTGGGGATGGTACAGAAACACCGGTATGACCTGGTCTTCATGGACCACATGATGCCCGGCATGGACGGGCTGGAAACCACCTCCCGGATCAGAAATTTGAACAAAAACGACCGGTACTTTACCAGCCTGCCGGTGATCATGCTTACCGCCAATGTTATCGTCAGCCAGCGGGAAATGTTTTTTAAGAGCGGGGTAAACGACTTCCTGGGTAAACCCATCGATGTTCAAGAACTGTGCCGCGTCCTGGAAAAGTGGATCCCCGGGGAAAAGCGGCTTTCCCGGGAGGAAGGGGGGGAACCCGCCGCCGGGGAAACGTTCCCCGAAATACCCGGCCTGTCTGTCCAGGAGGGGCTTCGTTACCTGGGCGGTTCGGCGGCGGCCTACGCCGATGTTCTGGGGGTATTCCGGGCCGACGCGGAGGAAAAGGCGGGACAGATCCGGGAAGCCGCGGAACGGGAAGACTGGGAACTCTTTACCGCCCTGGTTCACGCCATCAAGGGAGCCGCCCGGGGCGTGGGGGCCGCCGGATTGGGGGACCTGGCCGCCGGCCTGGAACAGGCGGGAAGATCCCGGGACCTGGCCGTAATCGGGGAGCAAACCCCCGGTTTTCTCCGGGACCTGACGGACCTCGCCGGGGCCGTTAAGAATACCCTGGCCCGGATTTCCAGGCAGGAAAAAAAGCGGGAACCCGCCGCCCTTTCGGGCTTTTAGGGCGGAAAGGCTCATCGGTGAAAACCCTTGACACAAAACGGGTTTTTTGCTATTTTATCTGTGAAATATTTCACAGATAAGTGCGGTAAACAAGGGGGATTTGTGATTTCTTTCCCTGAGCCCGCCCGGCGGCGGCTTCTCCATATTCTTCGCACCCTGGAAACCCTTCTTCGGGAAACGCCGGAGGAGGCGGTCCGCAGCGTTACCTCCCTGGAACTGGAGGACCTGAGTGGATGGCCGAGGCACATTATCCGGAAGGACCTTTCCCTGCTGGGGGCCGCCGGCCCGGAATTGGGGTCCAGGGCGGGGTACAATCCCCGGCGGCTTTTGCCCCGGATCAAGGAGGCCCTGGACCTGGACCGGCGGCGGAAATTCTGCGTGGTGGGCCTGGGCCGGCTGGGTTCGGCCTACCTCAATCTGGACCCCGCTTCCCTGGGGGAATTCGAGCTTGCCGCGGGTTTTGACAACAACGTGAACCGGGTGGAGATCCTCAAATCCCCGGCGCCCCTGTTTCCGGTCTTTAAAATGAGGGAAGTGGTTGGCCGTTTTGGGATTGAGCTGGCCCTGCTTTGCGTCCCCGCCGGGGAAGCCCAGGGCGCGGCGGAAAAGTGCGCCGCCGCGGGCATCCGGGGGATCCTGAATTTTGCCCCGGTGGTGCTTAAACCGCCGGAACGCCGTCCCAGGGCGGCGGACGCGGCTGGGCCGGCGGTGGAAACGATGAAACCGGCGCTGGGGCCGGTAACTGTACGGAACGTATATATCACCGATGAACTTCGGGCTTTGACATTACAGCTATAAGCAAAGGAGAAAATGAGCTATGCGGGTGTACAACTTTTCACCGGGGCCGTCTATGCTGCCCCTGCCGGCGCTGGAGAAGGCGGCGGCGGAAATGATCGACGCCGGGGGAACCGGCCAATCGGTAATGGAGATGAGCCACCGGTCCGGGGACTTCAAGCCTATCATCGAAAAAACCGGGTCCCTGCTTCGGGAACTTATGGGGATTCCCCCCAACTACCGGGTGCTGTTTCTTCAGGGGGGGGCTTCCCTGCAGTTTTCCATGGTTCCCCTGAATCTGGCCGCCTCCGGCGGCGGCCCGGCGGACGGCGGGCGGAAGCGGATCACCCTGGTGGACACGGGGGTTTGGGCGGATAAGGCCGCTAAAGAGGCGGCCAAATACGCGGAAGTGAACGTCGCCGCGTCCTCCAAGGACAGGGCCTATACCTATATCCCCGCCGCCCCCGCCCCCGGGGCGGATGACGCCTACTACCACATCACCTGGAACAACACCATCGTGGGGACCAGGTGGCCGGCTATTCCCGCCACGGGGAACATCCCCCTGGTAACGGATCTTTCCAGCGCGATCCTCTCCGAACCGCTGGATGTGTCCCGCTTTGCCCTGATCTACGCCGGGGCGCAGAAAAACCTGGGGCCCGCGGGGACCACGGTGGTGATTATCCGGGAAGATCTGTTGGGCCGCGCCCCAGCCTGGGTTCCCGCCATGCTCCGCTACGACCTGCAGGATAAAGAGGGTTCCATGTACAATACCCCCCCCTGTTACGGGATCTACATCATCGGTCTGGTGCTGGAATGGCTCAAGAACCTGGGAGGGGTGGAGGCCGTCGCCGCGCTAAACCGGGAAAAGGCGGCCCTGCTGTACGGATGCCTGGAAACCAGCAAAACCTTTTATTCCCCGGTGGAAAAAAACTTCCGGAGCCTGATGAACATTCCCTTTGTCCCCCGGGAAACCGATCCGGTCCGGAAGGCGGAGATAGAAAAGCGCTTTGTGGCGGAAGCGGCGGCGGCGGGGCTGGTAAACCTGGCCGGCCACCGTCTGGTGGGGGGTATGAGGGCCAGCGTCTACAACGCCATGCCCATCGAGGGGGTCAAGGCGCTGATAGCGTTTATAGAAACCTTTGAAAGAAGCCTTAAATAACGAGGGAGTGAGCGATGTTTAAAATTCAAACGATGAATAAAATTTCCCCCCTGGGGCTGGAACTTTTTCCCCGGGACCGGTACGAGGTGGCCAGCGAGATCCTCAGCCCCGACGCGATTCTTGTTCGCAGCGCCGATCTCCATTCCCTGAATATCCCCAACTCGGTGCTGGCCATAGCCCGGGCCGGGGCGGGGGTAAACAATATCCCCGTCCCCGCCTGCAGCGACCGGGGGATCGTGGTGTTCAACACCCCCGGGGGGAACGCCAACGCCGTCAAGGAACTGGCCCTGGCGGGGCTCCTCATCGCCTCCCGGAACATCCTGGGGGGGTGGAACTGGGGAGCCTCCGTGGCGGGCCGGGCCGACGAGGTCCCGGAGCTGGTGGAAAAAGAAAAGAGCCGGTTTGAGGGCCCGGAACTGCGGGGCAAGACCCTGGGGGTGGTGGGCCTGGGGGCCATAGGGGTAATGGTGGCCAACGACGCGCTGGCCCTGGGGATGCGGGTCATGGGCTACGATCCCTATATCTCCGTGGAGGCCGCCTGGAACCTCTCCCATTCGGTGGAGCGGGCCGACACCCTGGAGGGCCTTTTAACCAGGGCCGATTATGTAACCCTCCACCTGCCCCTTGGCGATACCACCCGGGGGCTTTTGGACGCGGAAAAGTTCCGGCTTATGAAGAGGGGCGCCCGGATCATCAACCTGGCCCGGGGGGGGCTGGTAAACGAGGCGGACATTATCGAGGCCCTGAGGAGCGGCAGGCTGGCTTCCTACGTGACGGACTTCCCCACCGCGGAACTCCTGGCCTGCGAAAAGGCGATCTGCATACCCCACCTGGGGGCCTCCACCCCGGAGGCGGAGGACAACTGCGCGGTTATGGCGGTAAGGCAGCTCATGGATTACCTGGAAAGCGGGATCATCAAGAATTCGGTCAATTTCCCCCGGTGTAAGCTGGAATTCCGCTCCCCCTGCCGGCTTTTGGTGGCAAACCGGAATATCCCCAACATGGTGGGACAGATCACCACGGTTTTAGCCGGGGGCTCGATCAACATTACGGACCTGATCAATCACCACCACAACGAATACGCCTACAACATCATCGATACCGAACAGGCCGTTCCGCCGGAGTTGATGGAAAAGATCGCCGCCATAGAGGGGGTTATCCGGGTCCGCTCGCTCGCCAGGTAAAGGTCCGCCTCATCCCCCGGGCCTTTTCCGCGCCGCCCTATGAATCCGATAACGTAAGGTTATCGAACAACTCCGTTAAGCGGCGGGTAAAGGCGGAAGCGCCCGGTCCCGGGGCGGGGGTTAGGGCCCAGCCCTCCAGGGCTTCGCGGTTTTTGAGCCGCCGTTTGCAGTGGGCGGCGGCCTCCAGAAACCGGGTTTGGAGGGCTTCGTCGCCGAAAAAGGAGGCCATCCTGTCCCGAAACCAGGGGGGGGCGCTTTCCCTGTCCAGCCGGAATTCCAGGATACACCCCTCTCCCCGTTTTTCCGCGTCGAGCAGTTCCCCGCGAAGTCCCGCCAAATAAGCCTCGTTCCAGGCCCCGGATTCGTCCAGTTCCAGCCCGCCCCACGTAATAGAAATCTTCATGCCGTCCCTCAAAAAGTAGTTGATAATTTATATAATACCACATAGTATTATAGGCATGAAACGGATTGTCTTCTTATTAGCCGTTTTCGCGGTTATATCGGGAGCCCTGGGCGCCCAGGATCAGGGGGTCGCGCCGCAAGCCCAGCCTTCTACGACTCAGCGGCAGCAGCCGGGCAAGGATTTCTATACCCTGCAGTTTGATATGCAGGCCACCCTTGAACGTAAACTGGGGGTGGTAAAAAGCGCCGCCTCCAGCGGGGAGGGCACTACGGCGTTCTACGCCTACGCCCTGGATACCCTGGTCAAGACCTATCCCAATGTGCGGGGGGCCAACGAAACCAACGCCGCCGACGAGATGGCCCTGATCCTGGCCGCCAGGCTGGGAGAGGCGGAGTACACCGAGGCGGGGCCCAACTTGTGGAGCGTGGTCCAGGCCTTCTCCGCGCCCCTGGTCCGGGCGGAAGCCCTGGCGGCCATGGGGAAAGTCCAGGCCGTCCAGTTTCTTCCCCAGGTGGTCCAGCTTCTTTCCGATTATAACCAGGACCAGGGGAGCAATCCCCGGGAGCGGGAACAGGTTTCCTATGGGGCCATCATCGCCTTGGAAGAGTACAAGGACAGTTCCGGCTATCTTCCGGTATTTTTCGCCACCATCGCCTGGTATACCGAGCGGGTTAAAAGCCGGGCCAAAGAGGCCCTGCCCAAGATCCTGGACAACCCCACGGAGTCTCTTGTCTCCGTTATCAAAAGCAGCTCTTACAACTACCAGGTAAAATACACCGCCCTTCAAGTCCTGGAGGCGGCGGACGTTACCACCCAGCAAAAGTCCCAGGGGGCCGTGGCGGCCCTTACCGAGTCCTGGAGGAACACCACCGCTTCCATAAGCCAGCGGTCCATCCTGGCCAATATGCGGAAATTCGCCCTCAGCATGATCCGCCGTTACGGCACGGAAGACGCCAACGTGTACCCGGCGCTGTCCCGGTGTTATAAAGAGGGGATAGACCCGGAGGAGCAGATAGGGGCTATTAAGGCCCTGGAAAAACTCGCCACGGACGATTCCGTCCGGATTCTTTCGGGGTTTCTGAACGACATTAACGTCCGGCTTGCCAGCGGGGCCCTTACCAGGGAAGACGAGCGGCTGGTGCGGGAAATTATTCCCTCCCTGGGAGCCA
This sequence comes from Treponema sp., assembly GCA_031257195.1. Lineage (GTDB taxonomy): Bacteria > Spirochaetota > Spirochaetia > Treponematales > Breznakiellaceae > JAIRPD01. The sequence goes on along the minus strand of JAIRPD010000097.1, from coordinate 39,414 downwards.
CCGGCCGGCCTTCGGCGAAGGAAGCCCTCCGTACCGTGACCCAGTACGGCTGGACCTCCGCGGTTTTAAAGCTTGCCCAGGACAACATGAAGAAGCTTCCCTAGCGGAAGGGGTTTCATGCGGGTTTAAATACATACACAGGAAACGAAAATGGCGCAACATCAATTTCAGACCGAGGTAAGTCAGCTTCTGCACCTGATCATCCATTCCCTCTACTCCAACAGGGAGATCTTCCTTAGGGAGCTGGTTTCCAACGCCTCCGACGCCCTGGATAAGTTAAAGTACCTTACCGTGGCGGAGGACGCTTACAAATCGATTAGTTTTGAGCCCCGGATTGATATTTCCTTTAACCGGGAGGCCAAAACCCTGACGGTGGCGGATAACGGTATAGGGATGAACGAGGAGGACCTGGGGGAATCCCTGGGAACCATTGCCCGGTCGGGGACAAAGGCCTTTCTGGAAAGGCTTGGCGAGGGCGCGAAAAAGGACTCCAACCTTATCGGCCAGTTCGGGGTGGGTTTCTATTCGGCCTTTATGGCGGCGGACCGTATAGAGGTGATAAGCCGTAAGGCCGGGGAGGACAAGACCTGGAAGTGGTCCAGCGAAGGCAGGGACAGTTACGAGACCGAAGAGGTTACCGGCGAAGCCGCCCGGAAAGAGCAGGGCGCCGCGGTGATCCTTTACCTGACCGAAGAGGGGCTGGAATACGCCAACCGCTGGTCCATCGAAGATATTATCAAGCGCTACTCCAACCACGTGGCCTTCCCCATCTATCTGACCTACGATGAAAAAGAATACGATGACAAGGGCAAGGAAAAGGGGAGCAAAACCAAAACGGAGCGGATCAACTCCGGCCAGGCGATTTGGCGGCGTCCCAAAACGGAGTTGAAGGATGAGGATTACAAGGAGTTTTACAAGGGTATCGCCTATGGGGACGGCGAGCCCCTCCACTATGTCCACACCAGGGCGGAGGGAACCCTGGAGTATTCCACCCTGTTTTACATCCCCTCCAAGGCTCCCTTTGATCTGTACAATGTGGACTACAGGCCCGGGGTTAAGCTCTACGTTAAACGGGTCTTTATTACCGACGACGACAAGGAACTTATGCCCCCCTACCTTCGCTTTGTCCGGGGGGTAATCGACTCGGAGGACCTGCCCCTGAACGTCAGCCGGGAGATCCTTCAGCAGAACAAGATCCTGATGAACATCAAAAACGCCTCGGTAAAGAAGCTTTTGGGGGAATTCAAGGCCCTGGCCGACGCCGCGGGGAGTTCTGACGAGGCCAAACAAAAGTGGGAAACCTTTGTGAGGGAATTTAATCGGCCCCTCAAGGAAGGGCTTTACCAGGATTTCGCCAACCGGGAACTTTTGCAGGACCTGGTGCGCTTTAAAAGTACCGCCGTGGAGAGTTCGCCTGGTTCCGCCGGGTGGACCAGTTTCGCGGACTACATTACCCGGATGAAGGGGGATCAGAAAAACATCTACTATATTACCGGAGGAGGGCTCGCCTCCAATGAAAAGACCCTCCGGGCGTCGCCCCTTCTGGAAGCCTACAGGGCCAAAAACATCGAAGTCCTGATCATGGACGACGAGATCGACGACATCGTGATTCCCGCTCTTCACAGTTACCGGAAGGAACTGCCGGGGGTTGACGGCAAAATGGAGTCCAAGAGCTGGGACTTAAAAGCGGTAAACCGGACTGGCGCCGATGAGGAGCTGGGGGAAAAGCAGGACAAGAAGGCGGAGAAAGAGGCCGGGCCGGTTATCGAAAAGATCAAGAAGGCCCTGGGGGATCAGGTTAAGGATGTTAAGCTTTCCTGGCGGCTCCACGACTCCCCCTCCTGCATCGTGGCGGATGAGAATGATCCCAGTATGCGGATGGCCCAGATGCTCAAGGCCATGGGTCAGGAAGATACGCCGGAGATCAAGCCGATTTTGGAGGTAAACGGGGAACACCCCATTGTGGCGGGCCTTAAAGACGCCGAAGACGGGGAGCGTATTGCCGATGTGGCGGAGGTCCTGCTGGGAGAGGCCCTGCTGGCGGAGGGGATAAAGCTGAAGGACCCCGCGGATTTTGTCAAACGGCTGAACCGGCTGCTTTCAAGCTAGGCGTACAAAATCCGCGATTTTGTCAAACACCGGACCGGCCGCTTTTGGTTATAATGGCGATCCGGGCGGTTCTTGTTGGGTTTTCCGTTTCGCGTTATACTGTTTATTAAGGTAAGTAAATTAAACCGCCTGGAGTAGTATGGAGCAGTATATTCAGCCTTTTGTGCAGGTTACTACCTCGGTTTTTAGGGATTTTGTACGCCGCGAAATAACCCCGGAACGGGCTTATTTCGCGGGAAAAGAGGCTTTTTTAAACTGGGACATTTCCGGACTTATCGCCCTTACCGGGGAGGTTAGGGGCATGGTGGCCCTTTCCATGAAAAACGCCACCGCCTCCAAGATCACCGGTATTTTAACGGGCATCCAGGGAACCATTGTTACCGACGACATGGTGGACGCCGTGGGGGAAATCGTTAACATTATCACGGGTAACGTTAAACGAAACCTGGAAAACATGTTCAGAATCATCATTTCCCTTCCCCGGGTGATCCACGGAAAGGCCCACCTGGTTGTTATCCCCGACGCCCGGACCAGGCTTCTCTGCATCCCGTTCAGGATCTTTGGGGACGAAACGATCAACCTTTCGATCAATATCGATGAAAACAAATCCGGTGACGATTGACGGGCGTCCGTATAACGGTGTCCCTGGGATTGGCCTGTGAAAAAAGGGCGGACCCTCTTTAGGTGCGGTTCCTGCGGCCACGAGGAACCTAAATGGCTGGGCCGCTGTCCCGAGTGCGGCGAATGGAACACCCTGGTGGAGGGCCCCGTTTCTTTGGGGAACGGTCCTTTGGGGAGGACCGGGCCGGCGGGCCGGAACGAAGCCGGTTCCGGGGCGGTTCCCCGGTCCATGCCCCTTTCCGCGGTGGACCCCCAGGAGGGCAAGCGGATCGGAAGCGGCATCACCGAACTGGACCGGGTGCTGGGGGGCGGCATTATGAAGCGCTCCGCGGTGCTGCTGGGGGGCGAGCCGGGAATCGGAAAGTCTACCCTGCTCCTCCAAACCGCCGCCGCCGCCCAGACAAAGGGGAGGGTCCTCTACATTTCCGGGGAGGAGTCCGCCGGCCAGGTCCGGATGCGGGCGGACCGGCTGGGGCTGAACAGCGGCCTGGAACGGATTGAGATCTGCTGTACCGGCGCGCTGGAAGAGATTCTTCCCATCCTGGAGGCGGTGAAGCCGGTGTTGATCATGGCCGACTCCGCCCAAACGCTCCACACCAGTGAGGCCGGTCCCGCCCCGGGCACGGTAAATCAGATGAAGTTCTGCGCCTACGAGCTTATTTCCTGGGTTAAGGAGCGGGACGCTTCCCTCTTTTTGGCCGCCCATGTAACCAAGGACGGCCTTATTTCCGGCCCCAAAACCCTGGAACACATGGTAGACACGGTACTGTACTTTGAGCAGGGGGGGGGCTATGACAGCGGTGACGGCGCCGGGGAATGCCGTTTTTTACGGGCGGTGAAGAACCGTTTTGGCTCGGTGGACGAAATGGGGATCTTTACCATGGGTGAAAAGGGCCTGGCCGTGGTGGAAGATCCCTCCCTGCTCTTCCTGGTCCGCCGGGAAGGGGCGGTTCCCGCTGGCATAGCCACCGCCGCCGTACTGGAGGGTTCCCGTTCCCTCCTGGTGGAGATCCAGGCCCTTACCGTCCCCGCCAAGGGTTCCATAAGCCGGGTCTTCAGCGGTTCAATTGAGGCGAATCGCGTGTCCCGGACGGCGGCGGCCCTGGAAAAACACCTGGGGCTCCGGCTTTCCGATCAAGACCTGTACATCAATGTGGCCGGCGGGATCAGAATAAAAGAAGTGGGGGTGGAACTGGCCCTCGCGGCGGCGCTCTACTCCGCCCGGACGGGGTTGGCCCTCCCCGTTGACCGGGCCATAGCGGGGGAACTTTCCCTGGCCGGGGAGGTCCTGCCGGCGCGCCGCCAGGGGGTAAGAGAAAAAACCGCCCAGGGCCTGGGTTTCAGCCTTTTTACCGCCCAGGACCTACGGGGGGCGATTAAGGGGCTTTTTGGGAAATGACCCCGGTTTCCCGCTTGAGGTTGTAGAACGCCCCCTTTCCGGCGTATTCGGAGATCCCCATCAACTCGTCCTCGATCCGCGTAAGCTGGTTGTATTTACATATCCGGTCGGTACGGCTCATGGAACCGGTCTTGATTTGGCCGGTTTCCAGGGCCACCACCAGATCGGCGATAAAACTGTCCTCGGTTTCCCCGGAGCGGTGGGAAATAATCGCCGTATAGCCCGCCCGTTTGGCCATTTCCACCGCTTCGTAGGTTTCGGTAACCGTGCCGATCTGGTTCACCTTGATCAGGATGGAGTTGCAGGCCCCCAGCTCTATGCCCCTGGACAAGCGCTTTGTGTTGGTCACGAAGAAATCATCCCCCACGATCTGTACCTTTTTGCCCAGCGACTGTGTCATTTTGACATAGCCCTCCCAGTCATTCTGATCCAGGGGATCCTCAATGGAGACAATGGGGTATTTTTCTACCCACCGGGTATACATTTCTATCATCGCCTCGGCGGAAAAGAGCTTATCCGGGTTGGATTTCCAGAATTTGTAGCCCCGCCGGCCCCCCTCCTCAAAAAGCTCGGAACTGGCGCAGTCCAGGGCAATACCAAAGTCCTCCCCGGGCCGGTAGCCGGCTTTTTCTATGGCCCGGATGATGAATTCCAGGGCTTCCTCGTTCCCCACATCCGGGGCGAAGCCCCCCTCGTCCCCCACGGCGGTACTTTTGCCCCCCTCTTTTAGAAGCTTTTTCAGGTGGTGGAAGACTTCGGCGGTCCAGCGAACCGCCTCTCGCATGGATTCGGCCCCCAGGGGCATGACCATGAACTCCTGGAAATCCACCTTGTTGTCCGCGTGTTTACCCCCATTGATGATATTCGCCATGGGAACCGGCAGGACGCTGGCGTGGAAACTTCCCAGATAGCGGTACAGGGGGATGTGGAGGCTTTCCGCGGCGGCCCGGACCGCGGCCATGGACACCCCTAAAATAGCGTTGGCCCCTAGTTTTCCCTTGTTTTCCGTCCCGTCCAGCTCGATCATGGTCCGGTCTATGTCCACCTGGTCGGTAACCTCGAAACCAATAAGTTCCGGGGCTATCAGGTCGTTCACGTTGGACGCCGCCTTCTGGACTCCCCGGCCCAGATAACGGTCCTGGTCCCCGTCCCGGAGTTCCACCGCCTCGTGTTCCCCGGTGGAGGCCCCGGAGGGTACCGCCGCCCGGCCCAGGATTCCGTCCTCCAGGACCACATCCACCTCCACGGTGGGGTTTCCCCGGGAATCAAGAATTTCCCTGGCCTCAATATACTCAATCGCCCCCATGCTCTTCTCCTAAAACGGGATATAGTAGGCTGGTCCGCCTCCCGGCCGGACCAGCCGCCATCTTTTGGATGGTTCGCGGAATACTCCGTATTCCGCGGGTTTTGGCGGAAGCCGTCCAGGAGCCGGGCTTCTGGACAACCCACTATTCATTTTTACGCGAATCCGGTCCCCGGTCAAGGATTTAGGAATTTTTTATTGGATTTCCGCTGTATATTTCGCGTCTTCCATGGTATAGTATGGCTGGAGGCTTTATGGACCAGATACTAGTGGTGGACGACAATATTACCAATTTAAAAAGCATCCAAATGCAGCTTTCGGAACAGTACCAGGTTTTGCTGGCAAAGTCGGGCGCCCAGGCCCTGCAGATCTGTGTACAGCGCGTTCCCGACTTGATCCTTTTGGATGTGAATATGCCGGAAATGGACGGTTTTGAAACCCTGCGCCGGATCAAAGATACCCTCGTGATCAACCGAATCCCGGTAATCTTCCTGACCGCGAACCATGACGCGGTTACGGAAATCCGGGCCCTGGAATCGGGGGTGGTGGATTTTATCACCAAACCGGTGGAAAAGAGCATCCTCCTCCACCGGCTGCGGATTCACCTGAACTTTGCCCGTTACCAGTACCACCTGGAGGAAACCGTCAAAGAGCTGGAGGACAGCATTGTCCTTTCCTTTTCGGAGATGATCGAAAGGAGGGACAAAAGTACCGGCGACCATGTACAACGCACCCGGATCTACGTTTCCATGCTGGGCCAGGAACTGCTGACGCGGGGGAGTTTCGCGGGGGAACTGAACGAAAAGGAACTGGACCTGATCATCCGCGCCACCCTGCTCCACGATGTCGGCAAAATCGGGATCAGCGATTCCATACTCCTTAAACCGGGCAGGCTGGACGACGCGGAATTTAACGCCATGAAGGCCCACACCACCATAGGGGCGGGGATCCTTAAAACCATGTACGAGCGGACCCCGACCCAGTCCTACCTTAAATACGCCGAGCTTATCGCCGAGGGCCACCATGAAAAGTATAACGGCACGGGGTATCCCCATGGCCTTAAGGGGGAGGAGATTCCCCTCTGCTCCCGGCTTATGGCGGTGGCGGATGTGTACGACGCCGTGGTGGCGGACAGGATCTACCGCAACGCCATGAGCCCCCAGGAAGCCTACAACCTTATCATAGCGGGCAAGGGTACTCACTTCGATCCCCGAATCATCGACGCCTTTGAGACCGTGCACAAGGGAATGGAGGAGGTGGCTAAAAGGCGGTCCGCCAAACCCGAGGCCGCGGGATGAGTATAAAAAACTCCATCCGCGGCAAGGCGCTGTTCCTGGTGGTGCTTCTCTTTCTGGTCCTTAACGTGGGGTTTTTCCTGCTTAACCTGGGGGAGTTCCGGGGCGTTTCCCCCGTTCTGCCCGCCGGCGCGATTATCTTTTCCCTGTTGGTGATCTACCTTATCTGGGGAATCTCCGATCCCTTAAAACAGCTGACCAGGAGCAGCGAGGAACTGGCCGCGGGAAACATGGATGTCTTTTTGGAACCCTGCAAGAGGAAGGACGAGCTGGGGCTGCTTACCAAATCCCTTATCCGCGTGGCGGAACAGTTCCGGACGGACAGGATCGTTCAGCGGCGCTACCAGGACCGGTTCGAAACCCTCCTGGGTATCCATTACGCCCTCTACCGGACCGATTCCCTGGAGGAGGCCTTTAATTCCCTTTTGACGGCGGTGGCGGAGTACTTTGAGGTATTTAAGGCGGCCCTGGTCTTGATTATGGACGCCAGCCCCAAACTCGCCGCGGCGTACCCCCTTTCCTTCGGCGAGGGGAAAAAGGACGAATTCACCGGCCACGGCCAGGCGGCTAAGCTTCTGGGGGACCGGAAGCACCTTACCATGAACCGGGGGACCCTTCAAAACGCCGGGCTTTCCTTCGTGGATGAACAAACCCAGTCGCTGTGCGTCCTGGCCCTCCGGACGGAGGGCGTCCTGAGGGGCTATGTTATTTTGGAGGGGAAAAAAGAAGAAGCGTTTATCCATGACGACACAACCCTGCTCTTTATCGGCGACACCCTCGCGTATCTTCTGGACCACCGCTGGCGCCAGGAAAAACCCGCCCCCAGGGCCAGGGATTTTTCCGGGGAGGAGGAAAGCGGCGGGTCCGGCGCTCCGCCGGAAAGTCCCCTCGCCGGGCTTGGGGCCCTTTCCCCGGAAGAGGCCGGTCCCCTTTTAGTAAAGGCCCGGACAATCCCGGGTCTTAACGTGGACCGGGGTTTAAGCCTTGTGGGCGGCGAAGAAGAGCAGTACGCGGAACTGCTGCGGGTAACGGTGGGGTCAATCGCCCAGGGGATACAAAAAACGCGAAACCTCCACGTTTCCGACCTGGCCGCCTTTGCCGTGGAAATCCACGGCATGAAATCGGCCCTGTATACCATTGGGGCCGATTCCCTGGGAGACGAGGCCCGGCAGCTGGAATTTTCCGCCAAATCCGACGACGCCGCCTACTGCGGGGAAAACTACCCGGACTTTGAGGAACGCCTGCGGGGGTTTTCCCGGAACCTGGCGGCCCTTTTTCCCTCGCGGGAAAGTCCCTCCCAGCGGGGGGACCCAAAGGAACTGGCGAAAACCCTGGAACAGGTCCAAAAGGTCTGCGGCGATTTCGACGCCGCCGGGGCGGCCGCCCTGCTTGCCCCCATGAACGTCTGGGTCTGGGAAGGGGAGATTGGGAAAAACCTGGAGGCCCTTAAAAAAGACCTGGACAATATTGAATACGACGACGCCATGGAAAAAATTTCCACCCTGCTGGAAGCGGCTGGCCGGGCGGGGGAAGGATCCCGGCCATGAAGCATCTCTTTATCATCAACCCCAAGGCGCGGCGAATTCAGGGCAGGGTTGATGAGCTTGAGGGGGAAATACAAAACCACTTTAGCGGCCGGTCCCATGTGGAGTTCGCTATCCATAAAACCCAGTGGAAACGGGACGCCTCCGGTTATGTGCTGAGCCAGGTCAGCGGCGCCAGGGAGATAACCCGGGTCTATGTCCTTGGGGGCGACGGCCTCCTCTTCGAGGTGATCAATGGGGTGGTGGGGCTGCCCAACGCGCAGATAGCCTGGTATCCCCTGGGGGGGGACAATTCCCTGATCTCCGCCTTTGGGGGCAAAAACAGCCTGCGGTTCTTCCGGTCGATCAAGCGGCTAAGCCTGTCCCCGGTGGTTACCATCGACACGATCCGGGCGGGCCACCACTACGCGGTCATCCACGCCCTGATAGGCGGCGAGGCCGAGGCTCTGCGCCAGGGAGAGGTTCTGGCGGATAAATTCAGAATGCTGCCCCGGAGCGCCTGTTATATGGCCATGGGGCTGGGCCAAAACCTGTTAAAAAACAGCGCCCAGTCCTTCCGCCTTGAGGGGGAAGACCTGGAATACGAGGGGGAACTGATCAGTATCCTGATAACCAACGCCCCCGCCTACGCGGAAGGCCTGCGGCCCGCCCCGGGGGCCTCGATTAACGACGGATACCTGGACCTGTTTATGATCAAGCCCATACCCCGGATCAAGCTTGCCGCGGTGATAGCCGATTATGAGCGGGGCCGCTATCACAAATGGCCGGCCTACATCAGCCGGTACCGCCGCAAAAAGGTCCGGATCTCCTCCCGTTCTACCATGACCATCATCCTGGATGGTGAATTTTTTTACAACACCTCCATAGAATTCGAGGTTTTTCCCCGGTCGCTGGATTTTGTCTGTCCCTGGGGCGTCTCCCCCGGCCCGGAGGAATCCCGGTGAAAAAAGCCTCCAGCCTGTACGATCACCAATGGGCCATCCGCTATGTGGGAATAATCAGCTACGTGGCCCTGGGAATGTACCTTGTTGTCGCCCTGATGTTTGACCTTTGGATCGCCGTGAACCTTCGCGATCTTGCTGTGAGGGCCTCCTCGATCCTATTGATCGCGATCTTTCATACCTGGCTCTTTTATTTCAGCGGTCTTTCACGGCATACCATCTCCTGGATCTCCACCACCGCGTTTTTCTGTACCGCCACCATCACCGCCGTCATCCTGGGGGGAGACCGGTTTTACTATTTCCTTATCTTTATTAACTTAATCGTAAACGTTTCTTCTGTGGATGGCCGGAGTTTTTTAAAAGCCTTTGTCATCACCAGCCTAATCCTGGCGGCGCTGATTCTGGTAGTCCAGTTTCCCCTTTTGGGAGAAGACGGGTTCGTCTTTGCCGGGGAGGTAACGCTGGCGGCTTACCTGCTCGCGGGCCTGTTCCTCTATGGCTTTAACCGCTTTCTAAGGAACATCGTCGCCAATGTGGAAAAGTCGGGGCTGGCCTTCAATGTCCTTATGGAAACCACCGTTTCCTACATACTGATCATCAACAACGACGCGGAGGTGGAGTATTTAAGCGATTCCCTGGCGGCCTGGCTCAGCATTGACGATAAGGCCCACGTTTACCAGCGGCCCCTGCTGGACCTGCTGCCCACGAAGGAAATGCGGATGCTTTTCCAGGAAATTATGGAACAGACCGGCTATGTGGAACGGCAGTTTTCCCTTGATCAGGGGGAAACTCTCCAGTACTTCCTCCTCCGGTCCTCCCAGCTGGTGGCGGGAAAAATAGCCCGGCTCTTTGAGTGGACGGATATTACGTCGATCATCGAGGCGAAAAACGACGCCGAGTCCGCCAACCGGGCAAAGAGTAATTTCCTGGCCAACATGAGCCACGAAATCCGCACCCCCATGAACGCCATTATTGGGATGACGGACCTGATGCTCTCTAACCCCTTAAGCAGGGAGCAGATAACCCGGGCGGACACGATCAAGGGCTCCGCCCTGAGCCTGCTCCGCATTATCAACGATATATTGGACTTTTCCAAGATCGACGCCCAAAAAATGGAGGTGGTCCTTAAGCCCTTCGACTTTATGTCCCTGATCAACGACACCCTGAACGTGATCAACATCAAGTCCAGCGAAAAGGGAATCGCCCTGGTGGCCGCTATTTCCAGGAACGTGCCCCCGGTAATGGTCAACGACGAACTGCGGCTTAAGCAGTGCCTGATCAACATCCTCAATAACGCCGTTAAATTTACCCAGCGGGGGATGGTTTCCCTTAAGGCCTGGACGGAAAACTTGCCCGGGGGCGCCTCCCTCCAGGAAGCCTACCGCCTTTGTTTCGAGATCAGCGACACGGGTCAGGGGATGAAAAAAGAGGAACTGGGCCAGCTCTTTACCGAATTCCAGCAGCTGGATTCCCACAGGGACCGCAATGTGGAGGGAACCGGCCTGGGGCTGGCCATAAGCCGGCGGCTGGTGGAACTGATGGGCGGGGAAATCGCCGTAAACAGCGTCTATGGCCAGGGAACAACGTTTTCTTTTTACGTGGTCTGCCCCGGCAAAAGGGCGGGTTTCCTGGCCGCGGTGGACAAGCCGGAGGTCCTGCGGGTTCTGGTTTACGAATCGAACGCGTACAACGCCGAGGCCATGAAATTCATGCTCCAGGAGCTGAATGTTTACCATACCCTTTGCACGGACCTGGGCGCGGCCCGGCGGGCGTACCAGGAACGGGACTACAGCTATGTGATCTTTGACAACGCCGCCAAGGAAAGTTTTAGGGAGTTCTTTGAGGAGGACGGCCGGAACGGCAAATTTGTCCTCATCAAAGAGATAGTGGAAAAGTACGACCGGGAAATCCCCAATGTCCTCAACCGGCCCGTGCTGATCACCCACCTGGCGGGAATCCTGAACGGCAAAAAAAACTACGAACCGCGGCAGATCCGGGAAGACGGCGGTTCCTTTATGGTCAGGAACGCCCTGATCCTGGTGGTGGACGACAACCAGGTAAACCGTATGGTGGCCGAGGGCCTGCTCAAGCGCTATGGGGCGGAGGTCCACACCGCCCAGAGCGGGGAAGAGGCCATCGCCATGGTACAAAAACAGGACTACGACATCGTGTTTATGGACCACATGATGCCCGGCATGGACGGGATCGAGGCGGCCCAGCAGATCCGGTCCCTGGGGAACCGTTTTACCCGGCTGATCATTATCGCCCTCAGCGCCAACGCCCTTTCCGGGGTCCGGGAAACCTATATCCGGGCGGGGATGGACGACTTTATCCCCAAACCGATCATGATAAAGGACCTTAAGCTGACCCTCGAAAAATACCTCGCCCCGGACAAGATTATCGCCTGATTGTGTCATTTTTACCAACGGCGGTATTGACAAACCTCCGGGTATGGTATACCATCAATCCAGCATTACAGTAACAACGGTAAGGGGCATGGTATGTGGATTTTTTATATAATCCTCCCTCTTGCCGGGTTAACCTTAGGCTGGATTATAAGATGGCTGTACGCCAGATTTCAACTGACAGCGTCGGAGCAGCGCGCCGAACGTATAAAACAGGATGCGATAAAAGAAGCTGAGGCTAAAAAGAAGGAGATACTTCTTGAGGCGAAAGAACAGGTTATCCGTGAACGCAACCAGCAGGAGAGGGAAACTCGGGAACGCAGGGCAGAACTGCAGCGGTATGAACGCCGCGTTTTACAAAAAGAGGAAGCGCTAGAGAAAAAGACCGCTCAAATTGAGAAGATCGAGCAGCAATTCGCCGAAAAAAACAGGCGAATCGCGGACCGTGAGGCGGAGCTGGACAAGGAAGAGGAACGTTACCGGGGGGAGCTGGAACGGATTTCCGGCCTCACGATAGACGAGGCCAAGGCGCTGATCATCGCCGACCTGGAGAATGACGCCAAGCACGACGCCCAGGGGCTGATCAACAAGATCGAGCAGGAAGCCAGCCTGGCGGCGGAAAAGAAGGCCAAGGATATCCTGGTCGCCACTATCCAGCGGCTCGCCACGGAGGTAACCGGGGACGTAACGGTGGCTACCGTAACCCTCCCCAACGACGAGATGAAGGGCCGGATCATAGGCCGGGAGGGCCGGAATATCCGCACCCTGGAAACCCTTACGGGGGTGGACATCATCATCGACGACACCCCGGAGGCGGTGGTTATCTCCTGCTTTGACCCGGTGCGCCGGGAAATCGCCCGGGTCTCTTTGGAGCGGCTTATCGTGGACGGCCGGATCCACCCCGCCCGCATAGAGGAGGTGGTTTCCAAGGCCAGCAAGGATATTTCCCAGAAGATCTTCGAGGAAGGCGAAAAGGTCCTCTTTGACGTGGGGATCCACAACATCAGCCAGGAGGCGATCCGCGCCCTGGGGCGGCTTTACTTTCGTACCAGCTACGGCCAAAACGTGCTGACCCATTCCAAGGAAGTGGCGATCATCGCCGGGGTCCTGGCCGCGGAACTGGGGGTAAACCGGGAACTGGCCAAGCGCGGCGCCCTGCTCCACGACATAGGTAAGGGGGCCGAATCGGACTCGGACCTGAACCACGCGGAACTGGGTATGGACATGGCCCGGAAAATGGGGGAGGACCCCCGGGTGATCAACGCCGTGGGGAGCCATCATAACGACATTGAGCCCTCCTGCGTCGAGTCCGTGCTGGTGCAGATTGCCGACGCGATCAGCGCCGCCCGGCCCGGCGCCCGGAAAGAAACCCTGGACAACTACATCAAGCGGCTGGAAAACCTGGAAAACATCGCCGCGGGCTTTAACGGGGTAGACAAGGCCTTTGCCATCCAGGCCGGGCGGGAACTGCGGATCATTGTTAACAACAGCGCCATCAGCGAGGAACAGTCCCGGTATCTGGCCAAGGACATCGCCAGGAAGATAGAGACGGACCTGAGCTATCCCGGCAGGATCAAGGTAACGATTATCCGGGAAACCCGGATTACGGAATACGCCCGGTGAGCGCCCGCCGGTCCGGGGGCGCGCCCGCGGTACGGGCATGACAAGCCTGCGGGTCCTGATGATAGGCGACGTGGTGGGCGATCCGGGGCTCCAGGCCCTGGAAAAGCGCCTTCCCGGGCTGATCGCCGGGTATGGGGCGGACCTGACCGTGGTGAACGGGGAAAACGCCGCCGGGGGGTTTGGCTTAACGGAAGAAACCCTGGACCGGATCCTCGCCGCGGGCGCCGATGTGGTTACCGGGGGCAACCATATCTGGGAAAAACGGGAGTTCTGGCCGATCCTGGAAAACACGGTCTTCGGCGGCAAACCCGTACTGCGGCCGGCGAATTACCCCGCCATAGCCCTGGAGGACATCCCCGGCGGGGCGGAGGCCGGCGGCGGGATGGCGGTTCCCGGAACGGGCTGGCTCCAGCTGGAAAGAAAGGGCCTTACCCTGATCGTGATGAACCTCCAGGGCCGGGAGCTGATGCCCCCCATAGACTGCCCCTTCCGGTGTTTTGACCGCGTCATGGAAAACTACTCCGGCGCCGCCGCGAAATACCACCCCATCCTGTCCCCCGAAGGCGCTCCCGCCGTTCCCGGCCTGTTTCCCCTGGTTATCGTGGACTTCCACGCCGAATCCACGGAGGAAAAGGAGGCCCTGGCCTACTACCTGGACGGCCGGGCCGCCATTGTCGCCGGAACCCACACCCATATACAAACCGCCGATGAACGGATACTTCCCCGGGGAACGGCCTACATTACCGACCTGGGAATGACGGGCGCGAAAAACAGCGTTATCGGGATGGACATTGAAATCTGCCTGGACCGGGCCAGGACCCAGATTCCCCGCCACCTGGAATGCGCCGTCCCCGTCCCGGAGGAAAACTGGCTTATCCAGGGGATCATCGTGGAGCTGGACGGGGAAAACGGCGGGGCCGTCAGCATCAGCCGGATTTCCGGCCCCCCTCCCTAAGGCTGGGCGGGGCCCTTTCCCGGGGCTGAGGGAGACCCTGCCCGGGGCTGGAGGGGACCCCCTTCTAAGCCCCCTGGTTTTTCTCTATACTACTGGCCGTAACAGGTTTGATAAAGGAAAAATACGCGGTACAGATGAAACTTACGGTTCTTGGTTCCGGCACTTCCCAGGGAATTCCCGTCATAGGCTGCGGCTGCCCGGTTTGTACTTCCCCGGACAGCCGGGACAAGCGCACCCGCTGTTCCCTCTACATCCAGGGCGGCGGCGGGGAGCGGGTGGTCATTGATACGGGGCCGGAATTCCGGCTCCAGGCCCTGGGGGCGGGAATTGATCGGCTGGACGCGGTGTTCCTTACCCACGCCCACGCGGACCACATCCAGGGTTTGGACGATGTCCGCCCCCTGAGCCGGGAAAAGCCCATCCCCCTCTACGGGAACGGGCCCACCATCGAGGAATTCCGGGAACGGTTTGCCTACATTTACCGGAACACCCAGGAGGGGGGCGGCAAACCGCGGCTGAACGGTTTTGTCCTTTCCGGCCCGGCGCGGGTGGGGGGATTGACCTTTACCCCCATCCCGGTGAAACACGGGAAGCTGGATATCCTGGGGTACGCGGTTACCGGGGAGTCCGCCGGCGGCGGTTCCCCCGGCGGGCCGGCCCGGGCCGTGTACCTCACCGACACCTCCCATATTGGGGAGGCCGCGTTTACCCTCATCGGCAGGCCGGGGCTGCTCATTGTGGGGGCCCTGCGGGTCCGGCCCCACGAAACCCACTTTAGCTTTGACCAGGCCCTGGAAGCCGCCGCCCGGATTGGGGCGGACCGGAGCTTCCTGACCCATATCAGCCATGAACATTCCCACCGGGAAATCGAGGACTACTGCCGGAATTTCACCGGAACGCGGGGGATCAAGGCGGAAATAGGCCCCGCCTGGGACCGGCTGGAGCTGGAACTGTAGCCGTCCCGGGTTCCCTTCGTTCCAGACATCCACAAATCGTCGTTTTTTATATGCGATTTCAAAAATAGTGTATTTGTCGGGCGATTATTCAAGATTATATTTGTATCTGGGGTTTTGGGATTTTGAGGCGGGAATCGAGCGCCGCTCCCAGGCCGGGAACTGTGATAAGACGATGAGGATTTGTGGAGGTCCTATGAAAAAGATCCGTACCTTTGCCCTTTTTGCGGTATTCCTGTTTGTTCTGACCACCTGCAGCCAGGTTGTCAGTCCGGGTAACCCGGAACTGCTGATCAGCAATTTAAGCCTGGGGCGGGATTCCATTGCCGTCTACGCGCCCACGGGGGCGAATTTCGCGCAAGCCCCGGACTTTGAGGTACGGGTTACCAATACCGGGAACCAGCCCCTGAACGGCATGAGGGTGGTTATCGTGGAGGACCCCGCTTATCCCGGCGACGAGAGCCTTTTTTCCGCGGCCCCCGAGACGCTTCCCGCCGTCGCCCCCGGCCAAACCACGGCCTTCACCGTCAGCTTCCCCGACACCACCCAGGGGACGGACAAACACGGCGCCTTCCTGCTGGTGGGCAACCAAAACGCGGCCAAAAAGATACGGATCACCTACGGCGAATTCGGGTTTACCGTGGACAGCGCCTTGACCCTGACGGAAAATCTTTTGCAGGTTGGGTACGAGGGCCACACCGGTTCGGCCGTGAACAGCGGGAACTGGACCGCCGGCATGCCCTGGTTTTCCAGCAACTCCTCCGTGGCGGAGGTGGATGAAAACACCGGGACCCTGAGGGTTACGGGGGCCGGCAGTGTGGTGGTTGGTTTTATTTCCAGTGAAAGCCCCCTGACGGTAACGGGGAAAACAATAACCGTGTACCCCGCGCCGGACGCGCTGGACCCCCTCTATCCGGTGGATTCCTATAGACGCCTGGCCCGGCCCGTCGGTTTGCGCGCGGCCGTGCTGAACCTGGCGGACATTACCGCCGCCGCGGGGTCGAACACCATCGACTTCACCCGCACGGGAGGGGGGACGGTCATATCGGCGGTTGATCCCGCCACCGGGGAATTAACCTTTGACGGAGCCAACGGCGCGTCCTCGGAGGTTACCGTTAAGCTGGCGATAAAGGCGTCCGCGCCCGAAGGGCTCAAGCTGACCCACCAGGGATCGGCGCGGTTTACCGCCAGCATCGGCGCGGCGCCGGCCCCGGTGCTGGTCAGCATGGAACCGGTGTACGACGACCCCGCCGCGGCCCTCGCGGTTACCGGGATTAAGCTGACCCTGAGCGACGCGGTGGTGTCGGGGACTGGGCCGGCCAACGCCGGGACTGGTTTTACCGTGACCAAAACAAACCCCTCCGCGGCGCTCACGGTAAGCGGCGCGGTCCTGGCCGGCAACGTCATTACCCTTACCCTGGACCCGGGCAGCTACGTACGGCATGGGAGCGGCGTCAACGTGGCCTACAGCGGGAGCAACCTTACCGCCAACCTAACGGCCCTCGCGGCGTTCAGCAAACCCCTGGCCTTCACCGTCTATGAGAGAGGGGACCGGCCCTACATCAAGAGCGCCGCGGTGGTGGACGCCTCCGGGAACGCGGCCGCGGCGCCTTCCAACAAACTGCGGGTGGTCTTTAGCGAGCCCGTTACCATCGCCGACGTGACCAAGCTCAAGGTAAAGGCCAACTTGCTGCCCGGTTTTTCTGTTGGCGGCAATCCCCTGTTGGATACGGGCGCCCGAACCTATACCCTGAGCGCCCCCGCGGCGGTTTCCGGCACGAACGAGGCGGCCTGGGACTTTACCATGAGTTCCCCCGCGGCCTGGGGGGAAATCCTTCGCTTTAGTACCGATGTGGAGGGGGCCGTGATAAACAAGTCCACCACCTCCGCGCCAAACACGAACAAGCTTTCCCCTGTGCCCCAGTTCATTGTCCGTAATGTGGTAAAGCGGACCAGGGGGAGCTTTGAAAACACCCCGGGGTTCTATAAAAACGGTACGTTTATAGCTCTCACCGGCATTGCTGATACAACCGCGGCGGCAGGGGCGGCTGATCTGTATTCCAAGGCTATAGCGTATCTTCAGGGAGCTTCCGGTATCAGGGCGGATGCCGCCGTCAGCGCGGCGGAAGGGTTGGGCGATACCTACACCATTGTGCTGGGTTGTGATCAAACCTACGCCGCCGCCACTAGTTTTGACGCAACCGGAGCCCCCGCCGGTAAAAACCCCCTCATAATTGTTACCAGCGCCAACAGTGCGGACAAGGTTATTACCGTAACCGGTACCAGTAATTCCGCCCTTGTTCTGAGAAACCGCGTTACCCTGGTGATCGACGAGCATGTGATTTTTGACGGCGGCGGTACCGCCAGGAACCAGCCCCTGTTCCAGATTAACGATGGCGGCAAGGTGATCCTCGACGGCGGCGTTATCAGAAATAACGTGAATTCCAACACCGGTGATATGGGCGGCGCGGTTCGTATGGGCGGCGGTTCCAATGGAACTATCCTGCTGATAAACAGCGGGGAGATCAGCGGTAACAGTATTACCTCCAGCGGCGCCGGAGAGAACGGCGGTTCCGGGGGGGTATATATTTACGAGGCTGGCGCTGTGATCATGCATGGCGGGACCATTAGAAATAACAGTGTAACAAACGGGGCGACCGCGTACCGGGCCGGGGCCGTGTTTGGCCGGGGAGCGCATAACGCGACCTACTTTGGACGGGATGTCTTCTTTATGACCGGCGGGGAAATTTCCGGCAACAGCGTACAGGGTTCCTCGGCCCTTCCCAGCGCGGGGGCGGTGCTTATCAGCGGCGCGTTCCAGAAAACCGGCGGAACCATTTACGGTACGACGGGGGCCAGCGCCAATACCACAACCTGGACCGGGACCGTCAAGGCCGCCGTGGCGCTGCCCAAAAACAGCGGTTCCGCCTCGAACCTCGCGGTAACCGCCGTGAAAAAACGGGACGCCACCCTGGGCGTCAATGACCGCTTGTTTGTGGAACGGGGTTCGGGCGACAGGAACGCCCCGGATTGGGCCGGCCCGGACGGCTGGGATTGATTTTAAGGAGGAAGAGGGTATGAAAACCATGAAGACCTGTAACGGACAAATCGCGGCCCTGGGGGCGGCGTTGATCCTGACCCTGGGGACGCTGGGGGCCTGCAAGAACCCGGTTCTGGAACCGCTCCCGGTGGTGGTAAACCATACGGAGGGCCTGGACAGCGGCGATCTGGGGCTCCTGGGCGGCGGAAGCGGCGGCGGTGGTGGAGGCGGCGGGGGCGGCGGCTCATCCGCGGGGGGAGGGCGGCTTGTGTCCCTGGGGCCCGCCGCCTCTCCCGGGACGACCTACTACATTGACGCGGCCCTGGGTAATGACGCCAACGACGGCCTCAGCCCCAGGACTCCCTGGAAGAGTTTCAAGAACCCCAACAGCAGAAGAACATCCAATCCCTTCAGCCCCGGGGATCATATCCTGCTGGAGGCGAACAGCGTCTGGAACGGGACAAGCGTTACGGAGCAAAACTATGGCTCCCTTTTGACCAGCGATACGGTGGGCATGCTCTTTCCCGGGGGCAGCGGTTCCGACCGGAGGCACATTGTGATAGACGCCTACGAGCGGCTGGACGCGACGGGGGATCTGGTATCCTACGTGGTTTCCCGGCGGCCGCTGATCAACGGGAACGGCACCCCCGCCCCCAGCGCCAGTAACCGGTGGTTCCCCTCCGGCGCGATAACCCTCCTGAACCAGCACCACTGGATGATCCGCAACATAGAGGTAACCAACACCTTTGACAACTATATCGCCAACCCCAACCACTACTACGCGGCGGGGGTGGCGAAGCACCTGTCCGGCATTATGATTATGGGTTACGGCGATACCAGGACCAACCCGGATTACCGGGGACAGGTGGTCTATGGCGACGCGAACAGCTACAACGTCGTGGTGCAGAACTGCTATGTCCATGACGTGCAGTCCATGCACACCAACAACGGCGGGGGCGGCGGTTTTAACAATTCCACCACCCTGGGCGGCGGCAGTCCCAGCCCCACCTTCAAGGTGGTGGGGGGCATCATCGTCTACGGTATGCCCAACACGGAAACGGGAGGTACGCCTTCCAGCCAGTACTTTGGGTATAACGGGATTCTGCTGGAGGGGAACATCGTCAAGCGGGTGGCCCTGGAGGGACTGCGGAACAAGTCCGTCCCCGACGGCTCCGGCTGGGCCAACAGCAACGTGGTCTTCCGGGGGAATTACCTGGAGGCCATCGCGGGGGACGGGATTGTCATAGACGGCGTCCAGGACGGGAGCGGCCTGAACGCCCGGCAGGACTACAAGAACGGCCTGGTGGAAAGCTGCGTCGTTAAGGACGCCTGCTCCGCCCCGAATTTCCTGGGGGCGAACTACGCCGCGGTCTGGGCCATGACCGACAAAAACACCACCCTACAGTACAACGAGGCCTACGGGACGCTGTACGGCTACCAGGACGGGGAGGCCTGGGACATAGACAACGGCTGCGACAAGGTAATCTACCAGTACAATTACAGCCACCACAACGCCGGGGGGTGCATCCTCTTTATGGACGGCATCACCAACGGCGTGTTCCGCTACAACGTGAGCGCCAACGACGCGGGGAGCAGCCGCTATGTGGTCTCGGTAACCCCCGGGGCCAGCACCACCGCCAATTCCTATACGGCCTGGACCGGAGGCCAGACCCTCTTCCACAACAATCAAACCAGTGTTACTAACAAGGTCGCCCTGGTCTATAACAACACCTTCTATGTGGGAGACGGCATTACCTGCGGCCTCTATGGGAACAACTCCAGCGGCGCCAACGGCCGGGTGGGGCGCTTTTTCAACAACGTGCTGATCAAGGCCGGCGCGGGGACGGTGTACCTTTCCTACGGCCACAGCGGGGGCGGGACCGCCGGCGCGCTGACCAACACGGATACGGGCTTTAAGAACAACCTGCTCTGGGGCTATGGAACCGATCCCGCGGTGGGGGACATGAGCAAATTCAACAACGGGACGGGGACGGCCGTCTCCGCTATCCTGGGGGCCAACGGAAACAGGTGGGCCAATCCCCGGCTGTGGATCCAGGAGACCAGCGGTCCCTGGCTGCTGCGCCTCCAGCGGGACAGCGCCCTGCCGGATTACGCGTACGCCAACGCGGACGAGATAAGGGGTTTTACCAGTATCAGCAGGCTGCTGGGGAGGGCGGCCCTCCTGGCTCCCGCCGATTCCACTTCGCCCGTTATCGGCCGCGGCATGGCTATTCCCGTTTCCTCCAGCTCGGTGGACAGCGCCTGGAACGACAGCGGCATTACCACGGATATGTACGGCGTTTCCATCTCGCCGCCGCCCATTGGGGCCTTCGCCGCGGCGCAGTATCCGTTTTAATTGAGGGCGTTCCCGGGAGGCGGACCGGCCGCGCCGGAATTTTAAGGAGAGGATCATGAGGAACTTGATAATATCCGCTTTGTCGCTGGTTTTTGTGGTGATTTTTTCCGTTCCGGCGGAGGGCCAAACCTGGCGAAAAAAGACCTTTCCCCTGCCGGGGGAACAGGGCTCGTGGGAGGGCAGGCCGGTTTCCGGCGAGGGCGCGGACGAGGGGCGTTCCCCGGCGGAGGAAACGCCGGCGGAGCCGCCGGCCGCGGGGGATTCCGGGGGAACCGAAGGTTCCCGGGGGGCCGCCCCGAAGAAACCCGCCCCGGCGCCGTCAAAGTCCTATACCGTTACCCTGGATTCGGCGATTGACCTCCTTACCCAGCGGTCCATGTTCGGGGACTACGCGGAAAAAACGGCGGCCCACCCGGGAAGTCCCTACCGGTACCAGGGGAATGGGGACACGGCGATGTTCCAAACCTCGGCTTTTGACGATCCCCTGGAGGCCCGGCTTAAATTTGAGTACACCCACGAAAGTTTCGGCGGCCTCCTGCAGCTGCGGGCCGCGGGCGACTCGGGTTTTTCCGGGGTCTGGGACTGGCAAGCCTGGGCCAGGCCCCTCTCCTTGTGGCTGCCGGGATTCAAGGTGGTTACGGGGAACCAGGCCCAGCGGGGCCGGGTGGAACGGTACCAGAATTTTGACGACTTCCTTCGGACCAAGATGGACGAGTTTGGGATCCTGTTCCCCCTGTGGCAGCGGAACCCCACCATCGTGGGGGGCAACAACGTGGATACCGTGGGGTCCTTTCCCTATGGTTACGACGGCCCCGATCAGAACAAGGGTTTCGCGGCCTTTACCGGCACGGACACGAACGACCTTTTTATGCCCGCGGGCTCCCTGGTCCGCCAGCCCCTGGGTTTCCTGGTCGAGGGAAACCTGAACGAAGTGTTGGGGCTTCTGCCCCTGGACCTCTCCCGGTTTCTGCCCTTTAACCTTTTCCTTTCGCTTTCCACCGGGGGGCTTTTTAAAAGTACCTCCCGGCCCTTCAAGACCCCCTGGGGCGCTGGAGGTACCAGGGCCAACGAGTTTGACGACACCTACGATCCGCTGGAAGCCCGGGGGGCCTTTTTTGGGATGCGGGTGGAAGGAACGGAGATCGACTTTCCCTTTGTGGGGCCCCTAACGGTGGCGCTGGTGTACAAATACGCCTCCTCGGCCCTTAAAAAAACGGAGTCCCTGGACAAGGCCAATTCCCTGGACGAGGAGATCGGCAACCATACCTTTGGCCTGTACGCCAACATGGGGACGCCCCTTCCGGGGCTTACCCTTTCCGTGGGCTACTCGGTCCTGTCCCGGAGCTGGAAGAACGCCAACTACAAAGATACCAACGCGGAGCCCAGCGCGACCGGCACGGAGGAACACAAGCTTTCCGCCTACCGGGAGGTGCGTTTCCCCATCTACAACGCCATAGACCTGCGCCTTAACTATACCGCCATTCCCAGGCTGAACCTGACGATGAATAACAACATCAGTTTCGCGGATATGCGGGGGACGCCCAACAAAACCCTGCTGTACAGTTACGGCTGGGCCTACGAGACCCAGCTTAACGAGGACACCGTGAGGGGTATCGAAGAGCGAAAAGAAACCTACCTGGGCCTTTACACCGCCCTGGGGGCGAAATACGAACTGACCGAAGTCTTTATCGTGAACGCGCAGCTCGCCAACCAGTTTGGCGCGTTCACCCTGAAGTGGGAAGAGGACCCCCTCCGGGCGCGGAGTAACTACTTTGGGTTCTACGCGGGTATCAACTACATCTTTGCCGCCGCGGGGAGCGCCAGGGCCAGCGTCCGGGGCGGCCTGGCCCTGCGTTACGCCGCGTTCTCGTTCCAAAGTCCCCCGGCCGTATCCTCCGAGATGGCGGTTAACAAGGCGGGGTATATAGATATTGGTTTTCCCCTGGGACTGAAAATAGAATTTTAGCGAACCGTTATTTTGAGGGAGGATTAACGTATGCGAATGACCATGCGCTGGTTTGGAAAAGACTACGACTCGGTGAGCCTGGAGTGGATCCGGCAGGTTCCCGGCGTTACGGGGGTGATCACCACCCTGTACGGGAAACTGCCGGGGGAAGTCTGGGAAAGGGAGGCCATCGCCGGCCTCAAAAAACAGGTGGAGGACGCGGGGCTTGTCATAGCGGGAATCGAAAGCGTCAATGTCCACGACGCGATCAAAACCGGTTCCGCGGACCGGGACGCCTATATTGACGCGTACATCACTACCCTGGAAAGGCTTGGGCAGGCGGACATCCGCCTGGTCTGCTATAACTTTATGCCCGTCTTCGACTGGACCCGCACGGACCTCGCCAAAGTCCGGCCCGACGGCAGTACCACCATGGCCTACGATCAAAGCCTTATTGACACCATAAATCCCGATGACATGACAAGCCTGATAGAACGGCAGTCCAGGGGCTTTGTCATGGCCGGCTGGGAACCGGAACGGCTCGCGAAGCTGAAGGACCTTTTCGCCATGTACCGGGGGGTTGATGAGGAACGGCTCTTTGAAAACCTGCGGTATTTTATCCAGCGGATCATGCCCGTCTGTGACAAATACGATATTAACATGGCGATCCATCCCGACGATCCCTCCTGGTCCGTCTTCGGCCTTCCCCGGATTGTTACCGGCAGGGAAAGGCTGCTGCGGTTTATAGGCATCTCGGACAATGTTCACCATGGGGTAACGCTCTGTACCGGCAGCCTGGGAACCAACCCCCAGAACGACATTCCCGCCATCATCGCCGCCCTGAAGGGCCGTATCCACTTTGCCCACGCGCGAAACCTGCTCCACACCGCGCCGGGGAAATTCGAGGAAGCGGCCCATCTTTCCGCCGACGGCTCCATGGACATGTACGCCATTATGAAGGCGCTCCACGACGCGGGCTTTGACGGTCCCATCCGCCCCGATCACGGGCGGGCCATCTGGGGCGAGGTTTCCATGCCCGGTTACGGCCTCTACGACCGCGCGCTGGGGGCGGCCTATCTGAACGGCCTTTGGGAAGCGATTGAAAAGGGGAGCCGCTGAATGAAACAGGCGTTACTGTTATCCAACGAGGGCCTTCGCGGCCGGGCCTGGAAAAAGGCGGGTATAGGGCTGCCGGACTTTGACCGCGAAGCGATGATCGCCGCCACCAACAAAGCGCCGGAGTGGATACACTTTGGGGCGGGTAACATTTTCCGCGCCTTTCCGGCGGCCCTGTGGCAGGCGCTTCTGGAGAAAGGGCTGGTAAAGACCGGCGTCGTTGTGGCGGAGGGCTATGATGGGGAGATTATCGACCGGGTGTTCGCGCCTTACGATAACTTGAGCCTGCTGGTAACGCTGAAAGCCGGCGGGAAAAGCGGAAAGATAGAGAAAAAGGTTATCGCCTCCGTCGCCCGCGCCCTGCGGCTGGACAGGGGGGAGGATTTGGAGCGCGTCCGGACCATTTTCCGCCAGAATTCCCTGAAGATGGCGAGTTTTACGATCACCGAAAAGGGCTACGCGCTTACCGGCCCGGAGGGCGCCCTTTCCCCGCGGGCGGCGGCGGATATGGAGGCCGGTCCCCTGGGGGCGAAAAGCTACATGGGGGTCATCGCCGCCCTGTGCCATGAACGGTACCTCGCGGGGGAAAAACCCCTGGCCCTGGTCAGCATGGACAACTGTTCCCATAACGGCGACAGGCTTTTTGCCGCGGTGGACGCTTTCGCCCAGGGCTGGGCGGAAAGGCGGCTCACGGACAGGGCCTTCGCGGAGTATATCCGGGACCGGGGAAAGGTTTCTTTCCCCTGGACCATGATCGACAAAATTACCCCCCGTCCCAGCGATGAGGTCAAGGCCCTCCTGGTCAAGGACGGACTTGCCGGCGTGGAAGGCGGCGTAACCGCGAAGGGTACCTATGCGGCGCCCTTTGTCAACGCCGAGGAATGTCAGTATTTGGTCATTGAGGACAGTTTTCCCGCGGGCAGGCCCCCGCTGGAAAAGGCCGGGCCCGGGGTTTTCTTTACCGAAAGGGAAACGGTTGACCGAGTGGAAAAAATGAAGGTCTGTACCTGCCTTAATCCTCTGCATACCGCCCTGGCCCTCTTTGGCTGCCTTTTGGGGTACACCCGGATCAGCGATGAAATGAAAGACAAAGACCTCCGGGGGCTGCTGGAACTTATCGGCCGCCGTGAGGGACTGCCCGTTGTAACCGATCCGGGGATCATTTCGCCCCGGACTTTTCTTGATGAGGTCCTCCGCGTACGCCTGCCCAATCCCTACATGCCCGATACGCCCCAGCGGATAGCGGTGGACACCTCCCTCAAAATGCCCATCCGTTTTGGGGAAACCCTGAAAGCCTACCAAAAAAGCGAGACCCTCAGGACGGCGGACCTGGAGGGTATACCCCTGGTGGCGGCCGCGTGGTTCCGCTACCTGCTGGGTGTTGACGATTGGGGGAATGAGTTTACCGTAAGCCCGGACCCCCAGTACGACAACCTGGCAAACCGGCTTTCCGGCCTGCGGCTGGGCGCGGCGGGGTCCATCCACGAAACCCTGGGTCCCGTTTTGTCCGATCCGGCGTTTTTTGGCGTTGACCTGTACGAGGCGGGGCTGGGCGTTAAAGTCGAGAACCTTTTCGCCAGGCTTGTGCAGGGTCCCGGCGCGGTGCGGGCGGTTTTGAAAAAGACGGTGTCATGCGTACAGTAATGTCCTTCGCCCCTGGGGCGGAGTATCTTGTTAGTGCCGTGAGGTTTTAATGAAAAGAGTGATTACCTTTGGGGAAATAATGCTGCGCCTCGCGCCGGAAGGGTACGGGCGTTTTGTCCAGGCCCGGAGCTACGGCGCGAGCTACGGCGGCGGCGAGGCCAATGTCGCGGTGTCTCTGGCGTCTTTTGGCGTGGACGCCGCTTTTGTGACCAAGCTGCCCGGGCACGAAATCGGCCAGGCCGCGATAAACGCGCTGCGGGAATTCGGGGTGGATACTTCGCTGATAGTCCGGGGCGGTGAACGGGTGGGGATATACTTTCTTGAAAAGGGCGCTTCCCAGCGGCCCTCCAAGGTTATCTACGACCGGGCCCGTTCCGCCATCGCCGAGGCGGAGTGTTCCGACTTTGACTGGCCCGGGATATTCAAAAACGCCGGCTGGTTTCACTTTACGGGCATTACCCCCGCCCTTTCGGACAAGGCCGCGGCCATTTGCCTTGAGGCCTGTGAGGCCGCCAGGGCCGGAGGGCTCGGCGTTTCCTGCGACCTTAACTACCGCAAGAACCTGTGGTCAAAGGAAAAGGCCGGGGAAGTGATGGGGCGGCTTATGCGCTATGTGGACCTGTGTATCGCCAACGAGGAAGACCTGGGAGACGTCTTCGGCGTCACGGCCCCCGGCAGCGACATAACCGGCGGCGTCATAAGCCGTGAAGGTTACGCGGAAGCCGCGAAACTGCTGGCCGGGCGTTTCGGCCTTAAGCAGACGGCCATAACCCTGCGGGAATCCATTTCCGCCAGTGACAACAACTGGGCCGCCATGCTCTTCGATGGAAAGGACTGTTTCTTTTCAAAAAAGTATCCGGTTCACATTGTGGACCGGGTTGGCGGCGGCGACAGTTTTGGCGCGGCCCTTATTTACGGAACCCTGCGGGGCATGGACGCGCGGGAGCGGCTGGAATTCGCGGCGGCGGCGAGCTGCCTTAAGCACAGTATTGAGGGCGACTTCAACCTGGTTTCACTGGAAGAGGTGGAGAAACTCGCCCGCGGCGATGGATCGGGCCGGGTACAGCGGTAGGGGGAACAAGCATGGAAACGAAATCGGGCAATTACCAGGCGGATATACACAACGCCGCCTACGAGGAGAATTACCGGGAGCCCTCCCTTTCCGCGTCCTGTCTTATCAACACGTCGGGCAGGGAAGGGGAGTCCCTTTCCGGCAGATGGAATTTCGCGGCGGACTGGTACGACACCTGCCGCCGGGCCGAATGGTTTAAAGAAATACGAACCAGCGCCGCCGGGGTCCCCCAGCCGGTTGACTGGGACTGGGAGGCCTGGGAGCGGATCAACGTGCCGGCCTGCTGGAATATGGAAAGGCCGGAACTGTATTATTTTGAGGGCGCGGGGGTTTACACCCGTACTTTCCGTTATGTCCCCCGGGAAGCGGGGGAACGCCTGATCCTGCGCTTTGAGGGGGCGGCTTACAATGCCTGCGTTTTTGTGAACGGCCTTTTCGCCGGTTCCCACGACGGCGCGTCAACGCCCTTCAACGCGGATATTACCGGCCTGGTACAGGAGGAAAACCGCGTGGTGGTTACCGTTGACGCGCGCCGCGGTCCCGCGCGGATTCCCATGGACAACAGCGACTGGTTCAATTACGGCGGCCTGTACCGCGATGTTTTTCTGTACCGCCTGCCGCGGGTCTACATTAAAGACTGGTTTGTCCGGCTGGCCGGGGACGGCGGCGTGGACGCCGATGTGTACATAGACGGCGGGGAGGGGGCGGACGGTACGGTAGGGATTGAGATTCCCGAACTGTCCGCGCGCGCGGAGGCCCCGGCGCGGGACGGAAGAGCTTCCTTTCATATTGGGGCGAAGCCGGAACGGTGGAGCCCCGAAAACCCCAGGCTCTACGACGTGATCCTGCGGTTTACCGCCGGAAAGGACGGCAAACAGGACTCCGCGCGGGATCGTATCGGCTTCCGCGAAATCGCCGTCCGGGGTACGGACATAATCCTGAACGGAAAAAAAATCTTTCTCAAGGGGGTCAGCGTTCACGAAGACCACATCATCCATGGAAAGACCACCAGCGAGGACATTATCCGTTCAACCATCCGCGATCTAAAAGAAATGAACGGCTGTTATCTCAGGCTGGCCCACTACCCGCACGATTCCCGGTTCGCCAGAATCGCCGATGAGGAGGGGGTGCTGCTGTGGGAGGAAATACCGGTCTACTGGGCCGTGGCCTTTGACAATCCGGCGACTTACCATGACGCCCAAAACCAGCTTTCGGAACTGGTGCTGAGGGACCGGAACCGCGCCAGCGTCATCATCTGGTCGGTGGGAAACGAAAACGCCGACACCGACAGCCGCCTCACCTTTATGTCCGCCCTGGCGCGCCGGGCCAGGGAACTCGATCCCACGCGCCCCGTTTCCGCCGCCTGCCTTATCAACCATACCGAGCTGAAGATCGATGACCGGCTGGCCGAAGTCCTGGATATTATCGGCGTTAACGAATACTACGGCTGGTACGATCCGGATTTCGGCAAGCTGCCCAAGATACTGGCGAATTCCGCCCCGGCAAAACCGGTGGTGATCTGCGAATTCGGCGGCGACGCCCGGGCCGGCCAGCGGGGAACCGTGGACGACCTGTGGACGGAGGACAAGCAAAGAGACCTCTATGAGCGGCAGACCGCGGTGATACGGCAGTGCCCCTATATCGCCGGCGTAAGTCCCTGGATATTCTATGATTTCCGCTGCCCCCGCCGGCTTAACCGCTATCAGGAGGGTTTTAACCGCAAGGGACTCATTGACGCGGGACGGCTTCAAAAAAAAGCCGCCTATTACGTTATGCGGCGGTTTTACGGGGAGACCGGTCCCGGGGGAGTGTAGAAAAAGTATTCTTTTTTCGATAAAAATGCATGGTTTAACGGCATGCTTATGGATACAATCCAATATAGGCGATCTTTCGCCCATACTAACAACAGGAGTTTCTGTATGAAAGCAAATTTCGGTATCGCGGCGCCGCTGATTCTGGCGGTCTGTCTTTTTGCCGGTTGTTCCAAAACGGATCAATCCAAAGCGGGGGAAGGTCCGGTTACTATCAAGGTGGCGGTTTGGGATACCACCCTCAACCCCTACTACGCCGAGCTGGTAAAGGGGTTTGAGGCTTCCCAGCCGGATATTAAAGTGGAAGTCATTGATACGCCTCAGGCGGACTATACGCAGAAACTTTCGGTCATGCTCAACGGCGGCAGTGATGTGGACGCTTTCTGGATTAAAGACGGAGACACCACCAAGGGGCTTTCAAACCGGGGACAGCTGGCCGATCTGTCCGCGTACATAAAGCGGGATGGCGTTGATATATCCGCCTACAAGGGCCTGGCGGAACGTTTTATCATAGACAATAAAACGGTCGCCCTGCCCGCCAGCACCAGCTATTACGTGCTTTTTTACAACAAGGACATTTTTGACAAGGCCGGAATTCCCTATCCTTCCAACGACATGACCTGGACGCGGTGGGAACAGCTCGCCGGCCAGCTCACTTCCGGTTCCGGCGCCGGTAAAATTTACGGCGCCCATTTCCACACCTGGCCCGCCTGTGTGCAAAACTGGGCCGTGCAGGACGGGAAACATACCATTGTGGACACGGACTACAGCTTTATGAAGCCCTACTACGAAATGGCCCTGCGAATGCAGAACGCGGGGGTGGTGATGGATTTCGGCAGCCTCAAGGCCGGCAACATCGCCTACGCCAACGCCTTTATGAAAGGCAATGTGGCGATGATACCCATGGGTTTCTGGCTTGCCGCGACCATCAACGACCGGATTAAAAAGGGCGAGGCTTCCATCAGGTGGGGCGTCGCCGCCCTTCCGCACCCGGAGGGGGTGCCGGCGGGCTGGACGGTGGGGTCCGTAACTCCCATCGCCATCAATCAGGCCTCCAAAAACAAGGACGCCGCCTGGGAGTTTTTGAAATTCGTGACGGGCGGCCAGGGGGCGGCCATTTACTCTAAATACGCCACCTTCCCCAGCCGCGCGAACAGCCAGAACCTGGCCGACATAGCCGGGGTTCCCGGCATGCCCGACGGCCTTGTGGAGGCCCTGGCCGTGGAGAACATCGCCCTTGACCGGCCGATGGTGGAATATGTGGCGGAGGTGAACCAGATGCTCGGTGAGGAGCACAGCCTGATCATGCTGAACGAGGCCAGCGTTGATCAGGGCCTCGCGGCCATGTCCAAGCGCTCAAAAGAGATCCAGGGAAAGTAAATCGAGGGAACCGCCCCGTTTTGGGGCGGTATGATCACGGAACAGGAGAAAGAGTATGGCAAAACCCCGTCTTTCCTTAACGGCAAGAAACACGCTGATTGGTTTTTTGTTTATCCTGCCTAATTTCGCGGGATTTCTTGTGTTTATTCTTATACCGGTGGTGTTTTCGCTGGTCCTGAGTTTTATGAACTGGGACGGCTTTACTTCCATGCGTTTTGTCGGCCTTGATAACTTTATGGCGATCCTGCGGGACAGCGTATTCCGCGCCTCCATATCCCGTACCTGCCTGTATACGCTGGCCTGTGTCGCGCTTACCCTGTTCGTTTCTTTGGGACTCGCGGTGCTGCTCAACAGAAAAATCAGGGCCAAGGGCTTTTTCCGCAGCGCCGTTTTTTTCCCCTATGTGGCCAGTATTGTTTCCATCGCGGTGGTGTGGCAGCTCCTTTTTATGAAGACCCCCGCGGGCCCCATCAACGCGTTTCTGCGGGGAATCGGCGTCTTGAATCCTCCCGGCTGGTTCGGCAGCACCAAATGGGCCCTCCCCGGGGTTATCATTGTCGCGGTGTGGCGCTACATGGGGTACTACATGATTGTGTACCTGGCGGCTCTGCAGGATATTCCCAAGGAACTGCGTGAGGCGGCCAGCATCGACGGGGCCTCAAATTTTCAGTATTTTACGAAGATTACCCTCCCCCTGCTGCGCCCCGCGACCTTCTTTGTGCTGCTCATGCTTACCATCAACAGCTTTAAGTCATTTGATATTATCTTTGCCCTGACAGAGGGCGGCCCGGGGACCGCGACCACGCTGGTAAGTAATTACATATACAATAACGCCTTTGTGTACTTTAATTACGGACGGACCAGCGCCGCCGCCATGATCCTTTTCCTCATCGTTGGGGGAATCACCTTTTTCCAGTTCCGCGTGGAAAACGCCCGGGCGGGAGGCAAAAAATGATCGAGAGCCAAAACAGGGCCGCCCGTATTGGCGTTTACCTTCTGCTTACCGCGGTAACCATCATAACCTTGCTGCCTCTTTTGTGGATGCTCTCCGCCTCCCTCAAGCATGACGCGGAGGTGTTCTCCATACCGGTCAAATGGATACCCGAAAATCCCGTCTGGGGCAACTTTAAGGTAATCTGGGAGAAGATAAATTTCGCCCGTTTCACCTTCAATTCTTTCAAGCTGGCCTTCATTGTAACGGTGATACAGGTGTTTACCTCGGCCTTTGCCGCCTACGGCTTCGCCAAGTGTAATTTTCCCGGACGAAATACGCTGTTCTTTCTGTACGTCGCCACCATCGCCATTCCCTGGCAGGTCTATATGCTTCCCCAGTACGTGGAAATGCGTATCCTCCATTTGACCAATACCCACATAGGCTATATTCTTATGCAGAGCTTTACGGCCTTTGGGGTTTTTTTGGTGCGGCAGTTCTATGTGAATATCCCCGGCGAACTGCTGGACGCCGGCCGCATTGACGGCCTGAATGAATTCGGCATCTTTTTCCGGATTGTACTGCCGCTTTCCAAGCCGGTGCTGGCGACCCTTACTATTTTCAGTTTTGTTACCATCTGGAACGACTTTATGGGCCCCATGATTTATTTTGATTCCGAGGCGCTTAAAACCATCCCCCTGGGTATCAGGATGTTCCTTGGCCAATATTCAACCGAATACGGCCTGATTATGGCCGCTTCCGTGGTGTCGCTCGTTCCGGTTATCGCGGTGTTCCTGATGTTCCAGCGCTTCTTTGTGGAGGGGATCGCCACCACGGGCTTAAAAGGCTGAAAGGGGAAGCCCGCGGATGACGGAAAGGGAAAAACGAATCGCCTGGTTTTTGGACGCCCGTTTGGGGATGTTTATCCATTGGGGCTTATACGCCATCCCCGGACAGGGGGAATGGTACCGCAGTCAGCGGCGGGTTCCGGTGGAAGACTACGAGCCTTATTTTCGGGAATTCAGGGCCGAAGGTTACGATCCCCGTTCCTGGGCCCGGCTCGCGAAAGAAGCGGGCATGCGTTACGCGGTGTTTACCGTCAAACATCACGATGGGTTTTGCCTTTTCGATTCCGCGTTGACGAACTACAAGTCGGTTAATACCCCCGCGGGCCGTGACCTGGCGCGGGAATTCGCCGACGCCTTCCGGGCGGAAGGGCTTAAGGTGGGGTTTTACTATTCACTGCTGGACTGGCATCATCCCGATTACCCGAAGTACGCCGATATGTTTCACCCGATGCGGGGTAATGAAAAGTTCAAGGACGAAAAGATAAACTTTGACCGTTACCTTGACTATATGGAAGGCCAGGTGGAAGAGCTGGTTTTAAACTACGGCCCCCTGGATATTCTTTGGTTTGATTTTTCCTACGGCGGCATGAGCGGTAAAACCTGGCGCGCGGAAGAACTGGCGCGCGTGGTCCGGCGCTACAATCCCGATATACTGATCAACAACAGGCTGGAGACTTCCGGAACTGACCTGGGCCGCCTTGCCCAAAGCGGCGTTCCCCCTGAAACCGCCGGGGATTTCGCTTCCCCCGAACAGTGCCTGCCCGATTCGGAGCCGCTCAACGGGGACGGAAAAAGCGTTCCCTGGGAGCTGTGTACCACGCTGAACAACAGCTGGGCCTATACGCCTTCCGACAGGCTGTATAAAAAACCGTCGTTTATCATTCATAAACTGGTGGAATGTGTCTCAAAAGGCGGGAATCTGCTGCTCAACGCGGGACCCGACGCCCGGGGTATTATTCCCGCCGAGTCGCGGGAACTGCTAAACGCCCTGGGGGGCTGGATGAAACGGAACGGGGAAAGCGTGTACGGATGCGGGGCCGCGGGTTTTGGCCGGCCCGGCTGGGGGTATTATACGCGGAGGGGAAACACGGTTTACGCGCATCTTTTTGAGGAACCCATCGGCCCCATACCTTTAAGCGGCATAGACCCCGCCGCGATCCGTTCCGTGCGGCTCCTCTCGGACGGGAGCGAGGCCGCGGGCGCGGAAGCGGCTCTGGGCGCGCGGAAACGGCGGGACATCCGCTTTGTTACGCTGGGGACCGATCCGAACCATACCTATCCCCTGCCCGATCCCTGGGATACGGTATTGAAAATTGAACTAGCCGGGTAAGCGACATGGCGGTACGGAAAAAGAAGGCGGGAAAAGGAAAAGAGCTTGTCCGGAAACTTCAGTTAAAGATTCTGATTGGAACGGCTGTCCCGCTGATCGGGGCGGTGTGCGTTGTCGCCGCGCTCCGTTCCGCCGGAAAAGCCCCGGCTTTCCAAACCGGCGCTTCCTCGCGAAAACCGGCGGGTACGGTAAACGGCGATCCCTTTTTTCAGGAAGACCTGGATGTCTACGCCGCCGAATTACGGGCCGGGGTCGCGGCGAATTACGGAAGGGAATACGGCGTCAGCCACATGGGCGCGGCGTTTTGGGACACCAAATACGGGGACTCCACGCCCCGGGAAACCCTCTACAAGCTTGCCCTTGAAAGGCTTATCAGGAACATGGTGCTGCTGCAGGAAGCCCGCGGGCGCGGCGTTGACGCGCCCTCCAGTTACCGGGAACTTGAGAGCGAAAGGGAAAACAGGAACAACCCCGGCGGGGGGATGGTATACGGGCCGGAGGAACTGGCCCCCGCGGAATTCAACAGCTACCGGATTGGCGGCATTACCGACGAGCTGAAAACCATCCTCTTGAAAAACGAACTGGCCCCTACCGCCCGGCAGCTTCGCGGCGCGTTTGATTCGCTTCCCGATGAGATGAAGCGGGCCCCGTATCTTGTTTCCGGAATCCGTTTTTACCGCGCGGACGATCCCGCGCCGGCGGGGGACGCCGCGGCCTCCCCGGGCGCGGCCGCTCTCAAAACGGCGCTGGAAAAATCCCTGAAGGAACTTTCCCCGGAGGAGGCGGCCAAAAACCTGAGGCTGAGCCGGGAAGAATTTACCATTGACAGCCGGTATATTTCCAAAGAGGACAGCCGCCGGAGGGAACTCGCGGGGCTTCTTGAAAACGCGGTTCCCGGCGATATTGCCGCCCTTCCGGGCGGGTCCGAATGGTACTATGTTATTAAAAAAGAAGGGGGCGGCGCTTTCAGCTTTGAGGAAGCGCCGGGACTGGGAATCAGCCGCTGGATCAACGATCAGTTTGAGATTTTTTTGGATCAGCGGGTCCAGGCGGCGAAGGTTATAATGGGGAGCCCCTAAAACCCTCAGGGCGAGGGCGGCGGCCCCCGGATGTTTTACAGGAAGCGGGATGAAATTTTTTTTGGACGAAAACTTTTTACTGGAAACGGAAACGGCGCGGGAATTGTACCGCGCCGCGGCGGCTAATCCCATATTTGATTACCACTGCCATTTGCCGCCCGGACAAATCGCGGAGAACAGGCGCTTTAACACCCTGACGGAGGCGTGGCTGGAGGGGGACCACTACAAATGGCGCGCCCTGCGGGCCATGGGGTTTGACGAGTCCCTTATTACCGGCGGGGCGGACCCTTACGAAAAATTTCTCGCCTGGGCCCGGACGGTGGAGGAGCTTATCGGTAATCCGCTTTACCACTGGACGCATCTTGAGCTGCGGCGTTTTTTTGGCATCGAGACGCCGCTTTCCGGGAAGACCGCCCGGGAAATCTGGGAAAGGGCAAACGCCCTTTTGCCCCGCCTGACGGTTAAGGATATTTTTGAAAAATTTAACGTGTACGCCGTGGGCACCACCGATGATCCGGCGGATTCCCTGGAATACCACCGGGCCGTCGCGGAAGGAAGCGCCCCCATAGGAAAAATAGCGGCTCTGATCCTGCCCACTTTCCGGCCCGATCGCGCCCTTGACATTGAGGCCGAAGGTTTTGCCGGATACATCGAAAAACTCGGCGCGGCCGCCGGGACAACCATACAAAAGGTGGACGATGTACGCGCGGCGCTGGAACGGCGTCTTGATTATTTTATCGCCCGCGGATGCCGCGCCGGCGATCACAGCTTCGCGGTTCCACCCTTTGTCCTTAGGGGTGACGCGGAAATAGACCGCGCCTTTGGCGCGGCGCTCTCCGGCGTCCGGCCCGATCCCGTTATGGCGGAGGCCTACAAAACAAAGGTCCTGAGTTTCCTGGCGGGGATGTACGCCAGGCGCGGCGTTGTGATGCAGCTTCATTTTGGCGCGCTCAGGAATCTCAATACGCGGATGTATAAGCTCCTGGGCCCGGACGCCGGTTTTGACGCGCCCGGGGACGGGAAGGTCGCCCGCGCCCTGGCTTCCCTGCTCGATCATATTGACGGTTCCGGCTCCCCGGAGAGGAGCGCCCTGCCAAAAACAATACTGTACTGCCTTAACCCCGCGGATTATTACCCCCTGGTTACCATTATGGGAGCCTTTCAGCATAACGACGCGGGGCGCGGCGGGCGCGGTATAAAGGGCAAAATGCAGCTTGGATCGGCCTGGTGGTTCTGCGATCACAAGAACGGCATGGAAAAACAGATCCGTATTCTGTCGGAGACCGGCCTGCTTTCGGTCTTTGTGGGAATGCTTACCGATTCGCGCTGCTTCCTTTCGTACCCCAGGCATGAATACTTCCGGCGCGTGCTGTGCGGCATAATCGGGGGCTGGGTGGAAAACGGCGAATACCCGGCGGATATGGAAACGCTCTTCCGCGTGGTAAACGGCGTCTGCTTTGAAAACGCCCGGCTGTATTTCGGCTGAGGGGGAACCCCTTCAGGCTTTTGTCCGGGGCGCGTGTTTTGCCTGATACTCCGAGGGCGTCATGCCGGTATGGCGGTGAAAGACCCTCGAAAAATAAAAGGCGCTCTCAAAGCCGAGCATATAGGAAATCTCTTTTATCAGATATTTGTTTGCCCGCAGAAGAACGCAGGCGCGGTCAATCTTTACATGGTTAATAAAATCAACAAGTCCTCTCTTGTATTCTTTTTTAAACAGTGTCGAAAGATAGCCGGTGGAAATATGGGCGTATTCAGCTATGTCCTGAACCATGATCTGCTTTTGTATGTTGTCCAGGATGTACTGCTGGGCCCTTTGCAGCGCGCCGGAGTGTTTCCCCTTGGCGCGGTATTTTTCCGCCATAAAAAACAGATCGTCCGCGGGACTTTCCGAAGATGGCTCCGCGTAAAAGGGCGAGGCCAGCACGTCCGCCCCCAGCCGTGTAATCT
Organism: Treponema sp.; assembly: GCA_031257195.1. GTDB lineage: Bacteria > Spirochaetota > Spirochaetia > Treponematales > Breznakiellaceae > JAIRPD01. Next base: position 3,764 of record JAIRPD010000097.1, on the reverse strand, counting down.
GCAGCGAGGTTTTCATCAATTGTTCGCGGAACTTCTCCGTCCCCGATTCCCAGTTTTCCCGGGTCATGCCCCAGGCGAAGAGCAGCAGGGTTTCGGCCTCGCCTATGACGCCGTCCTCGGCTCCCATGGAATAGGGGAAAAGCAGTATGTGGGAAAAGAAGGAGGTCCCCAAACGCCGCGTCAGCTCGATTTCCCAGTCAAGGAGGATCCGCCGTTCCTCCGGCGTAATTTCGGGATACTCCGGCAAAACGGCGAAGTCCAGCGGGATCAGCGCGAAACCGTAGTTGTTCAGCATGCCTTCTTTCGCCAGCGCGGCCTTGTCCTCCGGCGGCAGCTCCGCGCCGTAACTTAAGAACCGTTGCACCCTTTCCCGGAGCCCGTTCCGCCGCGGCGCGGGCTCCGGGTATTCATCCGCTTCTTCAATATGGCGGAGCTTCCTGCGGTTTTCCCGCTCCAGCTTCGCCTTTTTCAGGACCGCCTCCAGCGTTTCCTGTTCCAGATTGCTTTTTACCAGATACTCCAAAGCCCGGTACCGCATGGATTTCTGGGCAAGATCAAATTCCTCGTGGGCGGACAGCATGATAAACACCGTGCAGGGAAATTCGTCTTCGGCCTGTTTGAGCAGGTCAATGCCTGAGAGATCGGGCATGACAATATCGCAGATTACCACCCCGGGCCGCAGGGATTTGAGCTTTTCCAGGGCCTCCTGGCCGCTGGAGGCGGATTCGGGCGGCAGAAAGCCGTTCTCCTTCCAGTCGATAAGCAGTTTAACCCCCGCGATCACAAAGGGATCATCATCAACCAATAGAACCGGGCATAGTCCGTCTTCCATATATTTCGCGCTTTTATTTTACCGTTCCACCGGTATCTTTACCAGTACCCTGGTGAATTTTCCGGGGCGGCTTTCAAAAAAGAGGCCGCAGTTCCCGCCGTACAGCAGCTTGAGCCGCTCGTTCACGTTGGAAATGCCGATATTGTTCAGGGAGGGGCTTTCCCTGTTCCGCCTCGCGGTCTTGATGGTCAAAAGTTTTTCGCCGTTCATGCCCACGCCCGTATCTTCCACGGTAATACACAAAAAACCGCCCTCTTCCCGGGCGTCAAGGGTAATCGTGCCGAACGCGCCGGAAGGGGCGATTCCATGGATGATGGCGTTTTCCACCAGGGGCTGAAGGATAAGCTTGGGGACAAGGCAGCCGCGCAGGGAATCGGGAATTTTGTTTACCACCTCAAAGCCGCCCATAAAACGCAGCGTCATTACCGTGGTATAGTCCTCCAGAATCCCCAGTTCCCTTTCCAGCGTAATTTTCCCGCTGTTTCCGGCCTCCGCTGTTTTTCCCGCGATGTTTCGCAGCAGGTTGACAAGATGACGGATCGTGTCCGCGACGCTGAAATTTTTTTGAAGCTTCGCCATCCAGTGAATCGATTCCAGGGTATTGTACAAAAAATGGGGATTGATCTGTGTTTGCAGCAGGGCAAGCTCGGCCCGTTTCTGTATGCGGTGCTGTTTTTCCATGTTAAAAAGGTAACGCTCGATGCTGCCGGACATCCGGTTTACCGCCCACCCGATAAGCCCCAGTTCATTGCGGGGTTTTTCAATTTTCATGTCCTGGGAAAAATCATTCTCCCGCGAAATTTTGTGTATCCGTTTGACGAGAAGGCGGATTGGCCGGGTGATGAAAATCGACAGGACGATGGCGAGGGTTACCGCCGCCAGGAAGGAAAAGACAAGGGCCCCCACTATGATATACAGCACCTGCCGGTCATTCACGGCAAGGTCGGTAATGTCCGCCCGGTTGTACAGAACCACCAGGCTGTTTTCCAGGGGCAGCTGGTCGACGCGGTATTTACGCCCCCCTGAACTGAAGCGGCGGGGAAAGCCGTTTCCCGGCGGAATATAGCCCAGTTCCCCCTCCGGGGGCCTCGTGAGCAGAGTCCCGTTTCGCGGGATCGTTTCCCCCTCCGCCGTTTGGGCGAAAATCCCCGGCAGGGCCTGAAATTCCCGAAAGCCGGAATAGATCAGGTCCAGCCCCGCTTCCACATATACATAGGCGTCCCCGCCGGAAGAACGGGCCCTGAACAGGAAGGCGAGGCTGTCTCTGCGGTTCCAGGGGATGATGGAGCGGCCAAATCCACTGGTCCAGGGCAGGCCGCTTTTCCGCAGCTTCTCCACCATGGGCAGGGAACGGACGGCCAGGGACTCCGAAGTATCACCCCCTTGCCTGCTCAGGGAGGATTGGGCGAATATCCCCTGGTCGTTAAAAAGAATCAGTTTGTCTATATGAAGATGAACCGGATTGGCGGTCAAGAACGCGTTCAGCCTGTCCTGAACCACCAGCGATTCTTTGACCGCCTCCCGGGCCGTTTCCCGCCGCCGCGAGATCGCCCGCAGTATGACCGGATCGTTGGCGCAGATCACGCCCAGCGAAAACAGGTCGCTTATGTTCCGGTCCAGCCGTATCCCCGCGGCCTCCAGGTACACCCGGTCCAGCCGTTCCGCCCTGTCCAATATCATCCGCAGGAGATACAACTGCATGAACACATTCCCGATAAAGCCGAATCCCAGGATATATACAATGACGGGAAAGATAATTTTGGATCGTAACCGCTGAGCTTTTTTGGGTTTTGAGGGAAACCGGAGCTGTCTCATAAAAGTCCCGCCATTCAAAATACCATTTTTTCACCCTTTGGAACAGCCCCGGGGAGAGGGTCCTTCCCTCCGGGTCCGGCGGGACCCGAAACCGCGGAACCGGCGGTGGAATTTTACCGGAAAACGGGGAACCAGGGCGGAGAAAGACCCGCCCGGCGCCGTTGGGGCTGAACCCGGGCGGCGGCGGACGGGCGGTTTTGTCTTTTCTTGTCCCGCGGGAACTTATACCTTCTTGGTGATATAATCGCTCTTAAGACAACGGGCGCAGATCTTAAGGGTTATGGTTGTACCCTTGATTTCGGTCTTTACCTTCTTAAGATTGGGCTTCCAGACCCGCCGGGTACGATTTTTGGCGTGGCTGACCGAATTGCCGGTGATGGTGTGTTTTCCACAAATATCGCAGGTTCTTGACATACCTTCCTTCCTTTAAAACAACAGCGCAAAGCTGGAAATAATCCAATGGAATTTCCAGTGTATCAAAAAAAGAAAAGAATGTAAAGCCCCGGGGGGCGCCATGGAAGGCAAAACCGGGCGTCCCGCCCGGATTGTAACGCGGTTCCCCCATGGGGGAACCGGCAAGGGCGGAGGGCGGGAAACCGCCGGTGGAGGGCCGGCGCGGCCGGCGCCGTTTGTCCGCCGGTGAACCGGGACGCCCCCTCCCCCCGGGGCGGCGGGAGCCGGGTATTCACGGGAACTGGTCCGGCGGTACGCCGGACGCGGGAAGCGATTCCGGCGGGAGCCATGGGTTTCCGGTACCAGCGAGGCGGCGATCCCCGCCGCCGCTGGCGGTCCGTTCCCCGCCTCAAAACAGCGTTTTACTATGTACCACAGATAAAGTAAAAATATTTGAAATTTTCTCTTGACAACTTCCCCCCCGCCCGTTATGCTACGTGTTGATGACAAACGCCGCCCCGGCAGTACAGCTTTCCGGTAAGTCTCTTATCGCCAGGTTATGTGGCGGTGGCGCGGGCCGTTTTGTGATTCCCGCTCCTCTCTTCGAATTACGTTCCGTTTGGCGTCTAAACGCGCGGGGACGAAACTCCGCTGTACCTACGCGAAGTATCAATGGGGGGGGGGGGGGGGGGGGGGGGGGGGGGGGGGGGGGGGGGGGGGGGGG